>NZ_JBYZMP010000006.1:0-337490 GCF_058216375.1 Pontibacter sp. GD7 | reverse complement strand
AACAGGAAAGCGGTGCAGGAACACTCCCACGCCGCTTTACCGCATCCGATTGGCACTGGCCAACCTCTTCGACGAACTTAGCTATTACTCTAGGTTAAAAAGTTCGGGATGATTCATGTTTGGGGGAGGTCTTACATCGACAGTAACTCCTTTGCACTTTGATAGGCATTGGCACTTGGGTTGGCACCGGCTATCATATGTGCTATCTCGTTCACACGTTCTTCCTCGTTTAACTTCTTAATTCGGCTGATGGTGCGGTCCTCAGTATCATGCTTGTACACAAAATAATGGGCATTGCCCTGTGCGGCAATCTGTGGAAGGTGCGAGATAGCAATGATCTGGTGCTTCTGCGCCATCTGCTGCATCATCTTACCCACTTTCACGGCTACTTCTCCAGAAATACCCGTATCGATCTCGTCAAAAACAATAGTTGGTAACGCAGTTTTATCTGCCAGCATATACTTTACACTAAGCATCAACCTTGAGAACTCACCGCCTGAAGCAGCCTTTACCAAAGATTGCGGCTGTGCACCTTTATTGGCACTGAAAAGTATACTTATCTCGTCGGTACCCGTGGCAGACGGTGTGGTATCGGCGTGCTGAATTACAATGCGGGCATTCGGCATGCCAAGCTCTGCAAGCAAACTATAAAGCTCCTGCTCAAACTGGCCAAACGATGATTTACGGCGTTCTGAAAGTATAGCTGCTTTGGCCAAAACCTCTTTCTTAGCTGCTTCCATCGCTTTTTTAGTGCTGGCAATTGCAGAATCCAGGTTAAGTACACTGCCTACTTTGCCTTCCAGGTCGCGCTGTATTTCGATAAGTTCTGCATTTGTCTGTACCTGATGCTTGCGCTGCAAAGTATAGATCATGTTCAGGCGTTCCTGCACCTCTACGGTTCGCTCCGGGTCTGCCTCAGTTTTGCGCTCTGCATCCTCTAACTCACCGGCAATATCGTTCAACTCTATCATGCAGCTTTCGGTGCGGGTACGCAGCTCGTCATACTTTGGAGAGAAAGCTGCCAGTTGCCCGATCAGGTGTGCTGTGTCTTTTAAAGCCGACGTGATGTTAAACTCCGACTCCGTCAGGTACTGCACAGCCTGGGTTAGCTTTACTTTTATATCTTCAGCATTCTCCAGCTGCTTCAATTCATTTTCCAGTTCTTCCTGCTCGTTCTCCTGTAGGTTTGCCTCCTCCAGTTCGTTCAGCAGGAAAGTATGGTAGTCGAGTTCTTTTTGCGCCTGGGCTAACTGGTCTTCAAGTTTACGATAATCCGATTCCAGCTTTTTATACTTGCGGTAAGTGTCGTGGTAGTCTTTCAGGTAAGACAGGTTGCCAGCGTAAATATCTAAAGAGGTGTTACCGGCATACACGTCCAGGATGTTAAGCTGATAACTGGTGTCTCCTAACTGAAGCGTGTCATGCTGCGAGTGGATATCCATCAGGTTCTCCCCTATCTTTCGGATCACATCAAGCGTAACCGGAGTATCGTTTACAAAAGCACGCGACTTACCGCTTGGGCTAATCTCCCGGCGAAGTATACACTGATCATCATAGTCCAGGTCCTCAGCCGTAAAAATCTCCTTCAGGTTGTAAGACGAAATATCAAACACACCCTCAATCACACATTTCTGTTCCTGGTCGAAGAGCAGCTTGGAGTCGGCACGGTTACCCAATAGCAACCCGATGGCCCCCAGCATAATGGATTTACCAGCACCTGTTTCGCCTGTAATGATGTTCAGCACCGGAGAAGGGTTCATCTCCAGCTTCTCGATCAGGGCGTAGTTTTTTATTTTAAGATCTATCAGCATAAATGTAGACTCAAGACTATAGACATAAGATGTAAGACTTTTTGCCTATGCTAAAGTTCGGTATTTCTGTAAATATTTTTGATGTAGTGGAAGTATAGTTAAATCCGAATTTATATCGCCTACCCTTGTTGTATGTTCTCACCAACAAGCCGGGTAGCAGCCAAAGTATAAATTGTTGGTGATATCACCAACAATGGCTTGTTTTATAAACTATTAAATATTTTAATCAGAACTTTAACTGCCTGCCCTTGCTGCGTGTTTTCACCAGCAAGCCGTAAAGCTGTCAAAGTATAAGTTATCAATCAGGGAATCTGTTTTACTAATCTCACTAGCTTAACCTCCCTTCTACCAAGATCCCTTCTGGATGACAGAATGGGGAGATAAGATTAAGATGAGGCAACTAAAGTATACTTTAATAAGGTGCTTCAATATCGTAGATGATCTCCTCCACCTCTTCCAGAGTAAACTCATGTTTATGAAACCGGAAATCCTTAAGCTGCAAACCGCCTGCACTTGTATCTGACAATGAGCCTGCTAACACAGTTTTATTGCGCAGCACCACCTGCACCACAGGTTGCTGCAGCACTTCGGGTAAGCGTTTCTCTAGATCTTTTTGAAAGATACGGACCTGGCGTTTGCCCATAGTATAAAGTATAAAATCTGGCAGTGAGTTCTACGGCTGTGAAGTTACACCCTTTTAGCGGAATTCTAAAAATTTTAGCGTTTTAGCAAAACTTCGTATTTGCTGTTGTTGGTGGGGTCTGTTTGGGAAAGTAACGTATAGGCCTGTTGCTTTTGCGCAGGGGCTGCATTTTTAAACATGTTTACCAGTTCATCGGCCTTGGCATCGAAGAAAGAGCGCACCGCTGCTGAGTTTGGTTTTTGTTGCTGCAGACGCTGTACACTCTCCAGCACTGTCAACACAGACTGCCTAGCCTTCTCCGGGTTTTCAACCATAATGTCAAGGCCCTGGCGGTGCATGTTGTAAAGCCCTTCGCGGAACGGCAAAAACTGCGGGTCCTGCATGTTGTCTATCAGCCAGTAACGGTTGCGGTTGCTATCAAAAGCTTTCCAGCCCTGGTAACCTGCCCCCTGCGATGCGGCAAGGTTTAGTATACCCCGGGCCTTATCAAAAGCAGGGGCACCACCCAAACGGCCGAAGCTGTCATTATCCATACCGATGATCATGTAAGCATAAAATGCCAGCATGGAAGAAAGATTGGAAGTATAGCTGTTCTCAGCAAAATCGAGTGGCTGGGCGGTGTTGAACTGGAAAGTCCAGTCTTTATCAATGAATGAGAAAAGCGTGGACTCGTAGCCTGTGCCATAGGCCGGCCTCACCGATACCACCTGCACGTTGGCTTTAAATACGCCTATCTCAGGCATTTCCGTCAGGTTAATAAGCAAACGGCACTTTATTCTTTCTTCGGGGCGGTAAGCCTGGTCGATCCAGCGGCGGTTGTTCATAAACTCGAAAATGCGTGTCTGCATGTCCGTGAACAATTGCTTGTCGGTATACTGTACTTGTTCGCTGTTAACTACCACATCACACTGCAGCTCCTGGGCATTTACATTCCAGGCCGTCAGGCAAATTACCAGCAAAACAAGTATGTTCTTAACCATGTGTTCTTTCCCAGATCAGGTTTACTATATCCTGCGCTACTTCTGTTTTCTGCTTTAGCTCAAAGGCAGTAGTAGCGTCTTTTTCAATAATCGTTACTTTGTTTGTATCGTGCTTAAAGCCAGCCCCCGGATCGTTCAATGAGTTCAACACGATCATGTCCAGGTTCTTTTTCTGCAGCTTTTCGCGGGCGTTGGCGCTTTCGTTGTGCGTTTCCAGGGCAAAGCCTACCGAAAACTGGCCTTCTTTTTTCTCCTTGCCCAGTGCCGCTGCTATGTCAACGTTTTTAACCAGCTCAATCGTAAGTTCGTCGCCGCTTTTTTTGATTTTTTTATCGGCAACCACTTTTGGTCTGTAATCTGCCACTGCCGCGGCATACACTATAATATCAGCCTGAGGCGCAAACTGCTTAACGGCTTCATACATTTCGTTGGCAGTGGTTACTGGCGTTACCTTTATACTTTCGTGTGTAGCCTTCAGGTTTACAGGACCTGACACCAACTGCACTTTAGCGCCATGTGCCGCAAAGCATTCTGCTAAAGCGTAACCCATTTTACCGGTAGAGTGGTTCCCGATAAAACGCACAGGGTCAATCGGCTCGTGTGTTGGGCCTGCCGTTAATACTACTGTTTTGCCTTTAAACGATTTTTCGGTCACCTGCAAAGAAGTTTTCTAGCACTTGAACAATCTCTTTTGGCTCAGCCATACGCCCCTGCCCTACCAGTCCGCTAGCCAGTTCGCCATAACCAGCTTCTATGATACGGTTGCCATAGCCGCGCAGCTTCGTAAAATTTCCCTGAACCGATGGGTGCTGATACATATCCAGATCCATGGCCGGGGCCACAAACACAGGACAGCGTGCAGACAGGTAAGTGGCTGTAAGGAGGTTATCGCAAAACCCGTTAGCCATTTTGGCAACAGTGTTCGCACTTGCCGGCGCCACCACCATGACATCGGCCCAAAGGCCAAGGTCCACGTGGTTTGTCCATACGCCGGTGTCGTCTTTTACAAACTGCGTATATACCGGCCTTTTGGAGAGAGTGGCCAGGGTAAGAGGGGTAATAAACTCAGAAGCAGAAGTGGTCAGGATAACCTGCACTTCTGCTTCTGCTTTAACGAGTTGGCGTACGAGTATGGCTGCTTTGTAGGCAGCTATACTTCCGCAAACTCCCAGTATGATCTTTTTATGCCGGAGCATATTCCTGTATTACAGGGAAATCTCCTCTGAAGATTCCTCGTCTGGAGTACGCAAATATACTTTACCTTCCAGGAACTCTTCGATAGCCAGGCTGGTAGGCTTCGGAAGACGCTCATAGTATTTAGAGATCTCGATCTGCTCACGGTTCTCAAACACTTCCTCCAGGTTATCTACAGTTGTTGCAAACTCAGCCAATTTAGAGTTCAACTCCTCTTTAAGCTTAACTGCAATCTGATTTGCTCTTTTAGAAATCACAGCCACAGACATGTACACGTTGCCAGTCTCGTTTGCGAAGTCGGCCATGTTGCGGGTTACGATTGATGATGGAACTGATGCCATATATTTATCTTAAGAATTTGCTTGTGTTTTTTTTTGTTTGTTGATCTTATCCAGCTCTGCCAGTGTGTTCTCGTATACTTGCAGGGCATTACGGGTAAACTTGCTGTCAGGATACTGATCGATGAAGCTTTGGTAGTACTCCACAGCCTGCTGGTAACGTTCCTCCTGTTTGCTTGGCACGCTTTCCTGTGCGTAGCGGTACTGGGCGTCCAGTTTCAGGTAAGCGGCCTCCTCACTAAAAGGAGATGACGCATGCTCTTTCTGGAAATTATCGAAGGCCACTACAGCAGACTTCCAGTAGCGCAGCTGGTAGTATAAACGGGCATTATCGAAAGACTTCTTATCCAGTTTGGTAAGCAGCTCGTCTATCAACTCGTTTGCCTCCTTCGTGCGGTCACTTGTCGGGTAACGCACCAGAAACTCCTGCAGTGCCTCAATTGCCGTTACCGTTGTGGTCTGGTCCTGATCAAAGCTTGGAGACTGGTTATACAGCGAAAGCGCCTGGTTATACATCGCCTGCTCCGCTAAGGGGCTACGCGGGTATGTCTGGTAAAACGTTCTGAAATGGAAGTCAGCCAGCAGGTAATCCCCTAGCTCGTAGTACGTATCTGCCAGGTAAAACTTAGCCTGCTCTGCCTCTTCGCTACCAGTAAGCAACGGCGATACCTGCTCCAGTAGCTGGTTGGCGCGGTAGTAGTCCTCTTTCTGGTAATACTCCAGGGCAGCTTTGTATTTCTTATCAACGTCGTTGCTCTTCAATAGCTTCTGAAAATTGCTGCAGCCGGTAACAACCAGCAACAAGCCTGCTAAAACGACGGTATGTAAAAAGCCTCTCTTCATGAACGGGCAAAATTATAGAATATCTATGTGATTTACAAGATAGAAATACCAGACCGGCGCAATCCGGCTGCAAGCATACTTTTTTTACTTTTTACTGGCCACGCTTCACCGGCTTTTTAGTGCCTGGCTTGGCGGTGGTGCTTTTTTTAGGCTGAGTAGTGGTTTTGGGCTTGGCAGGAATCCGCGCCGCAAACACATCCTTTTTGGTTGGCCTCAGGCCAGACATCCAGTCAAATCCTTCCAGCCTTCTGTCTGCATCGTTTAACTCATGCGGAGGAATAAAGCTGGCATCAGGCTTCACCAAGAACGAGATTGTCTTCAGTTTATTATCCCCGAATTTCAACACCATGTTGCTGCAGATCGCCTTGTTCATGCCGGTAAGGGTACTATCTCCTTCCAGCGCAAAGTATAAGCTCTCACCGTTGCCATTAACATTAACCCTGCGCAGGTCGCCTTCCTGGAAATAAGCCACCATATTACGGCCTTTTACCTGGTTATAATTTTGAAGGGAATCCTCTGAGGCAATAAAAGCATTGCTGTACATGTACATCCTGTCGATGGTCTTGTTGCGCATCTGCACGTGTATGGTATCCGATACCAGCTGGCTGTTATCGCTCCACAGCACTGGTTTGCGGTTCAGGTGCATCACAGAGTCGGTGCGGTTGTAGCTCAGCGAGTCGGCTTTGCCCTGCAGGTCAGATTTAAAGATCTTAACATTGGGATAAGCGAAAACCATACTTTTCATTCTTCCGGCCTTGGCTTCCCTCGAGTACAGTGTATCTGCAGATAGGTACAGCGTATCTTTATCAAGTATAGATTCCATTACCGGGCTGCCGTATACTTTGGCCTCGCCTTTGTCGCGCCAGTAGCGGCCTACCTGCCCCCTGATCGTTACATCGTCTTTCAATGAGCGCAGTATCACGTTCTTCTCTGCAAAGCCATAGCCTTTCGCCTGGTCATAGTATAGCTTTTCGCCGCCTAGCCTGTATTCTTTTGTGAGGATGTAAGCGTTTCGGCCGAAATTAGAAACTTTCGTGATGGTGTTGTAAGTACCCTCCTCAGCATAAAGATCACCCTGCTCGCCCCGGATAAAGGTTGGCCCCTGGAAGTATACGATCTTGCTCAGGGTGTTGTAACGCATGTTCTGCGCCGTGATCTTATAATCCTTGGTAGTTACCTTTACATCCTGCTGAAAAGTATACATCTTGGAACGGGTATCATAAGAGCCCCGGCGGCTTTCCAGTCGGTTCTCCGGGTCCACGATCACACCACCCTCGGTATAGGTCGCCGTCTTTTCGTTCAGGTTGTAGTCCATGCTGGGTGTGGTAAGTGTCATGCGCGGGTCCTGCATCACCACATTACCTACCATCTTGGCTAACCTGGCATTGCCGTCATAGGTCGCCCTGTCGCTGCGCATGGTCACGGTATCCGCCTGCTGAATGCGTACATTACCAAACGCCTCCAGAAAATTGCGCTCTTTATACTCATACACAGAGTCGGCTTGCAGTATGGCATCGCGCTGCTTAAACTTCACGTTACCAATAAGCTTGTTTATCCGCTGCCCGTTAAAGATACCACCAACCAGCGAGTCAGCACCCTGAAGCTCTACCTTGCCGCCCTGTTGCTGTGGCTTGGGTTGTTGTTTAGGCAACTGCTGCGTCTGCTGCTTTACAGGCTGCTGGCGCTTTAGCTGCTCCTGTCCAAAAACTGCAACAGATAAAAGAGCAAAGACAAGAGAAAACAGTAATTTTGTGTAGTTCATTTATTTTAATGGATACAAGACACAAGACGTAAGACAAAAGACTTTTTACTATCATTTAAGGCAAGCACCTAGGTTTACATAGAAATCTTGTGTCCTGTGTTTTAAATCTTATGTCTTTTCTAATTTCAAAATTATAAAAAAATTACCAGCCGCTGCTTTATGCTACAGAAAGTTTCAGGTTTTATAGAATCGCAAAACCTTTGCCAGCCCGGCAATAAAATTTTAGCGGCCGTTAGTGGCGGCATTGACTCGGTGGTACTCTGCGAAGTACTGCACCAGCTAAAGTATGATTTTGCCATCGCACACTGCAACTTTGGCCTGCGCGCCGAAGACGCAGAAGCCGACCAGCTATTTGCCAAAAAGCTTGCCAAACAATACGATGTGCCGTTCTTTACCGAGAACTTTAATACCCTCGCTTTTGCTGAGCAGGAGAAGCTCTCGATACAGATGGCGGCACGCACATTGCGCTACCTATGGTTTGAGCAAGTGCGCCAGCAACAGGGCTACGACTATATTGCAACGGCACACCACAGTAACGATCTGGCCGAAACCATATTGCTGCACCTGACCAGAGGCACCGGCATCGCAGGACTTCACGGCATTCCGGCTAAAAACGGCCACATCATCAGGCCTATGCTCACCGTCACCAAAGACGACATCTATGAATATGTGACGGAGCGTAAACTGATCTGGCGCGAAGATGTGTCCAACGAAACCACCAAGTATCAGCGTAACAAAATCAGGCATGAGGTGATTCCGGTATTGAAGGAAATAAACCCAAGCCTGGAGGAAACCATGCAGCAAACCGCCGAGCGTGTGAGTCATGCCGAAAGTATAGTTGCCGCTTACATCGAGAACCTGCGCGAGCAAAGTATAAAAGAGGCCGAAAACGCCTGGTATGTGTCGCTGGTGCCGCTACAGAACGCCACTGGCCTGCCGGTAGTACTGCATGAGCTGCTACGTCCGTTTAACTTTAGCTACACCGTTGTGTTGGAGCTGGTAGAGGCATTGGAGGGTATTTCGGGTAAGCAATTTGATTCCCCAACGCATACGTTGGTAAAAGACCGTGACCAACTGGTGATAACGCCGCGCAACCTAAGCAGTTTCGGAAGTATACTTATAAACGACGGTGACACGGAGGTTGAGGCTGGCAATTTATACTTTAAGCTTAAGTATGTGGATGCCGACAAGTATAAACTGAATACCAAACCGCATGTGGCCGCACTTGATGCCGATCAATTAAAATTCCCGCTGAAGCTGCGCACCTGGCAGGAAGGAGATTGGTTTGTGCCATTAGGCATGAACGGCAAAAAGAAGATCAGCGATTTCCTGATCGACAAGAAAGTACCGGCCAACCTTAAACCCCAAACCTTAGTATTAGTATCCGACCAGTCCATTGCCTGGGTAGTAAACCAACGCCTGGACAACCGGTTTAAGGTAACAGACAAGACGGAAAGGGTGGTGGAGATTTCTGTTGGACACAAGATTTAAGACATAAGACACAGGACTTTCCCACTTATACTTAAGGAATAACACTAACTTATGCGGAGGATTAAAAGATAAGTTTTTCTTCAAAAAAATTAATAAGTCTTTAATCTTATGTCTTGTGTCTTTTGTCCGAAAACCAACGGTTTTCAAATAGATTTTCCTAATTTTACGGAAGTAACCGAATCTCAAACAAAATAAAGCATATCCGATAATGAAAGTAACTGTAGTTGGAGCTGGTAACGTGGGTGCTACATGCGCTGACGTTTTAGCTTACCGCGAAATCGCGAACGAAGTAGTTTTAGTGGATATTAAAGAAGGTTTTGCTGAGGGCAAAGCGCTTGATATCTGGCAAAAAGCCCCAATCAACCTGTACGACACGCGCACTGTTGGCGTAACAAACGATTACAGCAAGACAGCTGACTCTGATGTAGTTGTGATTACTTCTGGTTTGCCACGCAAGCCAGGCATGACCCGCGACGACCTTATTTCTACAAACGCGGGCATCGTTACTTCAGTAACTGAGAACATCGTTAAGCATTCTCCTAACGCCATCATCATTGTGGTTTCTAACCCACTTGATGTGATGACTTACGCTGCACACATTACTTCTAAGCTGCCTCGCACAAGAGTAATGGGTATGGCTGGTATCCTGGACACTGCACGTTACAGAGCTTTCCTTGCTGAGGCCCTGAATGTATCTCCTAAAGATATCCAGGCTGTATTGATGGGTGGCCACGGCGACACAATGGTTCCACTTCCGCGTTACACTACAGTTGGTGGTATCCCGGTAACAGAACTTATCGACGAGGATACACTGAACGCAATCGTAGAGCGCACAAAGAATGGCGGTGGCGAGCTTGTGAAACTAATGGGTACTTCTGCATGGTATGCACCAGGTTCAGCAGCTGCCCAGATGGTAGAGGCTATCGTTCGTGACCAGCGTCGTGTATTCCCGGTTTGTGTGAAACTGGAAGGCGAGTACGGCATCGACGGCGTATATTTAGGTGTACCAGTTATCCTTGGCAAAAACGGTATCGAAAGAATTATCGAGCTTGACCTGAACGAAGATGAGAAGCAGCTGCTTGAGACATCTCGTGGTCACGTGAAAGAAGTAATGGACGCGCTTGACAACATCAACGCTGCCAAAGCTTAATTTCTAAAGTATACTTATTGATTTAAAGCGGCGCTTCGGAAACGGGGCGCCGTTTTTTATTTGACCGGTGATTAAGGGGATTTTATTGATTTAAAAGATTATTGACCGCAGATTAATTGGCTTGAATGGATTTATAGGATTTATCTGCAGCACCGGGTCCAACCACCCCTAGCCCCTCAGAGCTGCGCTCGCAATCTTCGAACTCTCGTTCTCGATTGTCTAAGGAGGGGAATCTGCTATAACTTTAGTTAAAGTATAAGTTTCATTGCTGCGGCCAACCCTCGGACAGGTCGCGACCTGTCCCTACAAAATACATTCTAGTTACTTTAGAGATGACATTTGAAACAGTAAGTAAAAATTCCCCGCCTTAGACAAGGAGGGGCTAGGGGTGGTTGGATCCGGTGCTACCAAACAAAAAAGCCAACCTAAGCAGGACTGGCTAATGTTCTTTTAATGAGGTAGGTTCTTATCTACTCCTTCTGGCTTGCCTGGAAAAGCTTCTGCTTCTCTTCCTTTGACAAACTCTCGTAACCGGAGCTGGAGATTTTATCGAGAATAAGATCTATCTCTTTCTGGCTTGGCTTGCCGCCAGGCTGGCTGGTAGTTGGCTTTCGGCCATTAGAAAAAGTATTTGTGGTACGGTGCGTTACCTTTAATTTTGGCCTGCTCTTGAAAAGGTTGGCAAAGAAATCGGTAACGGCAAGTATAGGCCGGCCCATGTCGTTGCCGCGCTGCAGCTGCTTTACAAACAGCCAGCCAATAAAGGCTCCGCCCAGGTGGGCAATGTTACCGCCTGCATTGTCGCCTACGGCACCGGAAATAGAAAGCAGCACCAAAAAAGCAGCGATATACTTAATGCGAATTGGCCCGATCAGGATAAGGTTGAAAGTATAATTCGGGAGCAACGTAGCGGCAGCCACTACTATAGCCAGCACACTTGCCGAAGCACCTATCATAAACGAAACGGCAGCCCTATCGGCAAAGTATGGGATAAGGTTATAGCTTAGCATATACAAGGCGCCACCAGCAATGCCACCCAGAATATAAAGGCTTAAGAGTTTGCGCTCTCCCAGGTACTCCCTGATCAATTGACCAAACCAGTAAAGGTTAAGCAGGTTAAATATAATGTGCAGAAATCCCTCATGGGTAAAGGCGTAGCTAAGCAGCGTCCAGGGGCGCGTGATGAAAACCAAGGGCTCCGAATTAAGCGCGATGAATTTCATCAGCATATTGTAAACGCCGGCGCCTCCTGTCAGTACCAGAATCGTACGCGTAATAATCAGCACTACAAACACGATCACATTAATCAGGATGAGCTGCTTAAGTGTGTTGTTTGGCTGCTTAAAAGAGTGCTTTATATCTTCGAGAATACTCATTAGTCGTTAGTAGTTGTCCTGGTAATCGCTGCGTTGCCACATTTTTATAAGTATATACGCGAACAGCATGCCGCCAAGGTGCGCAAAGTGTGCTACGTTATCGCCGGGCATGCGGTTAAACCCGGCATACAACTCAAACGCACCATACATGAGCACAAAGTATTTTGCTTTTATAGGTATCGGCAAGAACAGCAGCATCAGTTCTAAATTCGGAAACAACAATCCAAAGGCCATCAATATACCGAATACGGCGCCGGAGGCACCCAGCATAGGCACGTTCAGCAACTCGTTGTATACTTCCTTAACGGCGCTTTTACTTTCCTCAATGTATAATTCGCTATCAGGGTTACGTCTGTATTCTACGACAAACTGCCGCTGGTACCTGCCCTCAAAATGATCCTCCAGAAAATTGTAGAACCCCATCGGTGTCGGATTCTCAATATAGGTAGCTGCGTCTTCGCGAACTTCCTTTAACTCGTATGCCCTTACTCCGGAATAAAGTAAACTGGCGCCAAGTCCTGTGATCAGGTAAAACGCCAGGAAGCGCTGCGGCCCCCAGAAACGCTCCAGCAATGGCCCGAAGATGAACAAGCTGAACATGTTGCTGAAAATATGTCCCCATGTTTGGGTGCTATGTAGAAACATGTGCGTAAACAGCTGTATAGGCTGAAAAAACTCAGAGCCAAAGTGGTACAAGGCAAACTGTCCTGTCGGGAACAGCCTGTCCTGAAGTATATAAATGACCACATTTATGATCAGGAGATTCCTGACCATGGGGGTGATATTGAACATGCGATTTTTTTATTTTGAAAGTATAGGTATAAGCAAGCTTAATTCATACTTATACTTTTGTTTTAAGTTGTTACCGGGAATTACTAGTTTATACTTCAGACAAAACAATTAAACCATCAACAATTTAGCAATTAACTTACCCCTTCTGAAAGAGGTCGTGCAACTGGCTCAGCTCCATAATAACCAAGGTCTTCTGCCCACCCGGCGTATAGTTAGGTACCTGGCATGCAAACAGCTTATCTACAAGCGAATTCATTTCCAGATCCGTCATGCGTGCCAGTGAGCGTGAAGCCATGCGTTTGGCCATAGCCCGTGCCAGGTTTTCCCTTTTATCAAGCTTTAAGGTAGCCAAATTGTTTTTATACTGCTCTACCAGTTCTTCCAACAATTCCTTCTCATTGGCAGCGTGCACGTCGGCTGGTATCCCGTTCAATATGATCGTGTTACCTCCGAAGTCCTCGAACTGAAAACCCATCGCCTTAAACTCAGAGGCAAGTTCTTTTACAAGTATGGCATCGGCGGCAGAGAGCTCGATCGTCTGCGGGAATAGCAAAGCCTGCGAGGCTCCGGTTTTCTTTTGCAGCGAGCCAATATATTTTTCGTAAAGTATACGCTCCTGCGCCGCCTGTTGGTCAACGATCATCATTCCGGATTTAACCTGCACCAACAAGTATTTCTGATGTATCTGAATGGCCTTGTTGGCCGAACCCGTTCCCGGAGACTCTACTGCAAAAGCTTCATCCAAAAGGCCCATCCCTGACGAGGCCGCACTTACACGACCTTCCTGTACCGGCTCCTGGCGCATTGGCTCGTATAGCTGCTCCCAGCCCTTAGAGGTTGCCCTTCTGGCCGGGGCAGGCGGCGTAAATCCCGGGAAAGAGGTACTCCCTCCCCCTGCCGATGGTTTACTTTCCGTATCGAACTCGTTAAAACCGCCCTGCAAGCGTATAGGCTGCAAAGGCGCAAAGTTCACATCCCCGTCAAAATCTAACGAAGGCGCAATGTTGTAAGCTCCCAGGGCTTTCTTTACAGCAGCATGCACAATGGCATACACCGTTTTCTCGTCCTCGAACTTGATCTCTGTTTTGGTCGGGTGTACGTTTATATCGATTTTTTCCGGCTCAAGCTCTATGAACAACACATAGAATGGATGGCTGTCTTTGGGTAACAGGCCTTCAAAGGCAGTAGTAACGGCATGGTTCAGGTAACCGCTCTTCACGAAGCGGTTGTTCACGAAGAAGAATTGCTCGCCGCGTGTTTTCTTGGCATGCTCCGGCTTACCCACATAGCCCTTCACTGTCAGGAAAGGCGTGTCCTCTTCGCAATAAGCCATCTGCTCTTTATAGTTGCTGCCAAGTATGCCCACAATGCGCTGGCTAAGTTTGGCAGGCGGCAGGTTAAACACCTCCACGTCGTTATGGTACAGGCTAAAAGCCACGTCTGGGTAGGCCAACGCCACTCTCTGAAACTCATCAAGTATGTGGCGCATCTCCACCGCATTCGACTTCAGGAAATTGCGGCGGGCCGGTACGTTATAAAACAGGTTTTTTACTGCAATAGAGGTACCCTCAGGGGTGGCAACGGGCTCCTGCAACACAACGGCAGAACCTTCTACCAAAAGTTTTGTGCCGGTTTCAGCTCCCTTAGGCTTAGTCTTGAGCTCTACCTGGGCAACAGCGCCGATCGAAGCCATGGCCTCTCCCCTAAAGCCCATCGTCCGGATTCTGAACAGATCCTCGGTGGTACTGATCTTAGAAGTAGCATGGCGCTCAAAACACATACGAGCATCTGTCTCAGACATGCCGATACCGTTGTCTACCAGTTGGATAAGCTGCTTGCCTGCCTCCTTTACGATAAGCTGTATGTTGGTAGCCCTGGCATCAATGGCGTTTTCCAGCAGTTCTTTTACAACGGAGGCTGGCCGCTGCACCACTTCGCCAGCGGCAATCTGGTTGGCAAGAAAATCGGGCAGTAAGTGTATGATGTCGGGCATCCGGTAGTCTGAATATACTTGATTACTATATATTTTTTTCTCTAAATCAGGCTTTTAACAAATTTCGGTAATATTTTTGCTTTTATTTATATGGAAAAACAGAACTTATTAGCACCAAAATTTATTACTAATTTACAGACTGATTTATTAGAGACGTTCTGAAAAATGCTAAAAGGTACGGATGAATGATCGATTTCTTAAAAAAGAAGCCGATTTCTGTATCGGAGAAAGGGCTGGTGGCGTTAGCATAATTACAGGCTGCTACTCTTGGTGCCACGAAAGCTGCAGGCTGGCATTTAGGATTTCGCCTTTCTCTCCGATCAGCTATTAGCCTAAGGCATAACTTTGAATAGTTGCCTGTTTTTCTGAACCGTCTATTGCAAAATTAGGCTTAATTTTAACTTGTTCCAATTAATAAAAAAATAGAAGCAGAGGATGTTGAAGAGTTTTAGCTTAGGGTTATTGATCGTAGTTTTTCTTGGTATGGGGCCGCTGATGTCTTTAAAGTCATCAGACAGCATCGTAGTGAGTACCAGGGAGCAAAGCTGGGTCGATAGCGTTATGGTATCTCTTACTCCCGAGCAACGCATAGGGCAGCTATTTATGGTAGCTGCCTATTCCAATAAAACCGAAAAGCACTTCCGTGAGATAGACACCCTGGTGAGCCGCTATGGTATCGGAGGTGTCATGTTTATGCAGGGAGGCCCGGTGCGCCAGGCAAAACTTACCAACCGCTTTCAGGGCCAGGCCAAGGTGCCCATGCTTATTGCCATGGACGCGGAATGGGGCCTCGGGATGCGCTTGGACAGCACCATGCAGTTTGCGCGCCAGATGACGCTGGGCGCCATGAGCGACGAAAAGTATGTTTACCTGATGGGCCGTGAGATCGCCTTGAAGATGAAGCGCCTGGGGGTGAATGTAAGCTTCTCGCCGGTGCTGGATGTAAACGTGAACGCCAAGAACCCTGTGATCGGAAACCGCTCTTTCGGAGAGTCTAAAGAGGAAGTTACCCGCAGGGGTATTGCCTATATCCGGGGCCTGCAGGACCACGGCGTTGTGGCTGTAGCCAAGCATTTCCCGGGCCACGGCGACACTGACGTGGACTCGCACCACGCCTTGCCAATAGTACCACACGACATGAAGCGCCTGACAGAGGTTGAGCTTTACCCTTTCCATAAATCATTTGAGGCTGGTGTGATGGGTGTTATGGTAGCGCACCTGTACATGCCCAAAATCGACAGCACACGCAATTTGGCCACTACCCTTTCCAAACCGCTTGTAACTGGTTTGCTGCAGGAGAAAATGCGCTACAAAGGTCTTGTGTTTACCGATGCCCTGAACATGAAAGGCGTAAGCAAATATTACAAGCCTGGTGAGGTGGACCTGAAAGCGCTGATGGCAGGAAACGATGTTTTGCTTTTTCCGGAAGATGTTCCGGTGGCAATAAAAAGAATAAAGGCAGCTGTAACAGCCGGACAAATAACACAGGATGAAATTGACCATCATGTGCGCAAAATATTACATACCAAATACTGGGCAGGCTTGAACAATACCAAACCAGTTGCCCTGGAAAACCTGCAGGATGAAATAGAACGCCCTGTTAGCTCTGTAGTGCAGGAGCAACTCTACGACCATGCCGTTACGGTAGTGCAAAACAAAAGCAGCCTGCTGCCTTTTCGCTCCCTGGATACCCTGAATATTGCATCGGTGGCCATTGGTGTAACTGATGTTAACAAATTTCAGGAAACACTCGGGTACTATGCCCCGGTAACCAAGTTCTCTATTTCGGATCGCTTTGCACCCGACTCATCCTTTGCCCGGATCATACCTAAGCTAAAGGACCATAATGTGGTGGTGGTAAGTATCCATAACATGAATTCAACGCCAGCCAAAGACTATGGCATTGGTGTGGGCACAAGAGCCTTTATACAGTACCTGCAGGAGCGCACCGACAAGAGGGTTATAGTTGCTGTAATGGGCAATGCCTATAGCCTGAAATACTTTGAGAACACAAACTGGCTGCTTTGCGGTTACGAAGACAACCCGGTGGCGCAATCGCTGGTGCCGCAGGTGATATTTGGAGCCAGACCGGCAAACGGAAAACTTCCTGTTACGGCCTCCTCTAAGTTTAAGCTCGGCACAGGTGTAGCCACCAGATCGCTGGGCCGTTTAAAGTATGGCGTGCCGGAGAGCGTGGGCATGGACTCCAAAGTGCTGAACCAGATAGACAATATTGCCCGCGAAGCAATTGCCTATGCAGCTACCCCGGGTGCACAAGTACTGGTTGTAAAAGATGGCACTGTAATTTTCAACAAATCTTATGGCTACCATACTTACGACAAGACCAAGCCTGTAACCAACAGCACCGTTTACGATATTGCCTCTATAACCAAAGTGGCGGCTACCTTGCAGGCTATCATGTTCCTGAAAGACCAGGGAAAGATCAACCTCGATGCAAAAGTTTCTGCTTACCTGCCTGAGCTGAAAGGCACTAACAAACAAAACATTGTTGTACGTGATGTACTGGCGCACCAGGCTGGCTTACAAGCAGGTTTACCTGCCTGGCAAACTACGCTTAAATCTGTAGAAACTAAGAAACTGTTCTATGCCAGTCGCCAGAACGACATTTATACCAACGAGGTAGTACCAGGCTTTTACTCCATTAGAAGTATGGAAGACTCGCTATGGACCTGGACGGTAAAATCGAAAATGCTGCCACCGCGCAAAGACGGCAAAGGCTACGAGTATAAGTATAGCGACCTGGACTTTTACGTGCTGAAGCGCTTGGTAGAGCGCATGCTGAACCAGCCACTGGACGAGTTTATGGACCAGAACTTTTATGCGCCGCTTGGCCTGAGCACCATGACCTACAAGCCACTTTTAAAGCACAGGCAGGAAGTAATTGCCCCAACAGAGGACGACAAGTACTTCCGTCATAACCTGCTTTGGGGAAGCGTGCACGACCAGGGCGCGGCCATGATGGGTGGTGTGGCAGGGCATGCAGGCCTGTTCTCTAACGCAAACGACCTGGCCATACTTTTACAAATGAACCTGCAGAACGGTAACTATGGCGGACACAGGTTTTTTAACACGCCGGTGGTGACAGAGTTCTCCAGAAAACAGTTTAAAGACAGCCGCCGTGGCCTGGGTTGGGATAAGCCAGAGCCGGAAAGCGGAGGCCCTACATCCAGCATGGCATCGCAGAGCACCTTTGGCCATACTGGCTTTACCGGTACCGGCGCATGGGTAGACCCGGAGAATAACCTGATCTACATTTTCTTGTCTAACAGGGTTTACCCGGATGCAGGTAATAATAAACTCGTTACCTATAACATCCGGACCCGTATACATGATGTGATATATAAAGCGATAATTCCTAAAACATAAAAGATATTGTGTAGTTTAGCAGGTGCAGCCACTTTATATGGGCTGCACTTGTTATTTACACAGCACGCGCAACTATGAGAATCGGAATAGTTTGTTACCCTACCTTTGGCGGTAGCGGGGTGGTAGCCACAGAGCTTGGCAAAGAACTCGCTCTTAAAGGCCATAAAGTTCACTTTATCACCTACAGCCAGCCTGCCCGCCTCGATGTCTTCAACGAGAACCTCTTTTACCACGAAGTATATATTCCTACTTACCCGCTTTTCCAGTATCCGCCTTATGAGCTGGCGCTGGCCAGCAAAATGGTAGACATCGTACAGTTCGAGAAGCTTGATGTGCTGCACGTGCATTATGCCATACCGCATGCATCAGCCGCCTACATGGCCAAGCAGATTCTGCGCACCAAAGGCATTAATATACCCGTTATCACTACCCTGCATGGCACCGACATCACATTGGTAGGGAAAGATGCCTCCTTTGAGCCGGTGGTAACGTTCAGTATCAATCAGTCGGATGGGGTAACGGCCGTATCGGACAGCCTTCGCACCGAGACATACGAGTACTTCCAGATTGAGAAAGACATTGAGGTAATCCCGAACTTTATCAACCTCGAGAAATTCCGACGCCAGAAAAAAGAGCATTTCCGGATGGCCATTAGCCCCAACAACGAAAAACTAATGGTACATACCTCTAATTTCAGGTCGGTAAAACGCGTGGAAGATGTGATCCATATTTTTGCACAGGTACGCGAGCATATCCCTAGTAAGTTATTATTGGTTGGTGATGGTCCGGAACGTCCTAAAATGGAGAAGCTTTGCCGTGAACTCAAAATCTGCAACGATGTGCGCTTTTTAGGTAAGCTGGATGCCGTTGAGGAAGTATTGTCAATAGCAGACCTGTTCCTGATGCCGTCTGAAAAAGAAAGCTTTGGTTTAGCAGCCTTGGAGGCTATGGCCTGCGAGGTTCCGGTCATTTCTTCTGATGCTGGCGGTATACCGGAGCTAAATATAGACGGTGTAACCGGTTTTACCAGCCCGGTTGGTGCTGTAGGCGAAATGGTACAGAACTCCCTTACCATACTGGACGATGATAATCTGCCACGTTTTAAGGCTAAGGCTTTGGAGAGAGCACAGGATTTCGACATCAGTAAGATCGTACCAAAGTATGAGCAGTTCTACCAGAAAATTATAGATGAGCAGCTGGCTTTGCTCTAATTTTTTCAAGCCTCTTCCGATTTAAACCGTATGTATCCTGATGCATACGGTTTTTTTATACTTATATTTAATCAGAGAACCCCTGTTTATACTTTAAGCCTGCTGCTATGAACAAAGACAAATATTTTATACTTGATTTCGACAGTACCTTTACCAAAGTGGAGGCATTGGATGAGTTGGGGGAAATATCGCTTCGGGATAAACCTGATAAAGATAAGATTCTGCAACAGGTAAAGGAGCTTACCAACAGTGCCATGGACGGGACCGGTTCATTTTCTGAAAGCCTGAACAAAAGACTGCAACTGCTACAGGCCAACCGGCAGCATATACAGGAGCTCATTACTATACTTCAGGATAAAGTATCAGACTCTGTTCATCGTAATAAAGCTTTCTTTGAAGAGTATGCCGACCAAATACTGATCGTATCGAGTGGGTTTAAAGAATTTATCGTGCCCATTGTATCGCCTTATGGTATAAAAGAGGAAAATGTGCACGCCAACACGTTTGAGTTTGATGCGCAGGGCAATATTACAGGCTTCGACAAAAATAACGTATTGTGCCAGGATAAAGGCAAGATAAAGCTACTAGACCAATTGGGTTTGAGCGGTGATGTCTATGTAGTCGGAGACGGCTATACGGACTACGAAATAAAGGAAGCCGGCCTGGCTAACAAGTTCTACGCTTTTACAGAGAATGTGGTCCGCGACAAAGTTGTAGAAAAAGCAGAGCACGTGGCCCCAACACTGGAAGAATTCCTGTATCAGAACAAGCTGCCGATGGTGATCTCTTATCCCAAAAACCGGATCAAAGTATTGCTGCTTGAGAACATACACCCCAACGCTGTAGACCTGTTTAAGGCAGAAGGTTACCAGATCGAAACCATACCCGGGGCATTAAGCGAAGAAGAGCTCTGCGAACGCATAAAGAACGTATCCATACTTGGTATCAGGTCCAAGACGCAGGTAACAGCCAAAGTTTTAGAATGTGCCAATCGCCTGATGAGCATTGGCGCTTTCTGCATCGGTACCAACCAGGTAGACCTGGACGCCTGTCTTAAAGCAGGTATCACAGTCTTTAATGCACCCTTCAGCAATACCCGCAGCGTAGTAGAGTTGGCTTTGGGCGAAATCATTATGCTCTCACGCAGGATCTTCGATAAAAGTATGAAAATGCACCAGGGCGTATGGGATAAGTCTGCTGCGGGTAGCGTAGAAGTGCGCGACAAGAAACTGGGCATAGTGGGTTATGGAAACATTGGTGCGCAGCTTTCTGTGCTGGCCGAGGCCATGGGCATGCAGGTATACTATTATGATGTGGTAGAGAAACTGCAGTTGGGCAATGCCCGAAAATGCGAGTCAATGCACGAGTTGCTACAGTTAGCCGATTTTGTAACGCTGCATGTGGATGGCAGCCCAGGCAACACTAACCTGTTTGGCAAAGCTGAGTTTGATGCCATGAAATCCGGAGCTATTTTTCTGAACCTGAGCCGTGGTCATGTAGTCGAGATTCCGGCACTGGTTGAGGCACTAAAATCCGGGAAACTGGGTGGCGCTGCAGTAGATGTTTTCCCATACGAGCCAGCCACCAACGACGAGCAATTTGTGAACGAACTTCGCGGTTTACCCAACGTTATACTTACCCCGCACATTGGCGGCAGCACCACCGAAGCGCAAGAAAATATAGCACGCTTCGTACCTAACCGGATCATGCAGTACATCAACACCGGCAACACTTACCAAAGCGTGAACTTCCCGAACATACAGCTGCCTGAGCTTAAAGATGCCCATCGCCTTATTCACATTCACGCCAACGTGCCAGGCGTGCTGGCAAATATCAACAATGCGCTGGCAAGCAACGAAGTAAACATACTTGGGCAATACCTTAAAACCAATGAGCAGATCGGCTACGTGATCACCGACATCGACAAAGCGTATGACAAGCAGGTGGTAAGTGAGTTGAAGAAAATCCCGCACACGATCAAGTTCAGGATATTGTACTAAGTGTAACCTGACGGCATAAATAATGGCTGCCCTAATTCAGACAGCACACAATGCATGCATCAACTAAGAAGTCTGGATTATTTCAACTCCCTAGACTCATTAACTCCTAAACTCTTTAACTCCCAAACTCAAAACACCTGCCCTATCTCCTGCTTCACATAGCTGATAGCGCGTGCAGTTGGGTCAGTTTCGGAGGCGAGTACAGTTTCCAAAACTTTCTTTGCCAGATCTGTACCGCGCGCGTCTTCCGGAAGGTCCTTGTATGTTCTGTTGATCAGATTAACCACTTCCTCGCGGGCATGCTTTACCTGTTGCCAGGCCTGCTCCGTCATGTACACCTGCTGCGACATGTTGTGGTTGAATTCACTGCGTATCTCGGCTAGCAACAAACGGTGATACTCTGCGGCAGTTTGCCCAGAAGCGCCTACGCGCAACAGCATGTTGCTTGGCGTAATACGCTCCAGCAGCAGCACAATACGCTCATAGGCTTGCAGCCTGATAGGCAAAACAGTTTCAGAGTTCTTTTTGCGTAACTCCAACAGGCGGATTTTATAGTCGCGCTCAAAGTATTTTTTTACCAGGAAATACATGGCTCCGGCCACGATCAGGGCTGGTAAAGATATTTTAAGTAGGTCTATGATAAAGATGACTGCTTCTTCCATTTCTGTTTACTGGTTTGGCTATAAATATCGTAAAAATTTAATCTAATACACATGAATCATTTATACGCTTTGCCTGTTACCTTTATAGAACATCGCACCACAAGCATAATTAATAAGAATTGTGTAAGTTTGTGGCTACAAATAACGAATAGCTTATACTATGGCAACAGAAACTAAAACTGCACCTATCACTCTAACGGAAAGAGCTTTAGCGGAAGTTAAAAATATACTACAAGAAAAGAATGTACCAGCAGAATACGGTTTGCGCGTTGGTGTGCAGGGCGGTGGCTGTTCTGGTATGTCATACTTGCTGGGCTTTGATAAACCAAAAGATTCTGATGAGATCTTTCATATGGAAGGCGTTGACCTGATCATGGATAAAAAGCACGCGATGTATGTGCTTGGCATGGAGGTTGATTTTCAGGATGGCTTAAATGCCCGTGGTTTTGTGTTCAATAACCCACAGGCTAAGAGCACCTGCGGTTGCGGCAGCTCTTTCTCAGCATAAAAAACACCTTCTTTCTCTTTAGAAAGGCAAAGCCTGGCAGTATTGCCGGGCTTTGTTATTTTAGACCGGTGATTAAGGGGATTAAATGGATTTTTAAGTTTTTCTTTTTAACAGGTTCAACTTCCCCTGCTACTCGCGAATCAAGTCCGGGATTATTGCTTAGCCGAGGAGAGGCGTTTCAGCATACGATTAACACACCCCTTAACCCCTCTCAAGAGGGGAATCTCTGCCTTTAATGTAGCGAAGTATAAGTTTTATTGCGGACGCCATTCATCGGACAGGTAATGACCCAATGCCGCCAACTTAAGAATTTTGTACAGCTGATTCGGACATCCTTGTCCGAATCTTTTTCTGCTGTGGACTTCCTAGTCCGCGCATTACAGTAACACGGGGATTAGGAAATCCCCGTCAGAAAGCTTCCGGACTGAGAAGTCCGAAAGAGCATTTTCCTTAAGTTGACGGCATTGGGTCACGACCTGTCCCTACAAATCGGGATTTATACTTTGCTTCATAGTAGCAACAGCCGCTGAATAAAAAGTGTCGATCCCAGCCTTTGGGTGGGGGAAGGGGCCCTCGATAAAGAGCGCCTTGTAGCTGTTGCGGTGCTGAGCGAAGCGAGGCAGCCAAAGCAGAGCGGAGGCAGCTTCAGATACACAGCGCGATGCCCGAAGGCGAGGCCCCGCGGCCTTGAGCGCACCAAAGTTAGATGTAGAACAATAAAATGATTAAGACTTGGGATTAGAATAAACTAGATAAAAAGGCAGAGAAATGGCAGCATAGTTCATGGCAGTTGCAATAGCAGTCAGAAACCGAGGTTTAGCTTGGAAGGTAAAACCTTACCCTACCCTATACTTCGCAAAACCTCGCAATAGGCCTGTACCAGAAGTATAACATGATAACAAGAAACAGTAAGTTATACCTCTTAAACTCTCCAACTCTTAAACTTCCAAACTCCTAATACGTTCTCGTCATACTTGACGGTACTACAAGTATAAAATCGGCTTTACCTTTGTGCTCATCCGAAAGTTTATCCAGGTCGTCCTGCTGCACAGTGGTGATGGTCTTTGCTTTGAGAGCAGGGCGGGCCTGCTTTAGGTACCAGCCGATGCCTTCGAAATTATCGGAGTGGTAAGCACCGTTAAAGTGCAGTACTTTTTTGCCATTGCTTAACTGGCCAAGTATAAAATGCGCCATGGTGGCGTCTTTTAAAGCCTGGGCCTGCACAATATTTTTTGCCTTTGAGTTACTGTGGGCACTGCTTCCGAACATAGCCAGCATGTTTTTATAACCCGGCAACTCTGCATCAACCGAAATTGGCAAGGGGGCCATGTATCTTTTGGCATCAGCGCTCAGGTTATCCAGTGCGGTAAGGCTTCCGGCTGCTACAGCGGCAGCATAACGGCGTGGCACGTTGGTAGCTGCAAAAATCAGGTTATTGTCTTTGGCATAGCGCACCAAGGGCTTGTAGTCTGTTTTATAGTTTGTCCAGATGCGCGATTCCTGCTCAAAATTATTTTCTGGTATCAACCCTGACAGGTATTCATTCAGCACAAGCTGCACGTCAGCCTCAAACATCTCGGCACCCAGCGCCAGATTCAGGCTATGCTTTTTATGCAGGTCCTTTGCTACCTCCAGCTGCAGCCAGTGAGCAATCGGGTCGTTGTGCTGCTCTCCGAACAACACTACCTCAGCCTCTTCCAGATCTTCCAGCATTTTGCCATACTTTATACTTTTGCCACTCTTCGTGTAAAGCTGGTAAGCAGGCTTATCTTTATTTTGAGCAGAAACAGTTAAGGCAGTCATGATCAGGGCAAGGACAAGTGTAGGTATAATCTTTTTCATCAAAGTATAGTTTATACTTCAAGATACAAAAAAGCCGGTACTCTTTGCACCGGCTTTACACTTTTGCTTATATTCTATAAAACAGCCATTTCGAGAGCTCCCGGTAATTTATCTTTTTACCATACATCAGAATTCCCACCCTGTAAATGCGGGCAGCTATCCAGGTGGTAAAAATAAATCCGAGTACCAGCAGCGCCATCGAGAGCAGCAACTCCCAGGCAGGCACGCCAAAAGGCACACGCACCATCATCACTATCGGCGAGGTTAACGGGATAATCGACATCCAGAAAGCCACCGGTCCATCAGGGTTCTTCAGCACCAAAGTATAAGACATGATAAAGGAGATGATCAGCGGAATAGTGATTGGGAACATGAACTGCTGCGTGTCGGTTTCGTTGTCTACGGCGGCGCCTATGGCCCCGAAAAGCGAACCATACAACAGGTAGCCACCCAGAAAATAGAACAGGAAGCACCCAAGTATTAGCGGGAAGTTAAGGTTAGAGATAGCAGCCATACTTTCGCTTACTACCTTTGCCGCTTTGCCGTCTTCCTGTGCCTTTTCGTCGCTATCAGCATCCAGGTCCTCACCCAAGGCTGCCTCGCGGCCACTTGCCATTTGCTCTATTGGCGTTGGTGGCGGCTTTACGCCAAACAACGACTGCACCCCTCCTACCACAAACAAAGAAAGTATGATCCAGAGCAGGAACTGTGTAAGCCCAACCGCTGCTATACCCACTACTTTTCCCATCATCAGCTGGAAAGGTTTTACAGAAGATATGATCACCTCTATAATGCGGTTCGTTTTCTCCTCTATCACACCGCGCATGATCTGCACCCCATACATGAATATGAAAAAGTAGATGATAACCGCACCAGCCACACCAGCAATAGAGTTGGCAATGACGCTGCTATCCTTCTCCCCCTCATCGCTTATATTGATGGTTGTAAGCGAGATGTCGGCCTTGATTTTTTCCAGCGTGGCACGGTCCATACCCGAGGCTATAAAACGCTGGTTCTCCACTTCTTTTTCCAGCGCATTCTCCAACCTTACTTTGGTTTGCAGGCTGGCACTCTTTTTTGAGTAAATAACCACGCCTTCCGGGTCCTGAATGGTAAAATCCTTCGGGATGTAAAGCAGTGCTGTGTTGTCTGTTTCCTGGTACACTGTTTTGGCCTGCTCAAGCGAGCCGGCCAGCGGTATAAACTTAAGGTCTTTTTTGTCTTCCAGTTTATTGGCAAACATACCGGTTTCGTCCAGCACCATCACGGTTTCGGCACTATCCGAAATTGTAACCAGCCAGGCAGGCACGATCATGAAGGCAGCCAGCAAGAGCGGCGTAAGCAACGTCATGATAATGAAGCTTTTCTTGCGCACACGGGTCAGGTACTCACGCTGAATGATTAGCCAGATTTTATGCATGGTGGGTTTCCTTTACTTTTCTGATGAAGATATCGTTTATACTTGGCACCAACTCAATGAACGAGTGCACCTCTACCCGCTGTATAAGGTAGGCCAGCAAATCGTTGGGCTTGGTGTTGTTAAGCAGCTTAATATTTGCCCTGAAGATACCATGGCTGTCATGTTGCTCCAGCACTTCAAAATCCGGGGAGGTTATCAGCAGGTTACCGTTACCAATTACCTGGAAGGTGTCGGTTTTGTATGCGTCTTTTATCTCTTTTACAGGCCCGTCCAGCACTTTACGCGACCGGTTAATCAGGGCAATGTAATCGCAAAGCTCTTCTACAGATTCCATGCGGTGCGTTGAGAAGATAATGGAGGCACCCCGGCTGCGCAGTCTTAGTATTTCATCTTTGATCAGGTTGGCATTGATGGGGTCAAAACCCGAGAAAGGCTCATCAAGTATGATCAGGGCCGGCTCGTGCATAACCGTGGCTATGAACTGCACCTTCTGCTGCATGCCTTTCGAGAGGTCTTCTATATTCTTATCCAGCCACTCCCGAATCTCGAACCGGTCTATCCAATCCTTAATTCGTGCCTTTGCTTCCGGCTTGCTAAGCCCTTTTAGCTGCGCCAGGTATAAAAGCTGCTCACCAACTTTCATTTTCTTATAAAGACCCCGTTCTTCAGGCAGGTAACCAATTTCTTTGATATGGTCAGGCTTCAGACGCTCTCCCTTAAAGTATACCGCACCACTGTCGGCTCCGGTAATTTGGGTGATAATGCGAATAAGGGAGGTTTTACCGGCACCGTTCGGACCCAACAGGCCAAAAATGCAGCCGCTCGGAATCTCGAAGCTCACATTGTCGAGGGCAGTATGATTGCTGTAGCGCTTTGTAACGCCATCAATTTTAAGGATGCTCAACGTTGGATTGTTATTGATTTACTCAAATATAGCTTTATACTATGTTTAGGACAAGTTTAACTTAAGTATGGTTAAGCTAATCTCGACTAAGCTGCATATACGCCGGATGAATAAGAAAGTATAGCAGATTAATCCATCGCAAAGAAAAGAGCCGCCTCCCCAGGGGAAAGCGGCTCTTTGTTTTTAGTTAGTTTCAGCCTTTGTTATTGAAAGTAGTCTTTTACTTTCTCGAAAAAGCCTTTTTCGTTCTTGCCCGGGTGCGGTGCAAAGTTGCTGGACTCGCGCAGGCCTTCCAGCACGGCACGCTCATCGCTGCTCAGCGATTTCGGCGTCCACACATTCACGTGGATCAGCTGATCGCCGGTTCCGTAGCCGTTTATGTCTTTTATGCCTTTGCCACGCAGCCTGAAGATCTCTCCGCTTTGTGTGCCTGGCTTAATGTTGATCTTTACCTTGCCTGTAATGGTTGGCACCTCGATCTCAGCGCCTAAAGCGGCATCCACAAAACTGATGTACTGATCGTAGATCACGTTATTGCCATCGCGCTTCAGGGTTGGGTGCTGCTCCTCTTCTATTTGGATAAGCAAATCGCCTGGCACACCGCCACGCTCTGGCACGTTGCCCTTGCCGCTCATAGACAGCTGCATGCCATCCATTACGCCAGCAGGCACGTTTATCGTGATCACCTCTTCCTGTAGCTCTCTGCCGCTGCCGTGGCAAGCCTCGCAATTGTGCATTACAATGCGGCCTTCGCCGTTACAGGTAGGGCAGGTTGCCGTAGAAACCATCTGGCCCAGCATGGTATTTACCACCTTGCGTACCTGACCAGAACCCTGGCACTGGCCGCAGGTCTGCATGTCGGTACCGTTTTTGGCACCGTTGCCGCCACAGGTGCCGCACGCTACATAACGTTTTACCTTGATCTTTTTCTCAACACCGTTGGCTACCTCTTCCAGGTTTAGCTTAAGCTTAATGCGTAGGTTAGAGCCTTTACGGGTACGGCGTCCGCCGCCACTGGTACGTCCGCCTCCGAAGAAGCTCTCGAACGGACTGCCACCGCCAAATATGTCGCCGAACTGCGAGAAGATGTCGTCCATGTTCATGCCACCGCCGCCGAAGCCGCCATTTACGCCCTGATGACCAAACTGGTCGTAGCGCTGACGTTTTTGCTGGTCGCTTAACACTTCGTAGGCCTCTGCAGCCTCTTTAAACTTCTCTTCTGCGGTATGGTCGTTCGGGTTCTTGTCCGGGTGATATTTGATGGCCAGTTTACGGTAAGCCTTCTTAATCTCATCCTGACCTGCACTTTTGCTTACCCCTAAAACCTCGTAATAATCTCTCTTAGCCATTGCTTACGCTCCAATTATAACTTTTGCGAAACGGATTACCTTGTCGTTCAAAGTATAACCTTTCTCAATTACATCAACAATTTTGCCTTTCAGCTCTTCAGACGGAGCCGGGATCTGGGTCACAGCCTCGTGCATATCCGAGTCAAAGTCGTCACCTGCCTGGATCAGCATTGGCTTAAGGCCTTTTTGCTGCGTAACGTGCTTCAGTTTATGGAACACCAGCTCCAGGCCCTGCAGCATTGCGTCTACATCCTTGGTAGCCTCCATCGACTGGCGCGCACGCTCCATATCGTCCAGCACAGGTAACAGTTCCACCATCACATCCTGAGAGGCTGTCTTCAGCAAGTCCTGGCGCTCTTTGGCAGTTCTGCGTCTGAAGTTCTCAAACTCTGCCATCAGGCGCATAAATTTGTCTTTCATCTCGGCCAGTTCAGTGGCGGTAGTACCCTCCTGCGCTGTCTCAGTTGTTTCTTCCTGGTTCTGCTCTTCTTCCTGTCCGTTCTCTTCCGTATTGACAGGCTGATCCTGAAGTTCTTCGTTCTCCTGTGCTTTCTTAGTATCTTTATCTGACATAATGCCTTAAAAAAGTTAGGTTGTTAAGTCTAATTTGTCTTGTCAATTAACTTGCCAAACAGCCGTATGTGCCAGAATGGCACAGCTTAATTTTGAATGAGTGAATGAGTGGTTGAGTGAATGCCTCTCCTTTTTTGTCATCCTGCTAAGGATCTTGGTAGAAGGGAGGTTAAGCAAGAGCTACAAGTATAATCTGTATTAATTTAATTTTATTCATTCAATCACTCATTCGCTAATTCACTCATTGTTCTGCGCCGCAGGCGCTTCAAAAAAAATCGGTAGCAAGCTTTGCAGCCCCTACCGATCTGTGTTATTGCTAAATCCGGGCTTAGCTGTTCAGTGCTTCCCAGATCAGGTCTTTCAGTTTTGTAATGTTCTTGCCAGTTATACTTGAGATGAAAACTGTTGGCAACCCTTCCGGCAATGTTTTGCGCATCTCTTCTTCCAGCTCCTCATCCAGCATATCGGATTTGGTTACGGCAAGTATGCGCTTTTTGTCCAGCAGTTCAGGGTTGTATGTCTCCAGCTCGTTTAGCAGAACTTTATACTCCTCGGCTATGTCGGCACTCTCACAGGAAACCATAAACAGCAGCATGGAGTTCCGTTCGATGTGGCGCAGGAAGCGTAATCCCAGGCCTTTACCTTCCGAGGCACCCTCTATGATACCTGGTATGTCGGCCATCACAAACGATTTGTAATCGCGGTAGGCCACAACGCCAAGGTTAGGCTCCAGGGTAGTAAAAGGATAGTTGGCAATTTTAGGCTTTGCAGCCGACATTACTGACAGCAACGTAGACTTACCGGCATTTGGGAAACCCACCAGGCCAACATCTGCCAGAAGCTTTAACTCCAGGATCACCCACTCCTCTATACCAGGCTCGCCTGGCTGGGCATAGCGCGGTGTCTGGTTTGTAGGCGATTTAAAGTGCGCGTTGCCTAAGCCTCCGCGACCACCGGGTGTAAGTATGATTTCCTGGCCGTCTTCTGTGATCTCGCACATCAGTTCGCCGGTCTCGGCGTTGCGGGCAATTGTGCCTAAAGGCACTTCCAGTACCTCGTCGTGGCCTTGCGCGCCCGTGGAGTGGCTGGGCCCTCCGTTATGGCCGTTCTCAGCAATAATGTGCTTGCGGTACTGCAGGTGCAGCAGGGTCCAGAGTTGGGAGTTACCCCGAAGTATGATGTGCCCACCACGGCCTCCGTCGCCCCCATCAGGGCCACCTTTCGCCGTTTTCTTGTCACGGTGCAAGTGGGCTGAGCCACCGCCGCCATGTCCAGATCGTGAGCAGATCTTAACGTAATCTATAAAGTTGCTTTGAGCCAATTCGGGTAAGCGTAAGTATGCTTATTTCTTCTCTTCTTGTTTTTCTTTCAGGCTGTCGATCTTCTCGCACAGTGCCTGGAAAATCTCATCAATCTCTCCGATGCCTTCAACTGCACAGTACTTGCCCTGGCCTTCGTAGTAATCTGCCACCGGACGTGTTTTGGTGTTGTACTCCTCTACACGCTTGCGGATCAGTTCCTCGTTCTGGTCATCCGGACGGCCTGAAGTCTGGCCACGAAGCAGAAGGCGTTTCGTCAGTTCCTCGTCGTCTACTTTCAAGGCAATCATGCACGAAATCTCAGTGCCATTGTCCTGCAGCAGTTTGTCCAGGCCCTGGGCCTGCGGCACTGTTCTCGGGAAACCGTCGAAGATAAAGCCGGCAGCATGGCGATGCTCCTTTACTTTATTTTCGATCATACCGATCACAACCTCATCCGGAACAAGTATCCCGTTATCCATCAGCTTTTTGGCTTCCAGACCCAGCTCGGTGCCGGCCGCGATCTCAGAACGAAGCAAATCGCCTGTGGAAAGGTGTATCAGGTTGTATTTATCTATCAGTTTTTGACTCTGGGTACCTTTTCCGGCTCCTGGAGGACCAAACAATACGATGTTAAGCATATCTTATAGCTAAATAAAAGACAAAGGTAAGTATAAAAATCTTGTAAGTCTATTTTTGATGTTGGCAAAGCCGCTCATACTTAAAGGCCTGCTAACGAAAAAAGCCCTTAACTGGGTTACGATACAATTTTATAAATATCGCGCAGGTTACGCCCAAGGCCGTTATAATCCAGGCCATAGCCTACCACAAAATCGTTCGGGATAGAGATAGCCGCATACTTGATGTCCAGTGGGTGCTGCAGGCAGTCTGGTTTAATAAGCAAAGTAGCCACCTCTACCGATGCCGGTTTCTTTTCGCTTAGCTGCCCAAGCAAGTTGTGTACTGTATGTCCGGTGTCCACGATATCCTCCAATACGACTACATGCCTGTGCTCCAGATCCTCGGTAAGCCCGAGCACTTCTTTCACATTACCTGTGCTGGCCATGTCCTGGTAAGACGAAAGGCGGATAAATGATACCTCGCAAGGTATACTTACACGCTTCAGCAGGTCGGCAGCAAACATGAAGGAGCCATTTAAAACTGCCAGAAAAAGCGGCTGCTTGTTAGCATAGTCCTTGTCCAGCTGCTCTGCAAGCATGGTTATACGGGCAATGATCTCTTCTTCGCAAATGTATGATTTGAATTCACAGTCGTGCAGCTGTACGTGTCTCGGGTCCATGGAGGTAAATTATTTTGCCTAGACAAAGGTAAGTATAAATAAAAAATAAGCCCAACGCTAAGGTTGGGCTTATGCAATTTTAAACAGCTAAAATTTAATTTTTAAGGGCAATATGGCTTAGAACCACTGTATTATCCTTATTAATTTCCGCTTTTCCTGTTTCCGGAGATAGCTTTTCGTCCTCCAGGTTTATCACATCCAGGTCAATCGGGGCCTCCGGTATGGCCGGCTCACGCTCCAGAGCGATGTGTGGTGCAATAACCAGCGACATGATGGACATCAGCTTAATAAGGATGTTCATACTTGGGCCAGACGTATCTTTGAATGGGTCGCCTACAGTATCGCCGGTTACGGAAGCCTTGTGCGGCTCTGAGCCTTTATACTCTATTACCCCGTTTATCTCCACGCCTTTCTCAAACGACTTTTTGGCATTATCCCATGCGCCACCAGCGTTTGACTGGAACATGGCCATCAGTACACCAGAAACGGTTACACCTGCCAGCAAACCGCCTAATATCTCAGCAGATGAAGTATCTGGGAACACGCCTTTAAAGCCAAAGCCAACAATTAATGGCACGATAAGAGCAATAGCACCCGGCAGCATCATCTCACGGATGGCGGCTTTTGTTGAGATTGCCACGCACTTCTCATATTCTGGTTGGCCAGTACCCTCCATTATACCCGGAATCTCGCGGAACTGGCGGCGCACCTCATGCACCATGGCCATCGCCGCCCTGCCTACCGCCGAAATGGCAAGTGCAGAGAAGATAAACGGAATCATGGCACCGATAAACAAACCTGCCAGAACAGGGGCTTTATAAAGGTCTATACTTGGGATGCCGGCTATACCTACGAAAGCAGCAAAAAGAGCAAGTGAGGTAAGAGCAGCAGAGGCAATAGCAAATCCTTTACCAGTAGCGGCGGTTGTGTTACCAACGGCGTCCAGGATATCAGTTCGACCACGCACTTCTTTAGGCAACTCACTCATCTCGGCAATACCACCGGCATTATCGGCAATCGGACCAAATGCATCAATTGCCAACTGCATGGCGGTTGTCGCCATCATACCTGCGGCTGCAATGGCCACACCGTATAAACCAGCAGCAGCATAAGAGAGTACGATACCGGCAGCCAGTACAAGTATAGGCATTACCGTAGAGTGCATACCCACAGCCAAGCCGGCTATGATATTGGTAGCATGCCCCGTAGAAGACTGCTGCACGATGGAGTTGACAGGTTTTTTGCCCATTGCCGTGTAGTACTCCGTGATGATACTCATTAAAGTACCTACCACCAGGCCAACCACTACGGCCATAAACACGCCATCGTTAGTAAACTCAAAATTACGCAGCACCAGGTTCTCTGGCAGCAACCACTGAATTACAAAGAATGAGGCAATAGCCGTAAGTATAACTGATATCCAGTTTCCTCGGTTAAGCGCAGCCTGCACATCACCACCTTCGCTTACGCGCACAAACAGCATTCCGATCAGGGAGAACACGATACCAAGACCCGCAGTGAGCATGGGAAGTATGATCGGGGACAAGCCACCAAAATTATCTTGAGCAACTACTTCGCGCCCGAGCACCATGGTTGCAAGTATGGTAGCCACATAAGAGCCGAAAAGGTCGGCACCCATACCAGCCACGTCACCTACGTTGTCGCCTACGTTGTCAGCAATAGTGGCAGGGTTACGCGGGTCGTCTTCCGGAATACCAGCTTCCACTTTACCCACAAGGTCAGCGCCAACATCGGCAGCTTTGGTGTAGATACCACCACCAACTCGCGCAAAAAGGGCTATACTTTCAGCACCAAGCGAGAAACCGGTAAGCACCTCCAGGGCAATTTCCATTTCTACGCCATTAACATCTCCCCCTACACTTACCACAAACATGTAATAGAAAAGTATAAACAGCGACCCCAGGCCAAGTACAGCCAGACCAGCCACGCCCATACCCATTACCGAACCTCCGGCAAATGATACATTCAGAGCTTTAGAAAGGCTGGTACGGGCAGCTTCGGCGGTGCGCACGTTGGCTTTGGTTGCGATACGCATCCCGATAAAACCGGCCAAAGCTGAAAAAGTGGCCCCAATCAAAAAGGCCCCAACAATAAGCGGGTGCGATTTTTCGCCTGTAAGCCCCAGGTAAGCTAGGAAAATGGAGGCGATAACAGCAAAATACGCGAGTACTTTATACTCGGCTTTCAGGAAGGCCATAGCGCCATCGGCGATGTGACGTGCAATACTGCTCATGCGCTCGTTGCCAGCTGGCTGCTTTGCTACCCATGCAGACCTTATCCAGGTGTAGAGCAGGGCTGCAAGTCCCAATGCAGGAATTGCGTAAAGAATAGGTTCCATTCAAAAAATTTAAGGTTAGAGAATATAGGTGTATAACAAATAAAGAAAAGATATAATATAGATATTTCCAAATGTAATTATCGCTTTCAGGCTGACACTTAACATTATTTGCATAATAAAAGGTGAAAGTGCAGCTGCCAGGTACAAAAAAATGGGCCGCCCCATTTTTCGTGGGTGGCCCATTGCATTTGCATATCAGTTAAAAAAAGCATTACAGCTTCTCCATCAGTACCTCATACAGCTTCACCATACTTTCGATGTCTTTCTTGTGCACGATCTCGTCCGGGGTGTGCACATTATCCTCAGGGGCACCAATAAAGCACCAATCCCAAGGGTAGGCACTATGCTGCAGCTCTTTTGCATCGCTTCCGCCAGCTCCCTCAACCTCTAATTGGTAAGGTATACCGGCTTCCTTTGCAATGTTGATGATCTTCTGGACGTAAGAGCGCCTTGGTATCAGGCTGTCACGCATGGATATCACCACACCCTCTCCGGCATGCACCCCTTCTGTAACCCACGTGATGTCTGAAATAATGCCTTGCGTAACGCCATAGTTTTCATAAATATACTTTGCCAGGTATGCCACAGAGCCTCCGCCATGCTCTTCCCAGCAACTAAAAGCGATGATACCATTCTCCAGCGTTTCAGCTACCTTTAAGGCACTCCAAACCCCTAGCCGGTTGTCGAGGTAGCAGCTTTGCACTGTTTCATCAGTCTCCCTGAAATCACATTTGAATACCAGTTCTGTGCCGCGCTCAATCTCACGCTCAAATTCATAATGCAGATCACCACCTTCTTCGTTTACGTCCAGTGTGCATTCTATTTTCCCCTGGCTGTCCTCGCCTACCAACACGTAACCTGGCTCCGTGCTTGGCCCACCGATTTTAACCAGCTGCTTACCATAGCGAACCGTAAAACCGATAGAGTCCATGTGCGCGAATATTGCCGCTTTAGGCTCACCAAATATAAGTAAAATGCAATCCTGGAAACCTTCACCAAATATTACGGTTGGCTGCACTTTCCATTGAACTTTATGCTTTTCGATGTAGTTAAGCAGAAATTCTGACAGGTTTTTTTCGTTACCTGAAGGAGCATGTATCTGGCAAAGTTGTTTTAAAAGTCTCATAAGTTATTTCCATTAATGGAATTCAAAATTAATATTATTGTTGTACTTTTAGAATCTGCCGCCAAATACAGCAGCGCTTTATTCGACAGCACCGAAAATTCATACTTAATACATGAATAAGTTATTTGTTACCCTTTTTGCATTGTGTTCATCTTTAACGGCAATGGCTCAGGCACCTACCGACACCACTGCCATGCGCCATATCACCTTCGAGTCGATAGAGGTGATACCAGAGGCAACGCGTGTAAAAGGCATGCTGTTGCTGAACAAAGATGTGCAGTATGAGTTGGAGGGTGCCGTGGACAACATGTATAACTTCAAGTATGAGATCGCCGAAAAGCAGTTCAAATCCATCAGAAGACGATACCCGGAACACCCGCTGCCATACTTTCTGCTTGGCCTGAGCCAATGGTGGAAGATCGTGCCTACCAACATCCAGACGCTGAAGCATGACGACATGTTCTTTGCTTACATGGACACGGCCATTTATAAGGCAGAGAAGATGTACAAGCAGGATGAAAAAGATTTTGAGGCCTCTTTCTTTCTGGCAGCCGCTTATGGTTTCACGGCCCGTTTGCACTCTGAGCGCAGCAATTGGCGCAAAGCCACTGTGGCCAGCAAACGTTCTCTCGAGTACATGGAGCGTGCCAAGGCTGGCAATGGCTTAAGCCCTGAGTTTTTGTTTGGGGAGGCGCTGTTTAACTACTATGCCGTGTGGATACATGACGAGTACCCGATGCTGCGCCCTGTGCTGGCCTTTTTCCCTAACGGCGATAAGCGTTTAGGCCTAAAGCAGTTGCGTTATGTGGCCAATACCGGATTTTATACTGGAACAGAGTCCAAGACCTTCCTGATGAAGATCTATGCCAATGAGGAAGGCAATATGGCCGAAGCGCTGAAAGTGTCTCAGGACCTGGCTTTAAAATATCCGGACAACGCCTACTTCCAGCGTTTTTATGCCCGTTTGTTATTTGTGCAGGGCCATTTTACAAGAGCCGAGCGTATTTCTGAAAATATACTGGAGAAAATTAACCAGGGCATGCCGGGATACGAGGCTGTTAGCGGTCGTTACGCTTCCTACATATTGGCCTACATAAACCAGAACAAATACCGCGACCTTGAAAAGGCGAAGAAACATTACCAGGATGCTATTATGTATGCTGAGATGAGCAATGAGCGTGATTCTGGTTACTTTATAAACTCCTACCTGAACCTGGCCCGAATCGCAGACCAACAAAACGACAAGCTAACCGCTAAACGCTATTACGCCATAGTAGTGCAGCAAACAGAAGATAAAAAGTCTGCGAACTACAAAGAAGCCAGGGATTATCTGAAAGAAAACAGAAAAGTAGGAAAATCTAAAGCAGATAAAGCAACTACCCGAAAAGGCTAAGAAAAGTCGGTAGGTGCGCCTGCAAACTATACTTCTCTGATACCCATACCTTACCATTTGCACCCAGCCTGGTCCGTAAATCAGCGTCGATTATAAGTTGCTCCAGGCATGTGTGCCACTCCTGCGCAGTAGTGCAGGTATAGCCAACTTCTCCGTTTGGCACCGCCTCTACGTTAGCTCCTACTGCCGAAACCACCGCAGGTATACCCAACGCCATATACTGTAATGCCTTAAAAGCGCACTTCCCTTTGGCCCACTCAGTATCTGGCAAAGGCATTACCCCAACATCAAATTGCAACAAGTCTTCTATTTCGGTTTCCGACTGCCAGCGCACAAACCTTAACGAGTTTAGTTTCAGGTCCGGGACTTTATCTGCGATCACCATAAAATCAAAAGTATACTTTTGCTCGAGTTGCCGCAGCACAGGTTCCAGTATTTTAAGGTATGGCAGCGTTGAGTGCGAACCGGTCCAGCCGATAACTATTTTTTTTGCTGAGTGCTGCTTTATCTGGCTATACATTGCTGTATCAACGGTAGTAGGCAAGTATACTGCCTGCCGGTTATACTTGCTGGCAAATTGCTGCAGGAAGCGGTTCCCTGCACTTACTTTATAGCTCCAGGTACAGATTTCAGAAGTTTTGTGGTGCTGCTTATACTTTGCTGCGCTGCTGTTCTCATCGGATGTGTTCTCGAGCCAAATGGCATCATCAAAATCAAAGATCAGCTTCTTACGGAAAATCTTCGCGACAAGCCATTCAAACCAGGGCGGCCCGACAGGCGTGGCCTCCCGGTGCACGAATACAAAATCATACTTGTGCAATTGAAACAATAAAAACAGCCTTCTCACAAAACCAGCCAGTGTGCCTGCAATCTTTTGTAAAGTATGGCCTTTTCTGTAAAGTATGCTATGAGTCTGTGTGCTCCAGAACGGAGCCAATTTATACTTTATACCATGTCTTTCTAAGTATGGCAGAAACTGCTCTACTCTGAAACGTTGTGAGGCTGCTTTACCGATGGGGTATGGAACCACGAAAAGAACGTTCATACTTTCCCCTCCCCTCTTTTATCATAACCAAAAAAGTGCGCGAAGGCATCTTTCATGCAGTTGGCAGGCCTGTACTTTTTAACCAGTTGGGGTATCTGCAACCTGTGCTGCGGTTCTTTCAGGATACTTAAAATCTGATGTATGGCTTTTTTCAGGCTGTCCTGCTTACCTGGAGTAAACAAAGCGCCGCCGCCTTCCTGCATTATAATATCCGACTCATCCCCGATGCCTTCTGTTAAAAGTACCGGTAGTCCATTAGCCCAGTATTCGCCCACTTTAACCGGGGATATCGCAATTTTAGATGGTCCGGGTTTGTACGTGGCAAAAGCGAAATCTGCCGCAGAGAGGTAACGCGGCACCTCCTCGTGTGCTACACTTTTTACCAGCACATGTGCCGGGTTTATACTTTGAGCAGATAAGTAAGTATAAATATTTTCAACTTTATCAGGTGTCAGGATGATCAACCTGAAATCCGGAATGAGCTTAAAGCATTGCGAATATATCTCAAACGCCTCACCTTCCAGATACAATCCGCCATACTTGCCAACATAAATCCCAATCAGATTAACTTCCCAGCCAAGTTCTGCACGTGTGGCTACTCTCATCTCAGGACTATACTTGAATGTAGCTACAGGGCTTGGTACTGTCACCACATTATCAGGAGGTAAGCCTCTTTTTAAAAGCTCCTGCCTATACTTTTCAGACACCGGAATCACCCCTGAGGCATACTTTTCCTGCTGCCTCTCCCAGTATTTTTGGAAGTTATACTTTAAGCCTGTCTTTTTCCATACTCCCGACTCAAACATGTAATCGGCATGCGGTTCAAATGAACTCACGTAAAATGGCAAGCCTGTCTTTTTCCATAATTTGTAGGCCAGAGCGCCTGCAGGGGCACCGTGCGCGAACAGCGCTGTGGCTTTGGTTTCCGAAGCTAATGCTGCAATGGCCTTCGGGAACTTCACAAAGTCGCTTATTTTAGTGAGCAGCGCACTTCCATTTTCATCCGGGAATAAAGGATGATGCCGCACTTTGGAATATTCAGTAGGAAGAACTTCGCCAGACGATAAATTACCCTCACGTTCGATGCTGCAAAACACCACCTGCTCCACTGCTTCAGACTCCTGCGTAACTTTCAGCCAGGGTAGTATAGTAGCCTTCGTCAGGTCGTCACGTATGCCCCAGTAGCCAATGAAAATTATGCGCTGTTTTCTCACGGATCAGCCTTTTTCTATTAATGTGATTATTTCCTGGATATGCTTCTCCAGTGAGAATTTGGTGTTTAGCAGAATATCTATAGATTTTTCGTCTATCAGGTTATCTGATCTATACGTGTACACATGATGCAGTTTAGCCACACAATCTGTCTCGTCTCCGGCTTTAAACAGCACGCCAACCTTAGCATTACAGAGCACCTCTCGGTTAGGCTGAATGTCTGATGCCAGCACCAGGGAGTGTTGCTGAAGTGCCTCTAAGACAACCAGCGGTAACCCTTCTATAAAAGAGGGCACCACAACCAAACTGCTTTGCTGCATTCTCTTGGTAAGCTCCTCATTCTCTAGTTTTCCGGGCATTTGCACATAATCCAGCAGCCCCTTGTGCTCAACGGCTTTCTTTAACTCAGCAAACTGGTTACCTGTTCCGGCAATCACCAACTCTACCTGGTTCGGGCTCAACTCATTTAGCCTGACAAATTCTCTGAAAGGCTCTAAAAACCAAAGCTGCCCTTTCGAGGCCTCTACCCTGCCAGGCAACAGTATTTTAAATTTGCCTGAAACAGTTTTTAAAGTAGCGTTATACTTAGTGGGATTACTTTGCGAAGGCAATGCATTATAAATTACAATGCTGTTGGGCAAACGAACCAAGTGCTGCTGTATGTCTGCTTTCACAGCATCTGAAACAAACACATGACCATCGTCAAATCTCTTAGCCAGCCATTTATTCAGGTTATTCAGCAACTTACGCCTTAAGGTAACTAAAGGGAACTCAAGGTACTGCGTTATATGAAAATACTGCCATAGCTTTATACCTCTATCTTTGCGCAACCCGATTAACATAGCCAACCTTAACAGAAAATGGGCATAAGGTGCATGCGCAAAAACCACTGCATTCTTCTCTGCATAAAGCAATTGCTTAATTTTTCTGCTTGCACCATAAGCGGACTTCAGGGCCTGCACCGATAAATAGGCATCTGGCTGGCGCAGTTCTGTTATTTTGCTTCTGGCTATGCCTGGCGCAAATTCGGCAAGAGCAATGTCATCTACAGTGGTCAGAACGATCAACTTTACAGGATAGCCAAGTTCGTGTAAAGCCTGCATTTGCAAAAGCACCTGTTTAGAGATACCTTCATATGCAATTGCTGGCACTACACTAAAAATGCTTGGCTTATTGGTAATCGTGTCTTGCAAAGCTTGAAGTTAATTTTTAATAAATATAGTTATTAATCCACTCTGTGCAGATGTCCGGCAAACCAAATATACTATTTGTAGGAAACTATAACCGGGAGGATTATGTGCGGCTGCTGGAGGCTTCTAAAAGTCACTGCAATTTATACTTTCTGTTCTTCGCATCGCCCAATGAGGAGCAAAGCCAGCTATACAAAACCTACGGACAGGCTATTTACTGGAAAGACTTTGAAAGCGCTCAGCAGCTACTTAAAAGTATAATTCCTGACAAGGTTGTCTTTCTATACATCGAGTCTTACAACCATGTGGTGTTAAACCTGGCTTGCAAAGAGGCTGGCATCCCGACTTATCTGTTAGAGCACGGCTTACGAGCAGATTATGTGGTTGGGTTTGATCCAAGTATAAGCCCCGGCAGAGAAAGCAGGCTTAGTTATTACTACCAGGTTTTAAGGAACTTTCGTGCCCGGGTTAACTCTCGCAAATTTCTTGACAAAAGTATAAGTTTGCTAAAACCTGAAAACAGTGCGTTTGCAAAAGAGTTTGTGCAAGTGAGGAGTAAGTATAATTACCTCGATACTTTCAGAAGAATAAAGTCTGAAAAACGCCTTGCGGATTACTACATTGGGTTTAGCCCTAAGATTTTTGAGAGTTTTAAGGCCCATGAAGCGCCCTATTTTGGAGGACCGGTAAAGTATATCGGTATCCCATACTTCGATAAACTGGCTGCGCTTACTCCTGCGGTGCCTGGCAAAAGTATACTTTTAATAGACCAGCCGCTGGCAGAACAAGGCCTGCTACAGTGGGATATGAAGTATAAAACAACATTTGCCAGCACGCTGCTATCCGTCTGCCAAAAGCATCAATACCAGTTATACATCAAACCGCATCCAAAGCAGGATCTTAACTTTTGGCGAAAGTATGAAAAGCAAAATCAGTGTACTTTGGTAAACGATGAAAGACTTATGCAACTCGCACCTGGCTTTTTAGTTGTATTAGGTTTTTACTCTACCTACCTGATGCCTTTTGCCGCTTACCCTCATACATCGGTCATTACTTTCGAAAACCACCCTGCCGGAGATTACCAGGTTTCAAAACCGCTGGTTGATGCAGGTGTGGCATCCCCGATTTATACTTTAGATGAACTGCACAGCATCTTACTTAATCCTGAAGTCATCCATCAAGAACAGTTGCCACACAAGGCCAATTTTGTTCAGGAATGGATGTACAAATTCGATGGCAAGAGTGGTGAGAGGTTGCGCGACATACTTGCAGGAGATACACTCTAAAGCAAAACGGGGCCACACTTGCATGTGGCCCCGTTTAGTAAATTTATACTTTCTATACTTCTTCAGGAGTGCTTACCGGAATTTTCTCTTTAAAGTACTCCAGCGTTCTTTTTAGACCTTCTGCTCGGTCTACCTGAGGCTCCCAACCCAGAATCTCTTTTGCTTTAGAAATATCCGGCTGGCGTTTCTGTGGATCGTCTTTTGGTAATGGCTGATACTCCACCTTTAGCTCTACACCCGTTAGCTTACAGATCTCCTCGGCAAACTGCTTTATAGTGATCTCAGATGGGTTACCAACATTCACTGGCAAGTGATAGTCGCTTAGCAACAGGCGATAGATACCTTCTACCAGATCGTCAACGTAGCAGAAAGAGCGTGTCTGGCTACCGTCTCCGAAAATGCTCAACGGCTCGCCTCTCAACGCCTGGCTTAAGAAAGCAGGCAATACACGGCCATCGTCCAGGCGCATGCGCGGGCCATAAGTATTGAAGATGCGTACAATGCGGGTCTCCAAACCATGGTGCATGTGGTAAGCCATCGTCATGGCCTCCTGAAAGCGCTTGGCCTCATCGTAGCAGCCACGCGGCCCGACAGGGTTTACATTTCCCCAGTAATCTTCCGTCTGCGGATGCACCAACGGGTCACCGTATACTTCCGAAGTGGAGGCGATGAGCATGCGTGCGCCTTTGGCCTTTGCAAGACCTAACAGATTGTGCGTGCCCAACGAGCCTACTTTCAAGGTCTGTATCGGGATTTTCAGATAGTCTATCGGGCTGGCCGGCGACGCAAAGTGCAGGATGTAATCCAGCTTACCCGGTACATGCACAAACTTTGATACATCATGATGATAGAACTCAAAGTCCTTCAGCTTAAACAGGTGCTCAATGTTCTCAAGGTTACCTGTGATCAGGTTGTCCATGGCGATCACATGGTAACCCTCTTTAATAAACCTGTCGCACAAATGTGAGCCTAAAAAGCCCGCACCACCCGTGATCAGTACTCTTTTCTTTGCCATCTATGCTATTTCTTTCTCTTGCTGTATATGTTGTTTCACGCCAATGCCGTAGTAAGTGAAGCCTTTCTCGGCCAGGTCGGCTGCCTCGTAGATGTTGCGTCCGTCAAACACCACCTTCTCCTTCATCAGCTTGCTCACCACCGCGAAGTTCGGTGAGCGGAACTCGGGCCACTCGGTCACCAGCAGCAGCGCGTCGGCGTCGATCAGGGCCTCGTACTCGTCCTTGCCGTACTCAATGGTGTCGCCCAGCGTGTGCTGCGCCTCCTTCATGGCCACCGGGTCGTAGGCGCGAACCTTCGCTCCCTGCTCCAGCAGCTTCTCTATGATCACCAGCGACGGCGCCTCGCGCATGTCGTCTGTCTTCGGCTTGAAGGAAAGGCCCCACAGGGCAAAGGTCTTGCCGGCGATGTCGCCGTTGAAGTGGGCCATGATCTTGTTGTAGAGCACAGACTTCTGCTTCTCGTTCACCGACTCCACGCTCTTGAGCACCTGCATCTCGTAGCCGTTCTCCTCGGCTGTCTTGATCAGCGCCTTCACGTCCTTGGGGAAGCAGGAGCCACCGTAGCCGATGCCCGGGTAGATGAACTTGTTGCCGATGCGCGCGTCCGAGCCGATGCCCTTTCTGACCATGTTCACGTCCGCACCCATGATCTCGCACAGGTTGGCGATGTCGTTCATGAACGAGATCTTGGTGGCCAGCATGGCGTTGGCCGCGTACTTGGTCATCTCAGCGGATGGGATGTCCATGAAGATAAGCGGGTGGCCGTTCATCAGGAAGGGCTTGTAGAGCTTCTTCATCACGCCCTCGGCCCTGTCAGAGGCCACGCCCACCACGATACGGTCAGGCTTTAGGAAGTCCTCGATGGCGGCTCCCTCCTTGAGGAACTCCGGGTTAGAGGCCACATCAAACGGAATGTCCACGCCGCGCGCGGCCAGCTCCTCCTCGATGGCCTGGCGCACCTTGCGCGCCGTGCCCACCGGCACCGTGCTCTTGGTCACCACCACCATGTAGTCGGTCATGTGCTGGCCAATGGCGCGGGCCACGGCCAGCACGTGCTTCAGGTCGGCCGAGCCGTCCTCGCCCGGGGGCGTGCCCACGGCGATGAAGGCCGCCTCGCAGCCGCAGGACTGTATGCTGGAGGCCAGGTCCGATGAGAAGGTAAGGCGCTCTTTCTGGGTGTTGCGCTGCACCATCTCCTCCAGCCCCGGCTCGTAGATCGGAAGGATCCCCTTCTTCAGGTTCTCTATCTTTTTGGTGTCTATGTCTATGCAGGTAACGTCAATGCCCACTTCGGCAAAGCAGGTGCCTGTTACCAGACCCACGTATCCCGTGCCAACTACAGCTATTCTCATAGGTGAAAAATCTTGTTAAGAGTACAAATTTAACTTTTCTGTGTAATACTTACTTATCTATTCTAATTTAATGCACACAAGGCTATTTAGGAACCTACGTCATATATTTCTGCCACCAGTACTGGAATACCAACAGGCTCCAGAGCTTTGCCTGCTGATCGCCGCCCTGCTTTCCCAGAACGCCGTCTCGCAGTTTCATTACTGCAGCAACGTCAAAGATACCCTGTTCCTGTATCCTGTTGGGTGCTAAAAGTTCCTGCACCAACTCCTGCCCTTTCGTATTCAGGAAATGTTGCAACGGCACCTCAAAGCCCTTTTTCTTTCTCGACAGCAGCTCTGCCGGCAAAATATCTTTAAAAGTATCGGTTAAAATACGTTTTTGCCTGTCCTTGCTGATCTTGGAACTGGCAGGCAAAGCCATTGCAAACTTTACCAGCCTGTGATCGAGGTACGGACTTCTTATCTCAAGCCCATTGGCCATGCCCATGAGGTCTGTCTTGGGCAGCATATCATTGGCCAGAACCAGGTTCCAGTCGGCACACAGTACGTTATTCAGGTTGTGGTGGTTGTTATTAAGGCAGTCCAGCAAACGGCTTTTGCGTGCAAAGTATAACCGGCTAGCCGCGGCAGTACGGTGGTTTGTTTTCAGTAACTGCAGGGCATCTGCTTCGGTTTGCCATGTTGCCCAGAGCCAGTAACGCTCTTGCGGCGTTAAGTTGGCCCCTTGGGCAAAGCGCTGTAATTGTCTTACCTTGTTTGCCACAAAAGAGTTTCTGGATTTTGGCAGAAGTTTCCATAAAAACTCCAGTTGTTTTACCACACCTGCGCCTACACCACCTGTTATTACCTTATACTCAGCCAGATGCTTATTGTAACCCCCGAATAGTTCATCAGCCCCGTCCCCAGAAAGCACCGCTTTAAACGACTGGCTCACATGCCGGCTAAGCGAATAAACGGCCAGCGCCGAAGAGTCGGCAAAAGGCTCGCTGAGCGCCTCCAGCATCCCGAAAAGATTATCGTGCAACTCAGTTGAGGTAAGAAGGACTTCCGTGTGATTGGTATTATACTTTTGGGCCACCAGCCGAGCATACTTTGTTTCGTCAAAGTATGGTTGCTCCGGAAAGCCCACTGAAAAAGTATGAAGATCTGGCACATGCGCAGAAGCCAGGCCCACCACAACCGATGAGTCGATGCCGCCACTCAGGAAAGCGCCTACCGGAACATCGGCCACCAGCCTGTCGGTTACAGCTCTGTCCATCAATTGCCGCAACTTTGACTGCTGTTGCGCATAGGTCATCTGGCTCTGGGTGCTTTTCTCCGCATCATAAGGCAACCTGTACCAGACGGAGCTCTGCACACGACCGTTACGAATGTAAAGCGCATGGCCTGGCAAAAGCTTTTTTACACCGGTCAGTATACTTGCCGGAGCCGGAATGTAGGCAAGCTGCAGGTATTGGTAAAGCGAAGTATAGTCTAATTCACGTGGAACACCCAGCGCCATTAAACTGCCCAACTCAGACCCAAACATAAACTTATCTGCATCTTTATAATACAGCAGCGGCTTCTCGCCAAACCTGTCGCGGGCAATAAACAGTGCATTCTCCGCTGCATCGAAAATCGCCAGCGCAAAAAAGCCCCTGAGCTTTTTAAGAAAATCCTGCCCTTCCCTCATGTAGAGCTGTAAAACTACCTCTGTGTCTGAGTCTGTGGTAAAGCTAATGCCTTTATCCATTAACTCGCCGCGGAGTTTGCGGTAGTTGAATATTTCGCCGTTCAGGATAATGATGAAGCGGCCGCTTGGCTCTGTAAAAGGTTGATTGGCCATGGCAGAAGGAGCAATAACAGAAAGCCTGGTGTGCACCATGCCCACCATACCGCTCCGAAACTCGCCCCTGGCGTCCGGCCCGCGTCGTGCCACGGCTGCGGCTGCAGCCGGCAAGAGCTCCAGTGTCCTGGCCCCCGCCTCCGTAAAAGCATAAACTCCCGCTAATCCGCACATAAATCTCTTTGCCCTCTAATCACTGTTAACCAAGCCCAGGTGTACGCTTGCCATTATTTAGGCTGAAGCCAACCTTATTTTAAGTAAAATTAACAACCTGCCTCCTTAATCAAAGTATAGTTTAATAAATACACCCTATACTTTCTATGAAACCAGAATGGTTGGATACGAAAGAGTATCCATTTAAATCGCACTATCTACAGCTGGAAGCTGGCAAAATGCATTATATAGATGAGGGTACAGGCACGCCGATCGTGATGATACATGGCACCCCTGCCTGGTCTTTCCTGTACCGCAACATCATAAAGATCCTTCGAAAAAAGTACCGCTGCATTGCTGTGGACCTGATCGGCTTCGGACTTTCCGACAAACCCGATGATTTTAGTTACAAGCCCCGGGCACACGCCGCCAACTTTGAACAATTGATGGACCATCTGAAGCTAACAGACGTTACGCTGCTGGTGCATGACTTTGGTGCACCTATTGGCTTTGCCTACGCCATAAAGAACCCATCAAATGTAAAGCGCATCGTTATGCTTAACTCCTGGACCTGGTCTTTATCAAAACACCAGACCTTCGGAAAAACAAGCAAGTACCTTGTCGGGCCTTTGGGCAAGTTCCTGCATTCCAAACTTAACGTATCGGCCAAAACGCTGGTAAACGAACTTTTTGAGGAAGAGGAGAAAATACCTGAGCCAATAAAAGAGCACTATGTGCAGGGCTTGGGCAACCCAGACCAGCGGGTAAAGAAACTTGCCTGTGCACGGGAGTTGGTTGGCGTTACAAAGTGGTACGAAGAACTCTGGAAAGACCGCAAAAAGATACAGGACATCCCAACGCTTATACTTTGGGGAGAGCGCGATAAACTGATAAAGATCGATGCCTTACAACGCTGGAAAAAGTTCTTCCATGAGTGTTACGTGATACATTTTGAAGACAGTGGCCACTTTTTGGTGGAAGACAATGCCGAGGAGATCGCTGGTTATGTAAGCAATTTTATAAAAGAAGAAGAGAAAAAACAGGAGCCGGTTCACGACTCTTAAATTAATTTACCCGATACCATGAAAACAAATAAATCCTACAAGGAGGCCATACTTAGGGCTTATCCTTCTGAAAAAGAAAACACCCAGGATCAGGAACACCTTTTAAACATGCGCAAGCAGGAAAACAGTAAAACCAGCCAAGAGCAAACGCCTGTTATTGAAACACACAAAAACATTATGCGATCCTGGCTAAACCTTCGCAAACTGGACCAGCATTTGTCAGACAAAGACAATACTTAGGCCAACAGACCAAAAGGCACAACTTAAAACTGGCGCTGGCGAGGTATAACTGAACGTTTCAGGCTTTTAAAATATCTTGCCCGGGTTAAGTATGCCGTGTGGGTCGAACAGCTGTTTTATACCCCGCATCAACCTTAGCTGCACTTCGCTTACAGCAATCCCGATGTAACGGCGTTGCACCAGGCCTATGCCGTGCTCCCCTGAAATGGTGCCACCCAACGAAACACAGTGCCTGAAGATCTCTTTGATGCCTTCCGGCAATTTGTTGTTCCAGTCGTCGTCGCTCATGTCGCCTTTCACGATATTGATGTGCAGGTTGCCGTCGCCGGCGTGGCCGTAGCAAACAGATTTGAAGTTATACCTTGCTCCTATTTCCTTAACACCTTTCAGGAGCTTTGGCAGTTCGGCGCGTGGCACTACCGTATCTTCCTCTTTATAAACAGAATTGCTTTTTACGGCATGGCCCACATTCCGGCGCAGGTGCCACAGATCCGCCTTTTGCTTTTCGGTATCGGCCACCAATATCTCCCCGACATCAAAGCTTTCCAGCACCTGGTATACTTGCTCTGCCTCCTGAAACAGCACGTCCATTTCCTTTCCATCCAGCTCAATGAGCAGGTGCGCCTGTATGTCTTCCGGTATATCCACCTTCACATCCACATACTTCGAGGTCCACTCTATGGCGTCACGCTCCATAAACTCCAAGGCAGAAGGCACGATGCCGGCCATAAATATTTTGGATACTGCCTCACAGGCTTCCTCATACTTCCGGAATGGTACCAGCATTACCAGGTTCTGTGGCGGGTATGGTATTAGCTTGAAAACGATTTTTGTGATGATGCTCAGGGTACCCTCGCTGCCCACCATCAGCTGTGTCAGGTTGTAGCCAGTGGCATTTTTCAGTACGTTAGCCCCGGTCCAGGTTATTTCGCCGGTTGGCAGCACCACTTCCATGTTCAGCACATAGTCTTTGGTAACACCATACTTTACTGCCCTGGGGCCACCGCTGTTCTCGCTAAGATTACCGCCTAAAAAGCAGCTGCCCCTGCTCGAAGGATCGGGTGGGTAAAACAAGCCTCTTTCAATAACGGCCTCCTGGAACACCTGTGTGATAACGCCTGGCTCCACAGTGGCCTGCAGGTTACGCTCATCAATATTGATGATCTGGTTAAGCCGCTCGGTTGAAAGTATAACCCCGCCATGCACGGCTAGTGCGCCACCACTTAAGCCAGTGCCGGCGCCCCGTGGGGTAACCGGAATAAGATTTTCGTGGCAATAACGCATAATACCACTTATCTGCTTAGCGTTTGCAGGTTTAAGGACTACCTCCGGCTGGTAACGCAGGTCTTCGGTTTCATCGTGCGTGTAGCGCAGCATAGTTTCCAGATCAGATGGCATAACCATGTGCTCCTCGCCAACTATACCGGAAAAATAGTCGATAGCCTCCGGGCTTACTTTGTTAAATTTCATTTTTAAAAAGAACAGCTAATCTGTAAATTAGCCAACGCTTATATTATCACCAACTTATTTTTACGTAATACGCTTTGAAGTCTCTTTTTACCTCTGCCGCTTTATTAATTTTTTTCCTGCTTCTGGCGGCCTCTTGCCAGACATCCCAGCCTACTTTTAGTAAGCGTGGAGAAGATTACCGCTCGGCACGAGAAATTGCCGAAGCCAAGAGGCAGGAACGCAAAGCGCGCAAACTGGCAGCCCGGAACGGTGGCAAAGATGCCCCGTTAGCTTCTAAAGATCGAACAAGCCGCACCCACGTGCCCCGTAACCTGGATGAGCAGGTGGCCACTGTTATCAAGGCAGCACGTTCCTATACGGGCACTCCTTATAAATGGGGCGGCACCACACGCGTAGGCATGGACTGCTCCGGCCTTCTCTGCACCTCGTTCCAAAGTATAGATGTTATACTTCCGCGCACTTCCGACGAACAAAGCCGGTACGGAAAAGAAGTCAGGCTAAAGGATATAAAAGAAGGCGACCTCGTTTTCTTTGGGGCTAACAAAAATAGCCGTGACATAACGCATGTGGGCATGGTTACAGAAGTAAACAGCAATGAGGAAATCAAGTTTATTCATGCGTCCACCTCATTAGGTGTTGTTGAGAATAATTTATTCTCTGAACACTATCAGAAGATTTTCATCAAAGCGGTAAGACCACCTGTTTTTTAAGTGAATAAGCCCCATTTTTTAGTTAAATGGGAACCTGCCTTCGTAATCAAAATTTAACATAGGACAATTAGAACATACGTACTTAAAAGCTAGTAAAAGCTATTGTTAATCAACTAGTTATAAGTACTATGAAATCTTTATACTCTATTTTAACCCTGTGCTTAGCTTGTTTACTGAACGCACAGATGGCACTGGCGCAAGGGGCAACTACAGCCGCTTTAACCGGTCTGATACGAGATCAGGCAGGTACAGCGCTTCCGGGTGCCACCGTAATTGCAGTGCATACCCCTACTAATACCCAATATGTAGCATCAACAAATGCGGATGGGTTTTACAATATCCAGAACATGCGCGTGGGTGGGCCTTATACTATCAGGACCTCCTATGTAGGATACCAGGAACAAGCTGCTGAGGGTGTAAGCCTGGCATTGGGTAAAACTGCCCGCGTAGACTTTACCTTAACGGAAAGCGCCCGGCAACTGGGAGAGGTTGAGATCACCGGTGAACGCAACGATATTTTTAACCAGGACCGAACCGGTGCTGCCACCAACGTTTCGCGGGAGCAGCTGGAAAAACTGCCAACACTAAGCAGAAGCCTGCAGGACTTTACACGTTTAACCCCACAAGCTTCAGGCAACTCCATCGCCGGCTCCAACAACCGATTCAATAATATTACCATAGATGGTGCGGTAAACAATGACGTGTTTGGCCTTTCGGGCAGTGGTACACCTGGCGGTCAGGCCGGCACCCAGCCTATCTCGCTAGATGCGATACAGGAGATACAGGTAGTAGTTGCCCCTTACGATGTGAAGCTGGGCAACTTTACAGGTGGCGGTATTAACGCTGTTACACGTTCAGGTTCCAATACATTTTCAGGTTCGGTGTATGGCTTTGGCCGTAACGAGAATACCATTGGTAAAGCGATACAAGGGCCGCGCGTAAAGGCAGATGAATTCAGCAATTACCAGTATGGTGTACGCTTGGGAGGACCTATAATCAAAGACAAGCTGTTTTTCTTTACCAACTACGATGCTACCCGCATTACGGAACCGTTGCGTTTTGCGCCAGGCTCGGCAGAGTCGCAGATACCACTTAGCGCAGCGCAGCAGCTTGCCACATTTGTGCGTGAGACTTATGGATATGATGTTGGCTCTTTTGGAAGTATAGACAGGGACACAGAAAGTGACAAGTTCTTTATCCGCTTCGACTGGAACGTGTCTAATAATCACCAACTGACCCTGCGGCACAACTACGTGGATGCTTTTGATGACAATATATCCAGGAGCAACAGCTTTATTCGTTTTGGCAATAATGCCTACCAGTTTAATAGTACTACAAACAGCACTGTGCTTGAACTGAACAGCCGTTTCAGCAACTCTATCTCAAATAACCTGATCATGGGCTACTCTCGCATCAGGGAAAGCCGTGATATACAGGGGGAGCTTTTCCCTCAGGTAACTATTGCAGACCCAGTTGGCACTTTTGAGTTTGGCGCACAGCGTTCATCAACAGCCAATGAACTGGACCAGGACATATTTGAAATAACGAATAACTTAACATACCTCGTTGATCGCCACAACTTCACATTCGGTACACATAATGAGTTTTTCAATTTCCGTAACCTCTTTATAAATAACCTGAACGGCCGATGGGACTTCCGTAGCCTGAGCGACTTCTTTAATAACCGGCCAACCCGTATACGCGCCACGTATTCACTCACAGATGACCCTCGCCCTGCAGCTGAGTTTGATGCCATGCAGCTAGGTTTTTACCTGCAGGATGAATACACAGCATCCGAACGATTAAAATTAACGTTTGGTCTGCGCCTTGATATTCCTGTTTTCCCGGACAAGCCTGCTGAAAACACGAAACTTGAGAACGACTTCCAGAATATTTTCCCGGGCTTAGAAACTGACCGTGCTCCTAGTGGAGAGTTATTATGGGCCCCTCGCTTTGGCTTTAACTTCACCCCAACCGATGAGCGCACCTTCCAGATACGAGGTGGTACAGGGGTATTTACCGGACGCGTGCCTTTTGTATGGCTTTCAAACCAGTTTATAAACACAGGTACTATTTTAGGTACTGTGGATGTGAGAAACCCGCAGACATTTATTCCAGATCCAACACAGCAACGAACTGCTGGGCCTCCGGTAAGGACTGTTGAGGTAAACGTGATAGAAGATGATTTTAAAATTCCGCAGGTTTGGAGAAGTAACCTGGCCGTGGATTATACTTTGCCTTGGGAGGTATTCGCCACTCTGGAAGGTATTTACTCCAAAACACTCAATGATGTAGTATACCGCGACCTTAACCTCGTGCAGCCAACCGGCACACTTCCTGGCGCAGACAACAGAGAGCTATTCCCGGTAAACAGACGCATAAACTCAGACTATACCAACGTGATCCTGCTTGACAACACGAACGAGGGTTACCGTTATAGTATAACCGGTCAGTTGCGCAAGGATTTTACCAATGGTATCCAGACCTCGGTAGCTTATACTTATGGCAAGTCCAAGGATGTGAACTCGGGCACAAGCTCAACTGCGTTGTCAAACTATGAGTTTAACCAGGTGGTAAATAACCCGAACGATCCGCCGCTGTCATTTTCAAGATTTGATGTACGCCATAGAGTTATAGGTACCGGTGGCTATACTTTCAGATGGGGCGATAACTTTGCAACTGGCTTGTCACTGTTTTACCAGGGCCAGTCTGGCCTGCCATTTACTTACCTTTATAACGGCGACCTGAACCGCGACGGTAACTTCGCCAATGACCTGATCTACGTTCCTCGCAGCCAGAGTGAGATCACCCTGGTTACATTTACATCCGGAGGCACCACCTTTACCCCTGCACAACAGTGGGAGGCCCTGGATGCCTTTATTTCAGGAGACGCTTACTTGAACGACCGCAGAGGCCAGTACGCAGAAAGAAATGCTGCCCGTATGCCATGGACACATCAGTTTGACGTACGCCTGTTGCAGGATTTCTACATCAATGCCGGAGATCAGCGCCATACTTTCCAGATCACTTTCGATGTGTTTAATGTGGGCAACCTTATAAACAAAGACTGGGGCCGACAATACTTTGTAAACAACAGTGCCAATGAGGTCATACGCTTTGCCGGTTTTAATACGGCAGGCCAACCTACTTTTACATTCAACCCGAATACACAGGCGTATAATATTGCACAGTTCGATTCCAGATGGCAGGGGCAGTTAGGCGTAAGGTATATCTTTAACTAATTAAACTACCAATAAAAAAGCCCTCCCGATCAGTTTCGGGAGGGCTTTTAATTTATACTACAGCTTCTTAGATAGCTTTGTAGCTACCGTCAGCCTGAAGTTCCAGGGTTACAGTGGCAGTTATGTTACCGCTATTGTAAGCCGCATAAGTAAGTTGGTACTTCTGGCCTTCTTCTGCATTCGGATACTTTTGCTTCAACAAAGCGCCTAATGCTGCTACGATCTGGTCGTTACTCCAGTAGTTGCTTGAGTTAGGATTGCTCTGATAGAAGTTACCATAGTTCGCCAGGTTTCCTCTGTTGGTTTCTGTACCTAACGCAGGGTTAGTTGCGATCCACTGATAGTCAGCTGCCACAAGTGTATACCTGATAGTCAGGTCTGGCTTCCAAACACCGTCTTTCTTTGCGAAAGCCAGCAAACCGGCAGTTGTCAAATTCTCTGTTACAGCATGCCATTTAGCGCCGTCATATACCATGGTGTATACTTTCTGGGTTGTTTTGCCGCTGCTAAAGTATGCATAGCTTACATACTCCACGTCTCCAGCCTCAGCACCAACAATGTTATCTGTCAGGAACTTGTTAAAGAAAACTGGCAGCATGTCATCGTCAGCAGAAGTAAAGTTATCGTAACGGCCACGATCTACCAGTGCATAATCATCCTCAGTCACGAAATAAATGTTGCTCCATTCGCCGTTCATGAAGTAGAATGCATCTTTCACACGCTTGGTAGTGCCAGTGTAATAGTCAAATGTAAGCGTCACCAACATGTTTTCTGCAGCATCAGGGTATTTATACTCCAGAAACTCAATCATCTCGTTAGCACTGTCAAAGTTGTCGAAGCGGTGGCCCATGGCATCGTAATCATCGCTGGTTACAGTGTATGAAACCGCTGATGACACTTTATTGCCCTTAAACTCAAAAGCCAGCTTCTCAAAGCTTACAGCCACAGAGGTGCCGTTCCCCATCTGCGGATACTTTTTATCAAGAATAGTCGGGATCAGATCTGCTGCTTCTTGCTCGGAAGCAAAGTAATAGTTTTTAGCAACTGGCTCACCCTTTAGCAACTCGTAATCCTTTTTCTCGAGTTCGATGTTCATGTCTTTTGCATAAACATCAGGATTCTGCTTATCCAGTTCCTCATATACATCTTCCATTGGGTCACAGGCCGTGAACACCAGCATCAGGGAAGAGATAAGATAAAATATCTTTTTCATCTAAGTATTTTTTAGAAGTTGATTTTTAAACCAGTTGTCCAAGTTCTGCCAGTACCAAAGAACACTGCAGAGTTAGCAGCATTGCTTACACCTGTTTCCGGATGGAATGAAGCCTGCGAATCAGAGATATACTCTGTGTTAAACAGGTTGTTCACATTGCCATAGAAAGAGGCTTTCAGACCACCAAGCTCAAAATTGTAAGAAGCATTAAGGTCAACTAGTGAGTAAGTAGGCACTTCCCAAACTGCCAAGCCAGGCTTACCTAATGATGTTGGATCGAAGTCACTGAAGTTATCAGTGAAGTAATTGTAATCCGCACCAATTTTCAGGCCCTCAAGCAGTTTGTAGCTGATACCGAATGCTGCAGTTGTCTGGGCAGCATCACCAACTTTAAGGCCTTTCATGTACATCGCACCAATTTCGTCAACAGGATTCTGGTTCTCATCAAAGATAGTTACACCTGAAAGGTTGTTCTGCCATGTCCAGTCGCCGAATGAAGCCATACCTGTAATAGTAAGCTTTGTGGTTGGCTGATAGTTAAAATCAAACTCAACACCTTGGTGAAGCGCGTCAACCCCTAACAGGTTGGCATAGTAAATCTGACCGCCTATGGCTCTTGACTTCGTGAAAGATCTGTCAGCCCAGGTAGTTCTGTAAAGGTTCACATTGGCACTCAAAACAGAAGATCTAAAGCCATAACCTAACTCATAGCTAAGGATCTTCTCGTTCTCAGCTTTTTCATTGATGTCGTTCTTGTTGTTCAGGAAAACAGCGTTAAAGAAAGGTGCTCTCTCGAAATAACCCACGTTAGCAAACACATTGTGGTTCTCTGTCAGGTTATAGTTAGCGCCGCCCTTTGTCTGGTAACCAAAGAAGTTAACAAAGTCAGTTTCCTGAAGTGGATCGCTGTCCAGGTAGTTAAAGTAGTCGATACGCTTGTATGAAGTGTTAGAGGCTGCCAGGGAAACAAATGCAGAAAGAGGACCTGATTTGTACTCACCCTGAAGGAAGCCACCTTCCCAAAGCACGATACCGTCGTTGTTGTAGCTGATCTTATCGCCTACTGTAGCTCTGTTTACAGGATTGTTCTTGTCTCTTGAATCCAGCACATAGTCAGCGCCTAACAGGTTTGTAACTTCTGTAAAGTGCTCGCCTTTGTAGTAGCGCAGGTCTAAACCGGCCAACAGGTCGAACTTATTGCTCAGGCTCTTCTGGTAAGTAGAAAGGGCGCCATACCATTTGTGGTCGTTTCTGGATGCTCTCAAATAACCTAAAGCACTTCCGTCCTGTGAGTTAAGATTAGTTTCTACAACTGCATCAAGATCATAAGGAGAGAATTTATCTCCTGTTCTGAAATCCGCAACGTTACCAGCGTAGCCACCGCCACCGCCTGTACCAATAGAAGCGTAAACAGCTGTGGAAAGGAAAGAAGACTGATCGATTGTCCAGTAGTGGTTAAGAGAAACCTGAGGTTTGTGGTAGAAGTTGTCCTCAACATTTACAACTTCGCCATTCAGCACCCCCCAGTCAGAGTTCCATCTTAAACCTTGAGGAGCGTTTCTGTAGTCTTGAATCAATTCTCTGCTCTGACGCTGACCATGACGCTGCGGAGCGCCGAAACCAGTTAATGACAAAGTGTGCTTGTCATTGATAAGCTTAGAAACATTGAAAAAGTAGTTATAACCTTCAAACTGAAGACCTTCAGCCCAGCCATTGCCCTCTGTTTTAGAACCAGATGCCGCTACAGCCCAGCCATCTTCTGTCAGGCCACTCGCGAATGAGAAAGCAACTTTGCTATAACCGTTGTTACCGATACCATAGAATACAGAACCACCTTTTGTAGCATCAGTAGTTCTTGTCTGGATGTTGATCGTACCACCAATAGAAGGCACAGCCACCTTAGAGGCACCTAAGCCACGCTGCACCTGCATCGACTTGGTAACATCTGTTAAACCAGCCCAGTTAGACCAGTACACACGGCCATTTTCCATGTCGTTTACCGGCACACCGTTGATCATCACAGCAACGTTCTGGCTCTGGAAGCCACGTATATTTGTACGTGCATCTCCAAAACCACCACCCTGCTTTGTAGCATAAACACCAGGTGTAGACTTTAACAATTCCGGAAACTCCTGGTTTGACGCCTTCTCAGTGATGATCTCACTTGTAATAGTAGACATTGCCACAGGTGTTTCTCTGTCGATTGCAATGCTGTTTGCGGTAACAATTACTTCGTTAATAGAAGTAGCATTCGCAGACAAGGCAATAGTGCCTAGGTTTTTAACACCATTAACACCTGCAATAGAAACCTCCTTCTGTACGTAGCCAATGTAGTTGACCAGTACAGCCGAGGCATTCGGGTCCTCTACTTTTAAAGCAAAGGTACCATCAGCAGAAGTAGGAACAGCTTGGCTTGTTCCTTTTAAAATGACTGTTGCTCCTGGCAAAGGCTCTTTCGTTGCAGCATCTACAACTTTGCCCTTCACCATACCCTGAGCGAACAAATCCATTGGTGCCAGACTGATTACCAGTGCCAGCATCACAAGACTGAGTAAATTGTACTTCATCTTTAGTGTTTTTGTATTTGGTTGGTTGATTTGGGTGCGAATATACAGTGTTAAAACATTAATCAGCAAATAATTGAATTAAAAATAATACAAATTTAACACTGGGTAAATTTCAGTAAAATTGACTTGCACACATCAAAAACATCCACATCTATAAAATTTACAGATATTTACAAATCCACCAACAGCAAACACAAAATCAACCAAAACACAAAGTACAATTATATCACCAAAACACTGTTTAGACATTGTTTTTAATTTTACTAATATTAACTCAAACAGTCGCCAAGCCTGATAAATTAAGTTTTAGCGCATTTATAGCGAAATAGTATTTACTCTAGATACTTCTACTATATTTTCACTCAATTTCATCGTCCATAATTTTTTTATGATTCAATCGCTGAACAGATAAAACAAAAACACCCTATGTTATATAAATTATACAACACAGGATACATCAAATCTTTTTTACATTAAAGTCACTTTCTTTAATCAGACAAATCTCATATAGATATTATACAAGCATTTATCAGCTTAAAAGCCTGACAACAGGTAAAAAAAATGCGCAGACCACCGTAACCCTATATTGTTAACACAGCGCAAGTTACCTGTATCTCACCAGTGCTCTTTTGACAAGTCCCTATAGCATACTGCAAACAGAATAATACAGTATGCCAGCTAGCAAAAAACAGCTCATATCTAGACTGACCCAATTCAACATAGGGCATATAAACATGATTTAACACAAAACCTCACACCTCTTACTATTTATTGCACTATTCAAACACATAGCACATACCCGCTTAAGCAAATACTCTTTTTATATCGATAGAATTAACATTACATATACAGGTTGATAACATAAAATACACTCAACCAAATAAATGTTATAACACTCATTGTTTCAAGCTATAACAAATACATTAGGTTTCAGCAGCTTGTCAAAGATTTGCTTATACGGTTGTATAAAATAGATTAATAAATAAATAACATTCCGACCGCTTGTAATTTGGATAACTCCAATTACATTTGCGCCAAAATCAATCAACCCATTTATGAAAAACATTTATAGTGCATTATGTCTAGCTCTGGCTATGATACTGTGTGTACAGTATAGCTGGGCGCAAGGGGTAACCACCTCTTCTATGACAGGTATTGTAACAGATTCTAAAGGCGAGGGATTACCCGGCGCTACAGTAGTTGCAGTACACACTCCTTCCGGTACACAGTATGGTACCGCTACTAACGCAGATGGTCGTTTCAACATCGTTAACATGCGTGTTGGTGGGCCTTATGTTGTAAATGTTTCTTACCTGGGCTTCCAGACAAGAAAAGTTGAAAATGTAACTCTTAAACTTGCTGAGCCATTCGTATTAAATACCACTCTTAGCGAGTCTGGAACTGAACTTAAAGAAGTAGTTATCTCTGGTACAAAAGACAAATTGTTGAATGCAGAGAGAAGCGGCGCAGTTACTAACGTAGGCATCCAGCAGATACAGGCTTTGCCAACAGTATCTCGTAGCTTAAACGACTTCACTCGTATTACTCCTCAGGCCAATGGTGCTTCTGTGGGTGGTGGTAACTATCGCCAGAACCAGATCACTGTAGACGGTGCTGACTTTAACAACAACTTCGGTATTGGCGCAAACATGCCAGCCGGTGGTTCTCCAATCTCTCTTGATGCGATCGAAGAGATCTCTGTAAACGTTACTCCATTCGACGTTCGTCAGTCTGGTTTTATTGGTAGTGCTGTAAACGCAATTACGCGTTCTGGCTCTAACAACTTCTCTGCTTCACTTTACAACTATTTCAGAACTGAGAAGCAGCAGGGTAGCAAAGTAGGCGACTTCGAGATCACAAAGCAGAAGATGGATTTTGCTCAGTACGGTTTCAGAGTTGGTGGCCCGATCCTGAAAAACAAATTATTCTTCTTCTTAAACGCTGAAACAGAAGAGCAGACAAGACCTGGTCAGTCAAGAGTAGCAGCTACTGCAGCCAGACCTTACGGCCCTTCAAACCCTGATGTTTCTCGTCCAACAGAAGATGAGCTGAATAACATCAGCAATTACCTGAGAAACACTTATGGTTACGAAACTGGTCCTTACCAGGGCTATGACTTCGTAAGCGACAAAACTAAATTCCTTGCCCGTATCGACTGGAACATCACTAACAACCACCGTTTCAATGTGCGTTATAGCCAGGTAGAAAGCAAAGACCCTAGTTTTGTTAGCTCTTCAAGAAGCCCACTTGCTGGCTACGCAAGCAGCGCTGGTCGTACAAGCATCAACGCGCTTCACTTCAAGAACTCTAACTACTACAGCGATGCGAATTTTTACTCGCTTGCTGCTGAGTTAAACTCTAGCCTTGGTGGTAACCTTGCTAACACTTTTAGAGCAACTTATACTAAGCAGAACGACCCACGTAGCTCTGATAGCTCTCCGTTCCCGTTTGTTGACATCCTGAAAGACGGTCAGCCATTCACTTCTTTTGGTTATGAGCCATTTACTTATGGCAACTTAAGAGATGTTGAGATGTACTCTATCGTTGATAACTTTACCTGGATCAAAGGTTCTCATAACTTCACTTTTGGTGCACAGGCTGATTTCAACACAACCAAAAACGGTTTCCAGCGCTTCGCAACAAGCTACTATACTTTCAGATCTTGGGATGACTTCGTAAACGGTGTTAAACCGCTTGACTTTGCTTTAACTTACTCACTGGAGCCAGGTTTTGCTCAGGCTTTCCCAACGTTTAAGTTTGCTCAGTACTCTGCTTATGCGCAGGATGAGTTTAATGTAAATGATAAATTGAAATTAACTGGTGGTCTTCGTCTGGAGTATGCAACTTACCCTGAAGCCCTTAAAGAACACCCACTGGTATCTAACCTTGCTTTCGCAGGTGGCGAGAAACTGAATACAGCTAACCTTCCTAAGTCAGCGCTGATGTTCTCTCCAAGAGCAGGCTTTAACTGGGACGTAAAAGGTGACCGTTCTATCCAGCTTCGCGGTGGTACTGGTATCTTCACTGGTAAGGTTCCATTTGTATGGATCGTTAGCCAGGCAGGTGATGCTGGTATGCTACAGATCACACAGCAGTTTGAAACTCCAACAGCTGACAGAAACAACCCGGCTAAATTCGTAACTCCTGGTCCATTCAACCCGAACCCAGCTGCTTACCGTCCGGAAACAGTTCCTGTAGCAGGTAAATCTCTTCCAAGCTCAATCACTGTGATCGATGAGAACTTCAAGATGCCACAGACTTGGAAAACAAGCTTTGCTGTTGATGCGAAACTTCCACTTGGTATCGTTGGTACTTTAGAGGGTATCTACAACAAAGACCTTAACACTGCTTATTTCCGCAATCCAAACCTGGTAGACCCAACTGCTCTTAGCATTGCAGGTTACCCAGACAACAGAATGATCTACCCTGCAAATACTCAGGACAGATATTACAACCCGGCAACTAGACCTACTGCAGCTAATGGTTATACTTCAGTTCCAGTAGCAAAAGGTACTGCTGGTGCTCAGGCCTTCAACACTGTAGTTCTGGACAATGGCTCTAAGGGATACTACTGGTCTGTTACTGCTAAATTAGAAAAACAGTTTGGCAATGGCCTTTCAGCTACAGCTGCTTACGTGAAGAGTGCTGCTAAGAACCAGTACGATGGTAGCGGTGACCAGCCACTAGGCGCTTGGGGTGGCAACCAGACAGTAAATGGTGCTAACTTCCCGGAATTCAGCCATGCTGGTTATGTAGTTCCTGATCGTGTTATTGCATCACTTTCTTTCCGTAAAGAATACTTCAAGCACTTAGGTACTACAATCTCATTATTCTACGAAGGCTCTATTCAGGGTAGATTCTCTTATGTTTACTCTGCAGACTTCAACAGAGATGGTCAGAACGGTGACTTGATTTACATTCCTAGAAATGCTTCTGAGATCACTTTCGTGCCTCTGACTGTAGGTTCAGGTTCAACTGCTAAAACTTATACAGCACAAGAGCAGAGTGATGCATTCTTCGCTTATATCGCACAGGACAAATATCTAAGCTCAAGAATGGGCCAGTATGCTGAGCGTAACGGTGCCGTAATGCCTTGGAGAAACCAGTTTGACGTTAAACTTCTTCAGGATGTATTTACTAACATCGGTGGCAAGCGTAACACGCTTCAGGTTACCCTGGATATTTTCAACGTAGGTAACTTCATCAACAGCGAGTGGGGTATTTACAGAACAGTAAATGCAAGTGCACTGTTAACGCCTACAAACATCTCTACATTGTCTTCAACAGGTACGCAAGTGCCTACTTTCAGACTAGCAACATTTGGTGGCGAGCCTGTAAAGACAACGTTTAGCGATAACCGTAGCATCACATCAACTTACTACATGCAGTTCGGTCTGCGTTACATCTTCAACTAAGCTTTAATAGTTTGGTTAACAAAAGGGGCAGCAGTAGCTGCCCCTTTTTGTTTCCAATGCATCAGATCGTTACCTGTTTTCTTAGCCATACCAAGGCACAACGTATAACTATTGTTATATAAATATTACAAATAATTAATATTGGATAACTTGATTTGACAAAAAGTACTTCTACTTTTGCGGCCAAATTAATCAATCCATCTATGAAAAACTTTTACAGTGCGCTGTGTCTTCTGCTGATGATGACACTTACAGTGCAAAAAGGCTGGACACAAGGAAGCACCACTTCCGCGATGAACGGCAAGATTACAGATGAAAGCGGCACAGGCCTTCCGGGCGCAACAGTTGTCGCAGTTCATACTCCTACCAACACACAGTATGTAGCCGGAACTAACGTAGACGGACGTTACAATTTCCAGAACTTGCGTGTTGGCGGACCTTATACCATTAAAACCTCTTACGTTGGATTTCAGGAGCAGCGTTTTGACAACATTTTCCTGAAATTAGGACAGAACCTTAACCTGGACATCAAGCTTACTTCTGGTAATGTAAACCTGAGCGAGGTTGAGATCGTTAGCCAAAAAAATTCAGTGATCAATGCGGATCGTACGGGTGCAGCCACAAACATTGCCCGCGAGCAAATCGAGAAACTGCCAACGCTAAGCCGCAGCTTACAGGATTATACCAGATTAACGCCACAGGCAAACGGCAACTCATTTGCTGGCCGCAGCAGCAGCTACAACAACACAACCATTGATGGCGCCCTTTTCAACAACTCTTTCGGTCTTCAGTCAAACGTAGGCTCGCAAACCAGCGCACAGCCAATCTCGCTAGACGCAATCGAGCAGATCCAGGTTAACCTGGCTCCTTATGATGTGCGCCAGGGTGGCTTTACAGGTGCTGGCATAAATGCAGTTACCCGCTCCGGAACAAACGATTTTTCAGGTTCAGTTTACTGGTTCGGTCGTAACGAGAGCCTGGTTGGCCTGAACGTAGGCGATACAAAGATGCCAAAGCAGGAGTTTACCTTGTCACAGCGTGGCGCACGGGTAGGCGGCCCGATCCTGAAAGATAAAGTTTTCTTTTTCGTGAACTATGAGCAGGAGCGCCAGTCGGCACCGGGCTCAAGCTTTGTAGCGTCCAGACCAGGTTTAAGCGGTTCTAATGTGTCTTCTGCAGACGCAGCGCAGTTAGACCAATTAAGCAAATTCCTGAAAGACAAGTTCGGTTACGAAACAGGTCCTTATGAGAACTACAACATGGAGACTTGGAACAACAAGATCAACACGAAGCTTGACTGGAACATCAACAAGAACCACACGTTCTCTTTCAAGTATAACTACCTGAGATCGTGGAAGGATATTCCGGCATCAAACTCTGGCGCACCGGCAAACAACCGTCAGCCAAGTATAACTTCTCTTCCGTTCAAAGCTTCTACGTACATCATCAACAACAACCTGGACTCCTTTATTGGTGAGTTGAACAGCCGTTTTGGTGATAAGTTTGCCAATAACTTTATTGCCGGCTATACCGCTTTCCGTGATTTCCGTGAGAGCCGTGGCGGTATATTCCCGCTTGTGGATATTGAGAACGGAAATGGTGCTACATTAACATCATTCGGTTACGAGCCATTTTCAGCTAACAACCTTCTTAACTCTGATGTGTACCAGTTAAGCAACAACTTCTCGATCTTTGCCGGAAAGCACATCTTTACGATCGGTACAGCTAACGAGGCTTACAAATTCCAGAATGGCTTTGCACCAAACTACTATGGCCGTTTCCGTTACAAGTCGCTTCAGGACTTCTATGATGACGTGAACAACGGTACAGCAAAAGCAAGTGAGTACCAATTACAGTACTCTGCACAGCCAGGCGGTTTCCCTTACGCAATTATCAAAGCAATGCAGTTTGGGTTGTACGTACAGGATGAGTGGACTGTAAACAATAAACTGAAACTGACAGCTGGTTTACGCGGCGATCTACCGATCATCAACACTGACCTGCTAAGCAACCCTGCGGCGGCTGCTCTTACTTTCCGTAACGGCGAGAAAATAGACGTTAGCAAAACACCAGAAACTAAACTGTTATGGTCTCCGCGCTTCGGTTTTAACTGGGATGTAAAAGGCGACCAGACAACTCAGGTGCGTGGTGGTACTGGTATCTTTACGGGTCGTGTGCCATTTGTTTGGATCTCTAACCAGGCATCAAACAATGGTGTGTTGTTCGGTTCGTTCCTGGATACGAAGCAGAACTACAAGTTTAACCCTGACGTAACTGCTTACATCCCGAGCGGAGGCGCTGCTTCATCAACTTACAACCTGGCAGTAACCGACCCTGGTTTTGAGTTCCCGCAGGTTTTCAGAAGTAACCTGGCAGTAGACAAGCAATTGCCATTTGGTCTGATCGCCACTGTAGAAGGTATCCTGACAAAAGACCTTAACGCTGTGTACCACAGAAATGCTAACCTGCCTAATCCATCTGCTAGCCTAAAAGGACCTGACAACCGTCCGATCTTCTACAAAGTTAACGCAAATGGTGTTCCTGTATACGAGGGTGGTAAACTGGTAGCGCTTAACAGGATCAACTCCAACATCTCGGATGCGATCGTAATGGAGAACACGAACAATGGTTACTCTTATACAGTAACAGGTCAGTTACAGAAGTCATTCACAAATGGCCTGTATACTAGCCTAGCTTATACTTACTCTGATGCTAAGTCTGTAAACGACGGCGGTACTATCGCTCAATCAATATGGAGAGACCGTCAAGTATCCGGCGACCCGAATGCCAATGTGCTGTCATACTCTAACTTCCTGACAGATCACAGAGCAATCATGGCCCTGTCTTATAAGAAAGAGTATTTCCGTCACCTGGCTACTTCAGTTTCTGCATTCTTCGAAGTGTCGTCTGGTAACAGATTCTCTTATACTTACTCCGGCGACCTTAACGGCGATGGCTTAACAAGCAATGACCTGATCTACATCCCACGCGATGCAAGTGAAATCGTACTAGTTCCAGCTAACGGCAGCGACACGCGCGACGCCTCTGTGCTATGGAACCAGCTGGACGCTTATATCAAGCAGGACGATTACCTGAACTCAAGAAGAGGACAATATGCAGAGCGTAACGGCGCTGTTACACCTTACACTACCCGCATGGACGTGCGTGTGCTGCAGGACCTTTTCACAAATGTTGGTGGCAAGAAGAACACACTGCAATTGAGCTTTGACATCTTTAACTTTGGTAACCTGTTGAATAAAGAGTGGGGTATTGTTGAGTCGGCTAACCGACCTACATTGTTAAACTTTATGGGTTACAATGCACAGGGTCAGCCAATGATCTCTTTCCCTTACCTGAATGCAGCAAACAAAACAGTGTTAGAGAAATCATTCCGCGATAACACTGGTGACATTTCTCGCTGGAAAGCCCAGGTTGGCGTACGATACATCTTCAACTAAGCTCAATAAGTATGCTTATAAAAAGGGGCAGCTTTAGTTGCCCCTTTTTCTTTTCTATCATTTTATACTTGCCTATTTTGGAATTCAGAAATTTCATCTATTTTTGTACCACAAGACGGGGGATTAGCTCAACTGGCTAGAGCGTCCCGAAGGCTTTCGTGAAGGTCATTGTACCTGACAGGAGGCAAAGTTAAAAGCCAGGAAAACACATGGGGGATTAGCTCAGCTGGCTAGAGCGCTTGCATGGCATGCAAGAGGTCATCGGTTCGACTCCGATATTCTCCACTGGAAGGCAACCGAATAGGTTGCCTTTTTTTATTACAGGCCACCTCACCCCAACTGATAAGCCAGCTAAGGTTAGAGCGTCCCGAAGGCTTTTGGGAAGGTCATCGGTTCGACTCTAATATTCATCACTCAAAGGCAACCAATTAGGGTGCCTTTTTTGTTTTGCCTGCATGTTATTTTACACTTACATCTTATACTCTGAGAAAAGAGACAGGTACTACGTTGGCAGCTGCGAAAGTATGGAAACACGTCTCATTCAACATAACACAGGAAGGAATATTTCCACTAAAGCAGGTATACCTTGGGAAGTAAAACTCACAGAGGTTCACGCAACCCGTTCAGATGCTCAAAAGAGAGAACTCGAAATCAAAAAGAAGAAAAGCCGAAAATATATCGAGTACTTGATTAGCTCAGCTGGCTAAAGCGCCCCGAAAGCCTTCGGGAAGGTCATCGGTTCGACTCCGATATTCTCCACAGAAAGGCAACCACAATGGTTGCCTTTTTTTGTTACACGCCCAACAGTTTATACTTCCTTACACAAATAGGTCGTCAATTGAAAGGTACCTCTCACCTGTGTCGTAGCAGAAGGTAAGGATGCGTGAACCCTCGGGTATATCTTCCGCTATTTTTTTAGCAACTGCGGCAAGCGATGCCCCTGACGATATGCCGATAAACAATCCCTCTTCACGGGCAGCGCGTCGGGCAAAATCAAAGGCTTCGTCACGCTCAACCTGTATCACGCCATCCAGCACATTAGTGTCGAGAATCCTTGGGATAAAACCTGCCCCGATTCCCTGGAGCGGGTGCGGGCCAGGTTGCCCCCCGCTCAACACCGGAGAGGCAGAGGGCTCTACAGCAAACACCTTAAGTTGCGGAAACTTCTTTTTCAGAACTCTGGCGACGCCTGTTATATGGCCTCCGGTACCAACCCCGGTGATCAGGTAATCAAAGCCCTCCGGGAAATCATTAAGTATTTCACTGGCAGTTGTATCAATGTGCACCTGCACATTAGCCTCATTCTCAAATTGCATAGGCATCCAGGCATTCTCGTTGTCCTGCACAAGTTCATGGGCTTTTTCAATAGCACCTTTCATGCCTTTTTCGCGGGGAGTAAGTTCCAGTTTAGCACCATAGGCGGCCATTAATCTGCGCCTTTCTACCGACATAGACTCCGGCATTACCAAAATGAGGTGATAGCCTTTAACAGCTGCAACCATTGCCAGGCCCACACCTGTATTGCCCGATGTAGGTTCTATAATGATACTGTCTTCCTTCAGGATGCCACGTCGCTCTGCATCCTCGATCATGGAAAGTGCGATCCTGTCTTTTATACTTCCGCCTGGGTTGCTGCGCTCCAACTTCATCCATACTTCAGCCTCATCATTAAAAAGCCTGTTGATGCGGACATGCGGTGTATTGCCGATAGTGCCTAATACTGAGCTTGCTTTCATATAATTGTTCCTAAATTGAAAAGTTGATAATACCTGCCGGGTCTGGTGTTTGGCTTACTTTTATCTGGGGCCGGTGATATACCCTGGAATATGATGGCACGCTTTCCGTAAGCCAGACATTGCCGCCAATAACACTGTGTTTACCTACCACTGTATTTCCGCCAAGTATGGTTGCCCCTGCATAAATAACCACGTGGTCCTCTATGGTTGGGTGTCTTTTTGTGTTGGCCATAGACTTATCTACACTGGCGGCTCCAAGGGTTACGCCCTGGTATATTTTAACATGGTTGCCAATGGTTGCTGTTTCGCCTATCACGATGCCGGTGCCATGATCTATACAAAACACGGCGCCTATACTTGCACCCGGATGAATATCAACGCCTGTTTTTGTGTGGGCATGCTCTGAGTAGATGCGGGGTAGAAGCGGTACATCCAACGTATAAAGTAAGTGCGCTAATCGGTAAACGGCAACTGCATAAAACCCCGGGTAGGTACGGATTACCTCATCAGTACTGACGGCAGCAGGGTCACCGGCCTCAATGGCCTTGGCGTCGGCTAGCAGGTGCATGTATATACTTGGCAATGAATCAAAAAAAGTAGTGGTAATCCGGGCCGGAGCATCCGGCAGGCGTTCTTCCAACTTAGAAAGTATAAACTGAAAATCCGATTCCAACACACGCAGTCGGAGGTCAACTTCATCGGCGGTTTTAATTGTACTCTCGGCTAATGGCGGGAAAAGCAACTGTAGCAAGCCATCCAGAAAGGCACAACTGATAGACTTAGGCACTATGTGTGCCGCATGTAAATGGCTTTGTGCCAAATGGTTTATAAATTCTCCCCTATCAGATGGCATACTATAACTGACTGATCTTTAATGATATCTTTAGCTTTGGTTATACTACAAAGATTGTAGCAGGTTGTTTGAATATGGGTTAAAAGCAAATAGCACCTGTGGCATGGACCACAGGTGCTATTCAGTATACTTTTAAGTTAATTAATCACAGTGTCCCGGGCCTATTCTGCCTTCGTTATAAGCAGTTAGCACTTCAGCCCAGCTAATAATGGTGCTTCTGCTTGGGTTAGACTTGTCTTCAAAATATAGCGTTGCCATATCATAAACATTCCGCACTCTATCCGGCATTGAAGCGCCAGAAATTCTGTTTAGCTTAGCAGCAATGTACTGATGGGCCAGGATATAGTATGCATCACCTTTAGGCGGTGTATTTAGTACGTCCATGTATGTTTTTCCGCTACCATAGAAAATATCATTATACAAACTGCCCCATGCTGGATCTACTTTAGTATTTTTATTGTTGTTCTTGCTATTTGGAGCATGTGTTTTCCAATACCCCTGGGTCTTAGTACAGCCTCTAGGCTCTTCTGGTTTTCTAACGCAGAACACAATATTGTCAATGGCACCGGAACCAACTGAAGTGCCTCGGCCATCAAACACAACTATAAGTTTTTTGGCATTTGCAACATTCATTTCAACAGTTTGCTTACTTCCTTCTTCCTCAAACATAGCTAAAGGAAAATTATGAGCCACATTGCTAGCATCTATCACTCTCACATACGACTGATTTTCAACCACATGGTTATTATCAACATCAACAACAACGATAGATTTTAGCGAAACAGGATAGGCAATTTTAGAAAAATCAAGCTCAATGGTTGCTCCCCAGGCATTATCGCTCGGTTCAGAATATTTATAACCATCTTCGCCTATAGCATCTGGCGTAGCATCAATCTGTGCCTTTGTATACATATTAGCCATTAACATTTTGCCCAATTCTTTACGTTGCCCTAAGTCATGCTCATCATCACCTGTAGGATTATTTGCATCATATACCCTGGCAACGTTAGGGCTTGTGTATACATCACTAGTGTTATCCTTCTCTCTTTTCTTTGCAAATACGCCAACTGTACCAAATGGAGTGCTTACCTGTTCAATAGGAAATGTTCTTACTGAGAACTCCTCAAAATCTATAGTATAGCAATCCCGTGAAATAACATCCTGGCTGTTGGAAGAAGTTAGTGGGAGAATGTCGTTTTCCTTCTCGCATCCGAAAAAGAAAAAAGCGCCTAGCGCTAAGGCACCCATTTTAGATAATTTTAGTTTCATAAACTTTTAGCTTTCATAGTTAAACATTAGAATAAATCATACAGACTACCATAAAATGGCAGCACTACAAAATGGAGTTGTGCACAGCAAAGGCAGGAACAGGAATAAGAAGGGTGATGACAGGTTTACAGCGGAGGCTGTGCAATTATAGGAAGGGCGATGACCTATACAATAAAAAAATAACAGCTGAAAATCATGATGTTAACAGCTACAAGACATTCTATTATACTTGATAAGTCAAATAAAGTATAGAAATGTTTACTATTTTTTTGAGGCTGCTTACTCAATTGTTTGTAAGCAGCCTCAAAGAACATTAATTAATTTCTGCAGAATTCGATTACATCGATAGCACCGGAACCGGCTTTTTTGCCTTCACCGCCAAAGGTAACTCGTATTTTAGCCACACCCGGTGTTCCCTCTGTATTCAGGCGGGTGGCACCATAAGCACCGGTTACTGGCAGCTTAAAAGATTTGATCACCTTACCGTTCTTATCAAGTAGTTCCAGTTTCGAGTCAGCCTCATCCTCTGTGATATCCAGCACATGGATGGCGTTGAGTGTAATACTTCCCATGGCAGAGAAGTCCATTTCCAGTCGGCTGCCCTGGCTGTAGATAGATGTGGACTTGCCATTTACTTTACCAGCGGTTAGCACATTGCCCATTGGCCTGATCGCCTCTTTGTTTGGGGTAATGAAATTTTTGTTCTTCGCATCCGGCTTGCTGGTGTTGTAAAGTATAGCCGCGTTCGCATTCAGGTAGTCGCCTTTGTGGGAGCGCAGTTGCGCTGATACACGAACAGGTGTGCCTTCGCTGTAAACGGTTGTTACGGCACCATCTCCGGTCTCTATCTGGTTATATCCATCAAACTCAATTATCTCGCAGGTACCTGGGGCAGTACCAAAGTTCTTAGAATCAGTTGCTTTAAACGGTGATACTGCTTCGCTTTCATTCTCACAGCTCATCAACACAAGGCAAAACGCAAAAACACACAGGGATTTTAAAGTAAACTTTTCCATACTACACACTTTAGAAAATTAAAACATACTACAAGCTCTTCTATCTGCCCCTTACACATACTTAGCACCCAGCACGCCGGCTTAAAGTATAACCCTTAAAAAATAGTTGAGGTAAAAAGGAAAGGAAATGTAAAGAACTTTTATAGGAGGTGTTTACGGCACGCGCCCTAGAGGGTTATGAGATTTATGTAATTTTTAGTGAATTTTTTTATAACAAAAATTAGCTATACTGCATATTAAAGCAACATTTCAATAAATCACCATATATAATTAGTGCAATATTAACGCAGAAACTTCTGTACAAAAAAAGGCTGATCGAGCTGCTTTTTGGAGAAGACCATAAGGTATAGAAAAGCCACCGACGAACAGGCCGCGGCCACCCAGAAAGTGCGGGCAAAATAAGCCGGTGTGTTACTGTAAAGCCAACCGGAGCAGAGTGCGCCCAGGCCAATGCCTGCTTCCAGGGCAATGTACATGGTGGCCATAGCACGCCCACGATGCGCCACATGGCTCAGGTCGATGGTCCAGGCGTAAACAGTAGGAGAATTCATGCCCACCGCCACTCCGAAAAGAATACCCGCCAGCAATAATTGCGTGGCAGATGTACACAGCCCGATCACAACCATGGCAATAGTAAGCAGGCCAGTGCTTACCCGCAGCACACTGATGCGGCCATACTTGTCGGAGGCGCGGCCGGCCAGGAAACGGATGGCAAGCGAGGACACGGTGAAGCTGGTAAAGAAAAGCCCTTTGTTCTTTATACCCAGGTAGGCGCTGAAGTCCGGGACAATGGTCAGGATGGTGCCAAAGGCGAAGGTTGAGAAAAGCATCACAAAAGATGGCCCCCAAACGCGTGGCTCAAAAATCTCGTGGCGGGATATTCGGAGCAAACCCATACGGAAGCGATGCGGATCGTCCAGGGTTTCGTTCATGCGCGCCAGCACCAACACCGACAGGAAAGCCGCCACAGATGAAGCATAGAACATGGTGTTAACAGAGAACTGATTGGCAATGGCGCCGCCCAGCGCAGGCCCAGCCGCCATGCCCAGGCTCCCCGAAAGCCCCAGCAGGCCCATTGCCTCACCGCGCTTTTCTACCGGCACCACATCGGCTACGTACGCAGATGTGCCTGTAGGCGTAAACCCAGTAGAGAAGCCATGCAGAAAACGCAGCAGCAGAAAAGCCGCCACCGAGCCCACAACAGGGTATAAGACTCCAGCAAGTATACACACTGCCCCGCCAAATATCATAACGGGTATGCGTCCCACTTTATCGGCAAGTTTACCACTGAATGGCCTTGAAAGGCCGGCCGTGAGCGTAAAAAGCGAGATGATAAGCCCTTTGTATTCCTCGCCGCCCAGGCTGCTCAGGTAGTCAGGCAGTTCCGGGATGATCATGTTAAAGCTGGCGAAGAAAAGGAAAGAACTCAGGCAGAGTAAGCCAAACTGTAAACCGTAAACCCGCGATATCTGCTGTGCCATACTTTGGTGGATATACCTGCAAAGGTGGCAAAGCGCGGACTCTGATGCCAGTAAAAGAAGTTAAAAAGTATAAAGGAGGCAGGGCTATGCCAAAGAGTTACGCCTGGAAGTCTGGTTACCGTTTATTGTCACTCCTTTCTCTAAAGCGGCCAGGTGCAGGCTTCTGGAAACGTGCAACATAATTTCAGGCTGTTGTATATTACCTAAACGCATGGTAATGCTTTTACCGGAGGTAAGGTAAAATATTATACTTTGGGCTGAGATATCCATGGCACTGACCTGACTCCAGGCGATCTGGTACTCACGGCCAAAGACAGCTAATCTATACTTTATGCGTTCAGGCGTCATGGAGAAGTAAGCATCTCGGGCGGGAATGTAGTTGTTAGCGACTAACCAGCTGAAAGCGCCAACAGCAAAGACCACTACGCTGGCAACTACCCAGCCTGGCCTTAGGCCATCCAGTAAGTAAAGCTCACGGAACAAAGCATAGGCGCCGCCTAAAATAAGTAATATACCGGCCACCAGCAGGTTGCGCTTAACTTGTGCCAGATGCTTATGTGGAAACAGATTTATATACATGAAATTGCTATACTAAATAACGGCAGTGCATTCCACCGTTCCTATATTAACCAAAACAACACTTAAGCCTGATAACCAATAGTTTACCTTGTATTAAACCTCTTTACTACAACAGCATCCCCTATACTTATAGTTCTCTGAGCAGCAACCTGAAGCTTTTGACATTACCGGTTTTTAACTGCTAAATACAATTAAAACCCAAAACAAGTATAACATGACTTCTTTCCAACATCTCCAAAATCTATAACCTTAAATATAGCGAAGTTTTAAAAGCTTACACCTTTTGTTTAATATTTTTATCGCTTCTGCCTCTGAATGATTTTAAGTATATTGAGGTGCCAATTAATTGCTCATGAAGAAACAAAATTTGATTGCGGTCTTTTTTGTGGCGCTGGCCGGCTGCCAGCAAATGCCACAGCAAAGCCCTGAGGTTACTGTTAATAAATTTTCGGACACTACGCTGCAGCGGATATACACACTGCAGGATGAACGCAATACGTCTGACCTGTTGCCATTTTTGCACCATAACAAGCCAGCCTACCGCACTGAGGCGGCACTTGCGTTTGCCTCGGTACAAGACACGCTTGCCATCCCGGACCTGCTGGGCATGCTTTCTGATACCACCACCGCTGTGCGGAAGGCTGCCGCCTATGCATTGGGCCAGACCGGGCACAGCAAGGCGGAAAGCAGCATTATAAAGCAACTGGCACAGGAAGGCAGGCCAGTGGTGCAGGCAGAACTGCTGGAAGCATTAGGCAAGATCGCCACCCCTGCCGGGGCTGAGTACCTGGCAAATTATAATGCCACCAACCCTGTTGCCCTTACCGGGCAAGCCTGGGGTATATACAGAGCCGGCCTGCGCCAGCAACATACCCCTAAAAGCACCGAAATGGCTGTTAAGCTGCTATCCTCGGTGAGGCCATACGAAACAAGGCTGGCAGCTGCGCATTTCCTGGCCCGCACCCCGCGCCTGGACCTGTCTGCTTACCGGCAGCCATTGCTTACAGCGGCCACCTCGGATGTAGCGCCTGAGGTGCGCATGGCCGTTACGCAGTCTCTGGGCAAAGTAAAATCAACTGACAAGGCGCAGTTTTTATCTAACATTGCACAAAGCGACCCGGATTACAGGGTTAGGCTTAGCGCCATCCGGGCAATGGGTGGATTAGAGTTCAGCCAGATAAAGCCAGCCATACTTGCCGCCCTGCAAGACAAAAACGTGAACACAGCCGTGGCGGCCTCGGAGTTTATTCAGGCAAATCCGGCTGGTGTGGAGATCGCCCCATTGCTGCAATTGTTGCCACAGGTACAGGATGCCCGTGTGAGAAGCGGAATGATCTGGGTGACGTTGAAAAACAGTCAGCCTGAAAACAGGCCCCTGCTTAACTATCGCTACAAGCAGCAGTACCAGAATATCCGTAACCCCTATGAGAAAGCCTACCTGCTGAAAGCCCTTTCCGGAGATGTAGAGAACTACAAGTATATAGCAGATGAAATGTTTGCAGCCAGCCAGCCCATTATTGCCACAACCGGTATGGATGCACTCATCAACATGCGCCAGCAGGTCGATTTTCCAAGAAGACTGGAGCCAGAATTTGCCGAGATCTTTAAACGTGCCGTCGGCTCAGGCGATGTGGCGTTGGTGGGCATGGCCGCAGCCGCTATCCGTGATCCCAAACTAAACCTGCGTAGCCAGTACAAGGACTATGGTTTTCTGACACAGGCACAACAAAAACTGCAACTGCCCCGCGACATGGAAACCAACATAGAGCTACAGCGCACCCTCGACTACCTGAGCGGAAAGCGTGAAAGTATAACCCCGAAAAACCCCTTCACCCACCCTATAGACTGGGCATTGGTAAAAAAGATCCCGGAGGGGCAGCAGGTGCTTTTGAGAACAGAGAAGGGCACTGTGGTGCTGCAGCTGTTTGTTGAGGCGGCACCGGGCACGGTTGCCAACTTTGTAGAACTCACCCAGAAAAACTTCTTCGACAATTTATACTTCCATCGGGTAGTGCCAAACTTTGTGGTACAAGGCGGCGATAAGCGCGGCGACGGCTGGGGCAGTTCAGATTATTCTATCAGGTCAGAGTTTGCGCCTTTAAATTACCTGGAAGGGTACGTGGGCATGGCCTCTGCCGGAAAGGACACTGAAAGCAACCAATGGTTCATTACACATTCCCCTACCCCACACCTGGATGGCAAGTATACCATTTTCGCAAAGGTGATAGACGGGATGGAGGTTGTGCACCAGCTTGAAGTAGGAGATAAAATATTGGAGGTTAGCCTGAAGTAGTATGCGTGAACAATGGCCAGGGAACTTGCCGGTGGCTCAGGTAAGGATTGCCCGTCCCACCGACAACTTGCAGCAGCTAGAGCGGTTTTACTGTGAGGGACTGGGGCTGATTAAGCTGGGTTCTTTTACAGACCACGAAGGTTACGATGGCGTGATGCTCGGACTGCCAAACCATGCTTACCACCTGGAGTTTACACAGCACAAAAATGGCAGCCCCTGCCCTGCCCCCAGCAAAGACAACCTGCTGGTGCTGTACATACCCGACCAGGCAAGTATAAAATCCGTAACTGATCGCCTCAGCCAAATGGGTTACCCGGAGGTTGAACCGGAAAACCCTTACTGGAGAACGAAACAGGCAGTTACTATTGAGGATCCGGATGGCTGGCGCGTTGTGTTGATGCCAACAGCCGGTATAAACTAAAAGAGGTGGCACTGCAGGGTGCCACCTCTTTTAGTTTATACTTTAAAGTTATTACGAACAACGCTCAACCAGTTGCTCCTCCGGGGCTACCAGTTCGCCCCAAGCCGGTATTAGCTGCAGAAACTCCTGCTGCAGGGTACGGCTACGGTCTTTGGCGTACCAGCCATGCAGCTTCTCGGCCATCTCTTTAAAAGGCATATCGCTATGCTTAGCCTGCATTACCATCTCCTGGGCTATGGTAGGGCGTGGGCCCCAGGTGCCCAGTACTTCCAGCGTCTCGCCATGCAGGGCAATCAGCTTCGGGATGGAACGGCCACCATTTGTCAGGTAAGCGTCCATAATTTCAGGGTTCTCGTCGCGGAGTAGCAGTTTAACCTCCACTACCGGTGAGGCATCTGCTATTTTAACTATTGCCGGGATGTTCTGGGCCGCATCGCCACACCAAGCCTCGGTAAGTATAACCCACACCATCGGGGTTTGCAGGCTCAGCATTTTCTGCACCAGTTCATCCTGCAGTACAGTGGTTTTCTCAACGCGGCGCATGCGCTGCATGTTCATCCGGGTATAATCCACCATCGCCTCCGATTGGTTAGTACCCGTAGTTTTATTTTCGGCCAGCAGCTTATCTATCATCTCACGGTATTGTGTGTAGCTGACGGCGTTTGTAAGTGTATCTTTAGAAATAAGGGTGTTTGGCTTCAATGTGTTTATCATAGTGTACATTTATTAAACGAAAATGGCCATACGAATATATAGCCACTTATATATTACAATCCAACCATATGAATGGTTCCTTCCGCTGTTGCTGTTACAACCGAAACGCAGTAAACAAAAGCTGTCCAAAGAAACTTTTTACCTGAAACATAGCGCATTACAACCCATCAGGTACAGTTGAAAAAAATTAAAATTTCAGCTACTACCTTTAAAGTTATGTTGCTACTGAGGCTAATGGCCAGCCTCGTATGCCATCTCTCCGGCCATCACTTTTATAGGCAGAAAGTTTTGCTTTGGAGGAAGCGGGCAGGTAGCATAAGGCACAAAGGCACAGGGCGGATTGGTTGCTTTGTTGAAATCCAGTGTAGTATGGCCGTTGGCGTCTGGCATATCAGTGTACAGGTAGCGGCCTGCGCCATAGGTTTCAGTGCCGTTGGTCTTGTCAGCGAAGATAACAAACAGCTTGTCACCTTCCTGCAGTGCATCCAGGCGGTGCTCCTGCCCATCTACTGTAAACACAAGCGTGCCTGGTGAGTTCTCCTGCGAGGTCTGGCCTAAAATGTTGGTGATGGCGATCTGCTTCGGGAAAGGGTTTGGCTCCAGCCTGGCCTTCAGTTTCCAGCTCTCTGAAACAGGGTAGCGGTTTATACCTTTAAACTGCTTTCTTGCCTCACTTTCCATGTCGCGCAGCCTTATGCCATACTTGTCGCCGCGCTTTATCACAAACCAGCTCAGAGGGCCATACTTTAGTACAGGCGCATGCTGCATTTCAAGAGTAAACACAACTGCCTGCTTCACGGGTTTGCCATCAAAACGTATGGTAATGGTATCGTTCACCTCCACCCTGACTTCGTTTCCTGCAAGTATAAAACTGCCTGCCACAGAGGGAATTTTCCCTTCCGGAAAAACCAGGTCATTTGTTTCGGCGCTGCCAAATGTGTTTTTTCCTTCGTTCAGCCAGAACAGCCCCGCCAAAGACAGCCAGCCTTCCTCGCTTTTCAGGTTTTCTTCACGCTCCAGATGCCACTTATTTATACTTGCCACATAAGCGTTCTGCTCGGCCTTATCTGCCTCGGATACTTCCGGGGTGCTGGTGCAGCCAGAAAACAGCAAAACTGCAACGCTTAAGACTATACTTATACTTCTTATCATCTATTTAATGCTTTATTAATTTGATCTTCAGCATAAAACCAGCCCTGCAATTTAAAAACTTCTGCCTAAATCCCTAAAAAGCGGTGTTTTACCTAAGATTCTTATAAGTATACTTTGGATATCTCATACTTATTTAGATATTTATTTAACTGTCCTGAAAAGCGAACAGCCAAGAAACAGATTGCTAAAGGCTATATTCTGGCGTGGGTGGGAATGTTAAAAACTACATCTGTGCAGAAAGGAGCCATTTCTATGAACTTTTAAACCTTGTGTCACCAGCTTGATCAGAGGCAGAAAATTAGACTATAACCAATCACACCATGAACAGATACTTACTTTCCTTCATTTTTATACTTGCATGCATGACCACGGCTTTGGCGCAACACCAGGATATAACCGGCAGCTGGAACGGGGCCCTGAGCATTGGTGAGGCAAAACTTCGGATCGTTATTAACCTAAGCACTGCGCCAGACGGAAAGCTTATCGCCACCATGGACAGCCCGGACCAGGGCGCCAAAGGGATACCGGTTTCAGAAACAAAACTGGTAAACGACAGCTTATACCTTAGCATAAAAGCAATTGGTGGTTCCTATGCAGGCAAGCTCACCTCCCCTACCACCATAGACGGCTACCTGAACCAGGCTGGCAGAAGCATGCACATTCCTCTTACAAAAGGCGATGTAGCCATAGCTAAAAAGCCACAGGAGCCAACAAAACCCTACCCCTACCAGGAAACGGAAGTAACCATAGAGAACAAGGCGGCCGGCATTAAACTGGCTGGTACGCTTACACTGCCGTTAAATGCAAAGGCACAACTGCCGGCTGTGGTACTGATAAGCGGCTCCGGCCCACAAGACCGCGACCAAACCATTATGGGCCACAAGCCATTCCTGGTGCTGGCCGATCACCTTACCCGCCAGGGCTTTGCCGTACTGCGCCTGGATGACCGTGGCGTAGGAAAATCGGAGGGTAAGTTTGCAACAGCCACCACCGAAGATTTCGCATCAGATATTGAGGCCGCTTATACTTATCTGAAGAACTTTAACAAGGTTAATCCTAAGAAAGTCGGTTTGATCGGGCACAGCGAAGGAGCATTGGTAGCAGCCAAAGTTGCCGCCAGGCACCCTGAAATATCTTTTGTTGTACTGATGGCCGGGAATGCCGTGCCGGGTACGGAACTGCTGGTTTCGCAGAACGAAGCACTGCTGAAAATGGCTGGTATGCCGCAAGAACTTCTGCAAAAATACCTGCAGCTGCGCAAAACACAGTTCGAAGTGGCCGCCACTGAGAAAGACGCGCAGAAAGCCGCCGCTAAGATCAGGCAACTGGAGCAGGAAGCAAAGGTAAACCTTACGGAGCAGGAGCAAAAGCAACTGGGGTTAACCGCGCAAAGCGAACAAACCATCGTAGATCAGCTTGGAACACCCTGGATGCGCTATTACCTGGCCTACAACCCTGTACCTACCCTGAGTAAACTAAAAATGCCCGTACTGGCCATAAACGGCACAAAAGACCTGCAGGTGCCTTACCAGCAAAACCTACCTGCCACCGAAAAAGCATTGAAAGCCGCCGGCAACAAAAAGTTTACTGTAAAACCGCTGCCTGGCCTTAACCACCTCTTCCAGACGGCCAACACCGGCGGCCCAGCAGAGTATGGCCAGCTCCAGGAAACCATTGCCCCTTTTACCCTGGATCTGATAGCTGACTGGATGAAAGAAACCGTAAAATAAAGTGGTGCAGCACTTATTTATACTTCAGAAGCAAACTATGATCAGGCCATACAGAAGCAAAGACAAAAACAAACTTATAGAGCTCATAAGGCTTAATATACCCAAGTACTTCGCCCCCTCCGAGGAAAAGGATTTTATTGATTACCTGGATGACTATGTGGAAGACTACTTTGTGGTGGAAGAGAACGGACAGATCGTGGGCTCGGGCGGCATCAACTACTTCCCCGATGCCGGGCAGGCGCGCATCTCCTGGGATGTGATCCATCCGGAGTACCAGGGCAAAGGAATTGGCCGGCAATTACTACAGCACAGGCTTCAGCATATCCAAAAGGACCCAACCATCTGGTATGTAGTGGTGCGTACAACACAGCTGGTCTATGGTTTTTATGAGAAAATGGGCTTTGAGCTTGAGAAGACGGAGAAAGATTTCTGGGCAGATGGGTTTGACCTGTACCAGCTTAAAAAGACAGTATAAAAAGAGGGCGGCTTAAAATGGCCGCCCTCTTTCAATTTACTTTGGCACTGTTAAACAGTAAAATATGTCTCCAGCTCTTGTAGCGTGTTCTCGTTGGTTTGCATATCCTGCACCAGTTGTCCTTTCTCAAGTATAACTATACGCTCACAAACCTCAATTACATGGCTCAGGTCATGGCTCGAGATCAGTATGGTCATTCGGTGCTGCTCACGCAGCCTTTTCAGCAAGTTCTTTAAACGGATCTGGGAGCTTGGGTCCAGGTTTGCAAAAGGCTCGTCAAGTATAAGCAGCTCCGGGTTCGATAGCGCGGCGGCAGCCACTCCGATCTTCTTCTGGTTACCCTTCGAAAAGTCACGGATGTACTTGCGCTGGTTCAGTATCTCTCCGTTAAACAGATCTGTGAAAGGCAGCAGGCGTTCTGTTATGTCCCCATCAGAGAGGCCGTGTAAATCGCCGATAAACCGAAAGTATTCTTCAGCTGTCAGGTATTCTATCAGAAAGCCCTCATCAAGGTAGGACCCGGTGTAGGTTTTCCAGGCATCAGAATGCATCACGTTCAGTTCTTTGGAGTGCACCTCGCCTTTGCTTGGCCTTATCAGGTCCAGTATCATCCTGAACAATGTGGTTTTTCCTGCACCGTTGTTCCCAACAAGCCCCACCGACTCGCCGGCATTTATGGTAAGCGCCGGCACGTTCACCACTGTAGTGCCATTGTATACTTTCTGTAGATTATTTACTGTTAGCATTGTTCGTAATTGTTAAGGTTGTTAAGATGAGTGGCGATAACCTGCCGCCAGTTTATACTTGTTCTCGATAAAGCGATTGGCAGACCACTGCAGCAACTGCTTTTGAAAGATGATTCCCAGCAAACCCACGCCTCCTATAGCGGCCACGCCGGCATAAGGCACATCCATCAGGCCAAAAGGAAGGTAGATCAGTACAGGCAACAGCATGGCAGGCAGCATCATCACAAACTTTGAGGCTCCTACGCCCTGCCAGTTAAAAGCGCTTCCCTTGCTCAGGTCTAACCTGTCTTTGTTATAAACCGAGAAGAAGAAGATAACGAATACATTTACCCCGATATTAAATAGTAGGGTGGCTGTGTTTATAAGTATGATCTTGTATCCAAAATAGCCATATGGCAAAGTAATAATATAAGCCAGCACCATAATGGGCACCATCAACCAATACTTAGCCCGGTAAAACTGGAAAGGCGATATGCGCTGTGTAAGCAACCCATCGAAATGTGCGCTTTGCCAGCCCGGCAAGAACTGGCCATAGTTAAACATGGGCATCCCTGATAAGATGATCCCCACAAATACCAGAAATCCGAATCCCTCCATATATCTTTCATTGGGATAAAAGATAAAGCCGTAAAACAGGAAGAACACCGACATGAACAGGATTGACTTGGTGCGCTTATGCCGCCAGATCAGTTTTACCTCCAGCTCGATCAGTTTACCAATCTCTCCGAAGCGGTTCAGGAAGGAAATGGTTGCGCCTGTGGCTGCCGAGGCTTTGTGCACTTTCAGTTCCTCGGGGTAGGTATGGGCTCTTAGGTATTTAAAGTTAAGGATGTATGCCCCAGCCGTTAAAAGTATGGGTATGGCTACCAGCCACGGCTGCTGCAGTATAGCTCCGAATACTGCCCTGGACACAAGCTTTAATTGCACCAACCCGAAATAGTCGAGCAGCATCAGCGACGTGATAAACAAACCGAACGCTAAGGTATAGAGTGGCTTCGTGCTCATCTGCCGCTTAAAGTATAGCAGCAGGAAATTGTTGAGCAACGTAACGGCCATCAGGGCCAGTAGCCACACAGCAGCCGCACCCGACCCTACAGCAGGCACCACCGCCGACACCATAAATGGCACAATTACCAAAAAGGGCAGGAAATTAAAGAACCCCGGAACAGACTTTACCAGCAGGTAATGTACCAGTTTGTTCTTTTTGATGGGCAGGTGCAGGTATGGCTGCACTGCCAATACGGGCAGCTCTTGCAGCAGAAACCGAAAGAACAGATCCATCAGGAAATAGTATAGCAGGCCACCATTGAACACGGCCACTACATCCTGCCCCGGAAACGCCTTTACCAGAATATCATCAAGATAAAACCCCAGCAGCAGGAAAATGCCGCCAAAGTATAGCACCAGCAGGCCCAGGATGATATTGAGCGCAATGCTTTTATTAAAGACAGAAGAGCGGATCTCGGATTTCCACTGGTGCTTGAGTAGTGTTAGAATCATAGGCGTGAGTAAAGAAAGTATTTCCTTTTTCCAATATAGCAGGAAACTATCTAATTCTCAACTTCTGCCCGCATCCTTTATACTAACACAGTATAAACGTATAATTACCGGCCATAACTGCCGATAAATCTATCATCAGAAATTGCTTATGGCACCGGGTCGTAACCGCTTCCGCCCCAGGGGTGGCAACGGCCAATGCGCCTCAAAGCCATCCAGCCTCCTTTAAAAGGCCCATACTTGTTAATGGCGTGCACAGCATAAGTAGAGCAGGTAGGCGTATAGCGGCAGGTGGCTGGCTTTAGTGGCGAGATCATGTGGCGGTAAACCCAGATCAGTGCCAGCATCAATTTCTTAAATATCCAGGTCATGGTAAGGTTTTTGTGCGAAATCTTAAGTCGCCTAACATGTGTTAGGTAACGTAATTTTTTATTAAATTAGCGACAGTTTAACTCATTTAAACAAACATTCATGCTAAAAAGAATCCTTTCACTTGTACTTTTAGTTTCGCTTAGCGCGCCTTTTGCCGCTAAAGCGGACGAGGGCATGTGGCTGCCGATGCTGATTAAACGTCTGAATTACACAGACATGAAGAAGCAGGGCCTCCAACTTACTGCCGAAGAAATCTATTCTGTAAACAACTCCAGCCTTAAGGATGCCATCGTTCAGTTTGGTGGCTTCTGTACCGGTGAGTTTATCTCCCCGGAGGGTCTGTTGCTAACAAACCACCACTGCGGTTACGGCCAGATACAGTCGCACTCCACACCGGAGCATGACTACCTGACGGATGGTTTCTGGGCAACGTCTAAAGACAAGGAGCTTCCGAACGAAGGCCTTTTCGTGGACATTCTGCACCACATGGACGATGTTACCGGCAAAGTACTGGAAGGTATCAACTCCAACACGCCAGAGCAGGAACGTGCCAAGCTGATCGGCCAGCGCATGCAGGCTATCGCGAAAGAGGCCTCTGAGAACGGTAAGTATGTAACATATGTGCGCGATTTCTTCAACGGCAACGAGTTTTACCTGTTCGTGTACAACCGTTACAGCGACGTGCGCCTGGTAGGCACACCGCCATCATCTATCGGTAAGTACGGCGGCGACACAGACAACTGGATGTGGCCACGCCATACCGGCGACTTTTCTATGTTCCGTGTGTACATGGCACCAGACGGGTCTCCGGCTGCTTACAGCAAAGACAACGTACCTTACAAGCCTAAGCACCACCTGCCAATCAACATCGGCGACAGAGAGCCAGGCGACTTTGCCATGGTATTCGGTTTCCCTGGCCGTACCAAGCGTTTCATGACATCGCACGGCCTGAAGCTGGAGGTTAACCAGCTGAACAAGTCGCGTATTAAACTGCGTAACGACAAGCTGAACCTGTGGAAAGCAGACATGGACAAAGATCCGGCTACCCGCATCAAGTATGCTTCTAAGTATGCTTCCACGGCTAACTATTACAAATACTCTATCGGTCAGAACGAAGGCATCAAACGCATGAAGACCATTGAGGGCAAGATTGTGGACGAAGACAAGTTCCAGAACTGGGCCAATGCCGACGCTACCCGCAAGGCAACTTACGGCAATGTGCTGGCTGACATCGCAGATGCGTATGCTAACATTGAGAAGTATAACCTGGGCAATGTTTACCTGAACGAGGCTGTGCTGGGCACTGAGGCCTTGTTAATGGCTTACCGCATGATGCCACTTTATACTGCCCTGAAGTCTAACAACGATGCGGCTGCCAAGAAAGCTGTTGAGGACCTGCAGCCACGCATAGATGCTTTCTTTAAGGACTACTACATGCCAGCTGACAAGAAGGTGTTTGCTGCCCTGATGAAGTACTACTACGACGACATCCCGAAAGACCAGCAGCCAGACGCTTTCAAGAACATGGTGAAGAAGTATAACGGTAACTTTGAGAAGCTTGCTGATTACGTGTACAGCAACTCTGTAGTAACCACTGAGCAGAAGCTGCGCAACTTCCTGAAGAACCCAACGCAGAAAGCCCTGGAGAATGACCCTGCTTTCACGATCGTGAACTCGATCATCGACAACTACAGAAACAACATCTCTCCTAAGCTGGCTGACAGCAATGCCAAATTAGAGAAAGCAAACCGCCTTTATGTGGCTGGCCTGCGCCAGATGCACCCAGACAAAGTGTTTTACCCGGATGCTAACTCTACGCTGCGTTTAAGCTATGGCGCTGTTAAGGACTACAGCCCAGAGGATGGCGTTATCTACAACTATTACACGACACTTGACGGTGTTATGTCTAAAGAAGATCCTAACAACGAAGAGTTTATCGTGCCGGCTAAATTGAAGCAGCTGTATCAGGGTAAAGACTATGGCCAGTATGCTAACTCTAAAGGCGAACTGGTTGTAAACTTCATCACTGACAACGACATCACTGGCGGTAACTCAGGTTCTCCGGTAATCAACGGTAAAGGCGAACTGATCGGCCTTGCTTTTGACGGTAACTGGGAAGCCATGACAGGTGACTTAGTTTACGACCCGGCTTACAAGCGCACCATCAATATGGATGCCCGCTATGTACTGTTTATCGTGGACAAGTATGCAGGCGCTCAGAACCTGATAAAGGAAATGACAATTGTGAAGACTGACAGCCCTGGTGCCGGCGACGCTGCCAAAGCAGAAGCCAAGCCAATGACTGCTCAGGAAGAACTGCTGCAGGCTGCCCTGAAAGAAGCCCAGGATAAACTGGACAAAGGCAGCAAGCAGTTTAAAGTTAAAAAAGAGAAAGGCGACGTAGAGGTTAGTATCAAAGTAAGAGACTAATTTCCGTTTAGCCATCACCAAAAACGGCGCCGGGTCATTCCGGCGCCGTTTTTGTTTTCAGTCTTTTCCTAACTCTTTCCCTTCACATCCTATACTTCAGTCCACGATCATGCGTAGAGTATACTTTTGAAAAGTATAACCCAGAACCTAAATGTGAAAAGCAAACTGATACGCCATCCGCTATACTTTATACTTTGCTTCATGCCATGTTTTGTCATTGCCCAACCCGATACACCTGCAGGGGCAAGGGCAGCTGCTTTGGGAAACGCTACAGCTGCTGTAGCTGATGTATGGGCATTGCACAACAGTGTGGCAGGCATCGCTAAAATGCAACAGGCACAGGTGGGTGCCTACGTAGAAAACCGTTTTGGCATGCGTGAACTTACCACTGTAGGGTTAATGGCTGTATACCCCACGGCAAAGTATGGCAGCTATGGCCTTCATTTCAGCCGTTTCGGGGATGAACTTTACAGTCAGCAAAGTATAGGCCTGGGCGCTGCGCACAAATTGGGGCAGTTTAGCCTGGGTGCAAAGCTGGATGTCTGGCAGATTGCAGTGAAGGGCTACGGAAACCAAAGGGCTGTATCTGTTTCAATTGGCGGCCAGGCGGAGATCATACCGGATTTATACTTTGGCACCTACGCCTACAACCTGACACAGGCAAAACTGGCAGCGTTTGAAGACGAAAGGTTACCTACCATCATGAAAGCAGGTATAGCTTACCAGCCCTATCGAAAGCTCCTGTTACTGGCAGAAACCGAAAAGAACATAGATTATGATGCTACTTTTAAGGCAGGTATCGAGTATCAGCTTTTAGATGAAAAGTTCACCTTACGAAGCGGCTTCCAGACGTTAACCAATACCCTTACATTTGGTGCTGGTTTTCAGGCCCGTTCACTTTTAATCGACTATGCTTTTGGTAATACCACCCAGCTTGGCAACAGCCATCACCTTTCTGTTACTTACAGCTTTAAACGCGACTCTTAGGTATGCATCTTACGGGAAAGCCGCCGGATAAACGGCTCTATTGTTAATCCCTGTAAGGTTAAGGACACCAGCACTACGGCATAAGTAATAGCAACTATAAGCTCACGGTGCATTTCTACGGTAAGGGAAAGTGCCAGCGCAATGGAGATACCGCCCCGCAAACCGCCCCACGTCATGATAGGCAGTGTGTTGGGAGCAAATGCCCTGTGAAAGCCAAGCGCATAAGAAGGTATGGACAAGGCAATGTATCGTACCGCCAGTACAATTACCGTCGTTATTCCGCCAATCAGGATGTATTCGCTGCGGAAAGGAATTAACATGAGCTCTAAACCGATCAGCACAAAGAGCACCGCATTCAGCACTTCATCCACCATCTCCCAAAATTTGGTAAGGTAATCTGCCGTGAGTTGGCTCATAGCCAGCTGCGTGCCCTGGTTACCGATCAGCAGGCCAGCGGCTACCATGGCCAGCGGGCCCGAAAAATGCATGAAATGTGCCAGGCTATACCCGCCCGTTACAACGGCCAGCGAAATAAGCACTTCTGTTTGGTAGTGGTCCAGGCGCCGCATAAAGTAAAAAGCAATGTACCCGATTAACAAACCTAATCCAATACCGCCACCCACTTCCAGTAAAAACAACTCACCTATAAAACCACCGGAAATATTCTCCACGCCACGCTGCGCCACCTGGAAAAGCGCAATAAACACCACTACCCCAACGCCATCGTTAAAAAGCGACTCACCGGTTATACTTACCTCCAGCTGTTTCGGGATGTTAGCTTTCTTAAGTATACCCAACACGGCGATCGGGTCGGTGGGTGAGATAAGTGCCCCGAACAACAGGCAGTAAATGTATTCCACAGGCTGGTTAAGCAACTGCAGCAGGTAATAAAAAGCGGTGCCCGTAATAACCGTGGAGATCAGCACGCCAATGGTGGCAAAAACAAGTATAGGCCATTTGCTCTCTCTGAGTTTATCAAAATCGGTGTGCAAGGCACCGGCAAATAAAAGAAAGCTCAGCATAAACTCCAGCAGCACCTCCGAAAAGTCGATTTCACGCAGCCACCCCTCTACTGCCGCTTCAAACCCCGGCGACACCTCGCCAAGCCCTTGCACCAGCACCGAAATGAGCAAACCCGCCAGCAACAAGCCTATAGCACCAGGCAGCCTGATGTACTTCTGGTTGATGTAGGCAAAGATGGCAGAGATAACAAGTATAGCTGAGAAAATGTAGAAAAACTCCATGTAACTATTTATAGGTGATGTATAGTAGTGGTAGTACGTGAGATATACAGTTTATTGTTTTTCCGTTCCGTCTTGAGCTGCTTATGAAGCAAACTTTACTCTGTTGCCTGTTTATACTTTTGCCGCTGGCTGCGTGGCCTCAGGACTACCCGCGGCAGCAGATAGAGTTCGACCTGTTTGTGCAGGAGCTTTTTGCGCAGCAGGAAGACGACGACCTGCCCTACGAGGACTTTTACGAAACGCTTTTCCAGTACTACCAGCGGCCTATTGACCTGAATAACACCACCCCCGAAGAACTGGCTTCGCTGTTTATACTTTCACGGCCCCAGATAGCATCGCTCTTCAAACACATGGCCGAAAACGGAAAGCTGCTGAGCATTTACGAACTACAGGCTGTACCCGACTTCGACCTGCTAACCATTTACCAGCTGCTGCCCTTTGTGCGGGTGGACGATGCGGGCCTGAATGCAGACCAGCGGCCGCTGTGGCAACGCGTGATCGGGGAAGATAACAATGCACTTATAATTCGCTACGAACGCACCCTGCAACAGCGACGCGGCTATATGCCCTTAGATACTAACAGCCGCTCGTCGTCCCGCTATCTGGGCTCACCGGATAAACTGTATATGCGCTATAGGGTTAGCCATACAAGAGATTACAGCTTTGGCATTACAGCAGAGAAAGATGCCGGAGAAGAGTTTACCTGGAGCCCGAGCACACGGCGCTATGGGTTCGACTTTTACTCGGCTCACATGCAATTCTACAACAAAGGCCGGTTTAAAACCATTGCCCTCGGCGATTATCAGCTGCAGATCGGGCAGGGCCTGCTCTTATCGTCAGGGTACAGTGTGGGCAAAGGCAGCGAAACGATAACCACAGTAAGCAGGGCGAACCTCGGCATACGGCCATATAGTTCGGTGCTGGAGTATGCTTTTTTTAGGGGTGGCGCGGTAACGTATACTTTGGGCAAGGTAGATGTTACAGGCTTTTACTCTAATAAACTGATAGATGCGAATCTGCAGTTGCAACTAGATACGCTGAGCAGGTTCAGCGATTTCTTTACCGGCTTCCAGACCACAGGCTTTCACCGCACGCCAACAGAACTTGCTAATAAAGACCAGGTGCGGGAGCAGATCTATGGCGGCCATCTTGGCTACCAGTCCACCAACAGGACACTGACTCTGGGCCTCACCGCACTGGGCACGCATTACAGTTCGCCGGTTCAAAAGGCTGGCGCACCCTACCAGCGCTTCGAGTTTAACGGAAACAGCAACTATAACCTTGGGGCCAATTACAGCTATACCTGGCAAAATGTATACTTGTTCGGCGAAACGGCTCTAAGCAAAAGTGGCGGAATGGGTACTGTAAACGGAATGATAGCCAACCTGTCAAACAAAGTGGAGCTGGCGATGTTGTACCGCGATTATGCCCGCAATTTCCATACGTTTTACGGCGGTGCCTTTGGCGAAGCCACCCGAAACATCAACGAACGCGGGTTTTATACTGGCATCAAAATCAAGCCTTTTTCCAGGTGGGAAATAACGGCATATTACGACCGCTTCCGGTTCCCGTGGCTGCGCTACAGGGTAGATGCACCCTCCGTAGGGGATGAGTACCTGGTGCGGCTGCTCTTTAAACCAACACGCCAAAGCACGCTGTATGCTCAACTCCGGACAGAAAGCAAGGGCCTGAATGCAGCCAACAATACCAGCAACATTGATTTTGTTGCCCAAGCGCTACGCCGGAATTACCTACTATATTATGAGTTTGCCCCAACTAAGGTGCTAAGTCTGAAATCAAGGGTGCAGTTCAGCAGTTTTGAGCATGAGTCGCCGCAGGAAACAGGCTACCTTATCGCACAGGACATTAACTTTAATTGGGGCAATGTACGCCTAAGCACCCGCTACGCCATTTTTGACACCGACGGCTACGATACCCGCCAGTATGTGTACGAGCGCGATGTGCTCTATGCTTTCTCGATACCAGCGTTTAGCGGTAGAGGCACCCGCATGTATGCACTACTACAGTTCAGGCTGCTCCGGGACCTGGATGTGTGGGTAAAGTATGGACTTACGCATTACCGCAATCAGGATAGCATTGGTTCTGGTTTAGAAACGATTGAAGGCCCGAGAAGGTCGGATGTGAAGGCGCAGGTAAGGTATAAGTTTTGAAGATTGTACTTTGTAGCCTTTTTACTGGCTGATTAGTCCTTGTCTTTTCATCAAGTTGCAGTTCTTCCTTGTTCTAAAAGACTATACTTTCTGCTATCCTTTCTAGCTAATTGTAATCCTCATTTTTATTTCCCTATCGTTTCACATTAAACTTTGGTGCGCTCAAGGCGGGGGAAGGGGCCCTCTTTATGCGGGGCCTCGCCTTTGCGCATCGCGCTGTCTATTGAAGCTGCTCCTCGCTCCGCTGCGGGCTGCCCTTGCGGGCACCGCAACAATAGAAGGCGCTCTTTAAAGAGGGCCCCTTCCCCCACCCAAAGGCTGAGATGAACACTTCTTAGCTTACGACTATTGCAACTGGCCACTAAGTATAAATTGGTAACTGCCAAATTCCCCTCCTTGGCCAAGGAGGGGTAGGGGTGGTTGGACCCGGTAATGCGAGATTCCCCTCTCGAGAGGGGTGCAGGGGTGTGTCAATCGTTCTCCATAAACTTACCTCCTTGGGCAAGTCGAAGATCCCGGACTTGATTTGGGAAAGAGTATGAAGGGGTGGTTTGACCCGGTATAGCCAAAATAAGCATTTTGAGTTGGCGAGCATAGCTCTCAAGGGCGTACAAATCATCTCCAGAACATCTCCCTCTTAATGGCAGAGCCACTACATTCCAGCAAAAAATACAACATCATAGTTTTAAGTTTTCACCCAAAACCATTCAAGTTTTACTCACTGGTAAACAGACATGTTAAACAGGAGAAAAGAACACTGAACCGGACTTACTTTTTAGACAGATGCTGCAGCGGCTTACAGGTTTCCTTCACGCTTGCCCCAATCACCTGCCCGTCGTGGCTGAACTCCAGGTGGCAGCACTCCATAAACAGTGCCTTCAGCTTTTCACGGCCACGCTGCACCCGCGACTTGGCACCGGAATAAGAAATCCCCAAACGCTCGGCAATTTCTTTCTGGCTGATCTCCTCCAGTTCGCTCAGGCGCAGGGCCTCGGCATACTCGGCAGGCAGCAGATTGATCAGTGGCTCCACCAGCGCTTCCACCTCATGGCGGGTATCTTCAGGCAACTCCCCTTCGGCCAGTTCCATATCAGCTATACTTTGGCGGCGGCTGTTTTCTCTGAAGAAATCATACACGGCATTACGCGTGATCTGGTAAAGCCAGGCTTTCGTATTTTTTACTTCCTGCAGCTGTTCACAGTTTTTATAAACTTTTAGGTAAAGCTGCTGCAGAATGTCGTTGGCTTCGTCTTTGTCTATGATGCGCTTCTGCACAAAGCCTTTTAGCTGTGCTTCGTAAGCCAGGAACACAGGCGCCACAGCAGCGCAACTATCGGCCACGGGCCTTTGGTTTTCGTTGGGTATGGTGCAGCAGTTTTCCATAGTTAAATAAACGAAATTAAAATAAAGAAAGCAGCAGTAGCAAGTATAAATTTACTGCCGCTGCTGCCTGTAATGCGTTTTATTTTGTACTAGATGGCTTATACTGTTTCTGTTTTCGTAGCTCTGGAATTGGCACCCTCCCCGTAAACGGTAGACTCTCCGAAAGTATAAAATGCTTCCCAGTCTACCCCCTGTGGGTCTGTGATCCACGACTTCTCGGATTTGGCATAGCAACAGGTGCATTTGCCCTCTTCGCGTATGGTACCCTTGGCCGCTTTTAGTCTGCCGTATACTTCGGTCAGTTCTTCTTCGCTTTCGGCTTGTATGCCCAGGTGCTCGATGCCCGCATTCTCGGGGTGCAGCGAGATGGCAAAATTTATGCGTGGGTCTTCCAGCATCCATTTGGCGTAATCACCTTTCTGCACGGTTGGCTGCGCACCAAACAAAGCAGTATAAAACCCAACCGACTCCTGCAAGTCTTTTACCCTTACGTTAACGTGAAATCTTTTCATGGCATATCTCCTTTCTGAATTTTCTTTTTGGTTTACACCCTGATGACGGGGAGATGCCTGAAAAGACGCAGCCCTTTGTAAAAAATTTACAAAGGGCTGCTAAATATTTTTTATGGTAAAATTAAAATCAGGGGCAGAATAAGCAGGAGTGTAAGCACAGCACAAACCAAACCTACCCACAAGGCGCGCCACCTGGAAAACAATAAACCGCCTTGTACCCGGTGGCAATCCAGCACCTCCCCCTGAAAATGCTTTGCTATAAAATAGACGGAAATTGTAGTCAGGAATGGTATCAGCGTGGTAGGCATTTTCTCAAGGGTTTGCTCGGGCAACATAAACAGACTACCAAACATCAGATAGGTAATCAGTATGGTCCAGATCAAAATGTTCTTTGCACCTTCTTCCTCACCAAGCTTTTTATAGTTCGCATACAACATGTAGCCTGGAGCTAAGGGGCCACCCCAAAAGGCACCCAAGGCAATGGTGTTAATGTCGTACAGTTTTCCTTCTGCAACTACCTGCTGCCCTTCCTCTTCTAACAAAACTTCTTTCTCCAAAATATTGATTCTTTAACTTATGGGATATTCTTTACAAACACTACTTGTTGTGAGTCACTCTTGATGACCTGGTTTAGAAACTCGATGTATTTCGGGTAAAGCGCTTTGTCATAGGTGCCCTTGTTCATCTGAAACACACGCGTATAGGTTACTTTCTGGCCATCTACTTTTATACTTGCCTTATAGTCCCCGAACTCCGATTTATAAATCACATCCTGAGGCTTATACTCCAGGGCGTAGCCGGCAGGCAACTCATAGGTTATGTTGTCCTCGTCCAGGAAAGCCATTGTCCGGATGATATCCGTTTTCCTGTTTTCGATCGGCTCAGGCACATACCTCCATTTGTTCATCAGGTTCACGGTCAGGAACATGCGCTTGCCGCTTATGGTGGCGCTTTGGCGCAGGTCCAGGTCCAGTTTCTCTGTTACGGATGGCAGGCGTTCTTTCTTCTCCTCCAGCGAGAATTTCACGATCTCGAAAGATGGGATGCGGGTTTGCTGGTAGATCCACTTCTTCTGCTCTTCCGGTTTATAGTTGTTTAAAACGCCGCTGCGCGACTCCTGCTGCAGCCCTGAGTAGAGCGTGGTTACAGAAGCCGTGGCATTTCCTGCCTCATCCAGTTTTACCAGGGCGTTGCGGCGAAGCAGGTTGTCTTTGGCAGTATAATCGGGTGTAGCTATCAGTCGGCCTCCTTCTGGCGTTATCAGCAGCGCATGGCGGCTACCGGTATGGCTGCCAGCATAGCCTGCAGCCACATCCTGACTAGTGCACTCCAGCCAGATGGTATCGTTGGCGGTTGGCACACACAGCACCACGTGGTTAAACTGGCTGCTCGGGAAATCGGCAATTAGATCAGCCTCGTCGTCGCCGGCGCGTATCAGTGCCTGGTACGAGGTAACGCCAACGGCTTTCAGCATTGCCTGGGTGTAGTTTGTAAGTGCTTTACAGTCTCCGTAGCCTTTGCTATCCACAAAGCTGGCCTCGAAAGGCTGCCAGCCGCCAATACCCAGCTGTATAGACACGTAGCGGGTTTTGCTTTGCAGGTAATCGTATACTTTCTGTATCTTCTCTTCCGGGGTTTTGGCAGATGCTACCATACTTTGCAGCTTTTGCACGGTTTCGGCTGGCAACACGTCGCGGCCCTGGTTCAGCTTATCCATAAAAAGGCCATAGCTCTGCCAGCTCTCCATATTGCCCTGGTAACCATCTATTTCGAAAACAGAGGGTGCCGTGCGCACCATCGGCACAATATCTCTCAGCTCCGGGCCGAAAGGCTCTGTGCGCACAGGGCTTAGTTGCTGCACCTGCCACAGGTAAACATCGTGCGTTGCCGTACCCTCTACCTTAACTTTTTCAGGCATGTTGGTTTCGTGGTAGCGCAGCTTCATGCCTTTGGGCATCTCTACGCGCAAATTTGCCTGTTCCACTGTCAGGTCCTCTTCATCAAGGGGTGCCCACATCGGGTAAAACATCATGTTGCGCGAAGTAAGCTGGTACTCGAACTCTACTGTATAAGGGTAGTAAAGGTGCACCAGGTCTACCACTTTCATCCTGTTATCGTCGAACAGGGAGCTGTTGGATACCGCGCTTACATCTTTGATGTCACTGTTCTTGAGCTGCTTTATCTTTTTACCAAACGCATCATACAATGTCCCCTTCACATAGTTTACCTTGCTCAACTTGTCATAAGGCACATAAAGCCTGGCCCTGTGGTCGCCGTTACTGTTAAGTATGGTAACCTTTGTTTTAAAAGTAGTGGTGGCGTTGTTGATGGCATTGACCGTGAAAACGGTTTCCTCGGCACGGATGATGGCATTGCCCTTAGCAGCAGGCTTATTGTCGGCCTTTGCCGCTGTTATACTTACCAACAAGTATAAAATGCCGGTGCAAAGGTGTTTTAAGTTTGAAGTATACTTCATGAAAATGCTATTAAGAAAGTTTTTTACCGGCAGGGTGTCTTTTACGGCGTTATGCCTGTTAAAAACACCCTGCCGGCATGTGGGGTTACCTTAGCGTGAGCTGCTTGCCAGGGTTTTCTTGATCACCAACTGCTCGGCGTGCTTGGCTATGATCTGGTTATAAAACTCCTTCAGGTATGGGTATTCCTCTGCGTAGAACAAAGGTTTGTTAATGGTAATCTTGCTCATCACCTGCACTTCCCTTCCTTCCTTCTGTATCAGGTAAATAAAGCGGCCATGGCCATCCGGCAGGTTCACAGCCACATTCTTAGGCGCCTCGTCCAGGTCATACCCTTCTGGCAGCGTGAAACGACAGATATAGGTTTCATCTATTGGTGTGGCAAAATCAACGGGGTAAAGGCGTTCCTGCAGCTTAAACGGATTTTCTTTCTCGCCATGGCCCAGCATAGGGTTAATGTACAGCATATCGTTCATCTGCCCGTTCCCGCTCGACGACATGCTGTAGGTGATGTTCAAAGAGCTGGATACATCATTGAGGTTTTCAATTTTGGGCTTACCTACTTTCAGGTTACCCACTTCCTTTGCTATTTTCTCCAGGTATTTGTCTTCGCCCTGCTCTTTTATGGTGCTGCGCAGATTTAAGGCATTGTAACCCGCCGCAGACTCTGTACCCGAGCCTACCATATCGCCGTTGCTGGCTATACTTAGCTGTGCGTTAAACAGCTTGGTGTAGTTGTACGCCGGCTTTATATCTACCCAGCGCTGGTCATTGCTTTTTATCAGCCTGCCTATACCGTTCAGGCACCTTACCGGAAGCATGCCAAGCGGCACCAGTGGCTCTGTAGCATCCAGCATGTATTCCTTATCGCCAATTTTCACATGCGATACCACATAGTTAAACTTTGACAGCATAGGTGCTCCGTGGCGCAAATGCCCGTGGTCACGGGTGCTAAGTATAAGCGGTGCGGCATCCAGGCCAGCCTCCAGTAGCATCGAGGTCATCAATAGGTTTATCTCCGCCACGCTGCCGGTGCTGGCTTCGTATACTCTCCGGATCGGGTCTTTGGTGTAAATACCGTATCTGCCGTTCCAGGTCATGCGCTTCTTGATATGCTCGTAGATCGCATTCATTTTCTGCTCGGGCTCGGTTTGTTTTGCCAGCAGCGCCGCCAGGTTATCCTTAAAGAAGTTGTTGCGATTAAGCTGTGTACCAAAATTCTCGTTCTGCAGCAGTTTCTTGGTCACATCCTCCCAATTACCCGTCATAATTCGGGCAGGCTCATTTGGAAATCTTACGCGCTCCAGCTCAAACTCAATTTTAGACTGGTAGTCGCTTAAAGTGGTAATGTAACGCTCTCCTTTCAGGGCAGGCACATCTTTCATGATCCAGTAGTACTCGCTATTCTGAACTTTAGAGATGTTGTCGTTTGTGCGCTCATGCTTTGTATCATCAACCGCCAGGTAGCCCTGCATCAGAAACTTGTAGTCGAAGTACTCAGGTATCTGGGCACGGTACTCACTCCACACCGTCGGGATGGAATGCTGAAACTCCCACTCACGCATTGTGTAAATGAAGTCAGAGTAGATAGTGTAGTTGATGTCGAGCACTGAGCCTTCCTTTACGTTGGGCAGGGTAAATTTCTTCAGGTGCTTGTATTCCGTCTGCTTCTCATCAAAGATATCCTTCGACTCCAGCTTGTCCTTCTGTTCCTTTCCATCAACCAGGTTAAAAGTATAGGCCTTTATGTTGCTTACCCGCTCTTTTGTGGTACCGTTGATGTAGTATGGCACGAGCACATTGGCCCAGTCATACCCTGATTTTTTGAGGATCTTAATGCGGATGTGTCGTTCAAAAACTACCTGTATCTTCTCGTTGAAAGCAAATTTGGTAGTGCCCAGGTCGTAGAGGATTACGGCTGCGGCGCTGGTGTCTTTGTCATAAGACCTCATGCGTAGTTCGGCTTCGTCTACTTTGCCAAACTTTTTCTGAGGGTTCTGGGCAACACACACCAGACTGAATAGGAATAAACATAACGTGAGGGTAAAATTTGCTTTCATAGGCAATTATTAAAAGTTTAATTAGGTACTTAGCTCCAGACAGGTAGAAAGCAATCGTAATCAATTCGTACAAGCGCTACATCATTTCCCGTTCTTAGATATAAAGAAACTAACATATACCTATATAGCCAAAATTTTTATCCAAAATATTTTATCTTATGTTATAGATTTTTAGCGAAATGCTGTCAGAACATTAAAAAGAATCTGCTATACTTATACTTTAGCCATACTACATACTATGAAAAGAATACTGTTTATACTTCTTCTGCTTACCTCTACCCTTGCACGCACTCAAGCCCAAACAAACGACCCTCGGGTGATGAAGGCAAAGCAAGCTATGGTAAATGCCCTTGGCGGCGACGAAGCGATAAATGGCATCAGGCACTTCAGTTACGCCATTATCAGGTCTTCCTATGGCACCGACACCACACAAATCCGGACGGATTATACTTTGGACCTAGTCCGGCAACATGTTCAGGAGAAACAGGTGCTCGCATCCGACACTATCACTAAAAAGATTGATGACACCGGCGCCTGGCTTATTAAGAACGGTAACAAAACTGCCCTGCCTGAAGAAGACATTGTGCGGCTGCAGCGCATGCTGCTCACAAACTTTATCCCGATGCTCCGCAATAAAGCCCTGGAATATGAGTATAAAAAGCGCAGTACTTACAAGGGCCGGCAAGTCGATATTATTAAAGTGTACACCCCGCAAAAGCAAACCCTTATACTTGATCTGTTTGTGGATGTGGAGAATGGGCAGATTCTTACCTCTTCCCGCCCTGATAAGAACGGCAAGTATGGGTATTATGCGGATGAGTTGGAATACAGGCCAATTGGCGAGGGGGTTGTTTTCCCGTTGGTGTACCAGATCTGGGTAGACGAAAAAAAAACGGCGGAAGGCCGTTTTGTGGATGTCTTAGTAAAAAAATAAAGCGAAGCGGCAGGGTAGGGTGTGAAGAGTGCAAAGCATCTCTGCCGCTTCGCTTCAGATTATAGGTAGGCAGTGTAATTTGTTTTATCTTTCCAGAACTCCCGGCAGGCTTCACGCTGCTCTTCAATAAAAGTGGAGTTTCGCTTTAGTTCTTTCCAGTTTCCGAAGCCAAGTCTTTCACATAATCTGAAAAAGCTGTCGCCCTGGTTTTTCTGTCCTTTTGTGTGTACCAGGCAGCTTAATAAGGGTCTTCCTTTTTTATACTCATTCTCCGATATCTCGTCTATCACTTCCGATAGCATAGACTTTTCGTGGGAGTTTTCAAGGTTAAGGCCTAGTTCTGCCTCGTAAATAAGGCTTTGGAACGTCATTAGGTTAGCTCTGCCGCGAGCTACTTGAATTAGTTTCTTTCGTACGCGTGTGTTCATGGTGTGAGTTGTATTTGTGATCAGGCAAGCATTCTGATTGGCGTGGGGCCGGAAGCTAAACCATCTAAAATAAAAGATCTATATATTAATTTAAACGTATCTATTCACCTAAAAGTTTCGTACTAGGCGGATTTATGCATTTAACGCAGCTACAGCCAACTTATTTCGCACTGATAATCAACCCTCTAGGTTGTTTTTCGGAAAGATATTTCCAGTAACGCTTTGGCACATGCCTTAAGTGCAGCTTCGGATTTTTGCGTTCCGGTATGTTTACATGATCAAAGTATACTTGCCAGAGTTGCTTATACTTATCCTCCTCTTCTGCCAGCAGATCACCTTTCAAGGCTACTTTTCTTTGGCCAGTGGGTTGGTCCAGGTTTACAAGCGTAACGGAATGCAGATCGTAATAGGCCCCGTAGCCCCGCTTTGTGTCGTAAATGGTCCAGCGTTGGTCGGCGTAGCGCTTTTCGAAGTGCTGTATAATAAGCGGCAGCACATTAAAGTCCGGGGAGATGGTGGCAAAGTATAAATCGTCGGCTGTTTTCTGAAACCTGACAAAGGCTTCCATGCGGTGCTTTTCCCGAAACATTTGCTTGGCAACCTGCTGCACCTGCAGCACACAACTTGCCGCATAGTTGTCTTCTATACTTTGCCCTGACTCAAAAGCCAGTTTAATGTAGCTAAAGATCAGCATTTCGAAACCGGGCTGCTCCCACAAGTAAGTATGGTAAAGAGCTTTTAAGGCACCCACCGAAAGTTTCTTCTGCAAACCTTTCCAGACACGGCTCACTTTTTCCTCATCGGTTGCCACGGCAATGGTTTGGCCAAACATGATGGGTTGCGCCAGGTATTCCTGCTCAATGGCAGTTGGCCAGGCTTTTCGCTCAAAGGCCTCGAACACCACCGTCAGGAGGCCTTCAAAAGTGCCATCGTAAGTATAAAGACACATGGCCTGTGGCAAACTATTGGTGGCTGCCTGCCCTGTTTTTCTCGTTAGCCTCTGCCTGCATCCTCGCCGACAGGTTCTTAAGTTGCGGCACCAGCATGTTTAGTTTGCAGTAAAGTGATACACGGGCTACTTTCTGGTTCTTTCTCATAATGATAACCTTCTTAGCTTGTAAAGGCGGATTAGAATGATTGCTTTGTGATGATTTCTTTTTTCCGGAGGCCATAACACTTTATACTTAGCCTACATTTTTAAACAGATCCAGCTGCTGCGTTAATAAGGCACTTCTCACCGACCCGTCTCCAAACAGGATGCGGCGCTTGAGCGTCTCCGAGTCCATATCTTGGCGCTGTATGGCTTTGGTCTGGCAGGTGATGAAGTATTTGGCGCGCTTCAGCACCACTCCCATCTGCCGCAGGTGCTCATAGTTAAGCGGCGTAAACCGCCTCGCCGACACGATCTTCTGGGCTGACTTCACTCCTATACCCGGCACACGCAGAATCATCTCATAGTCGGCGGTATTTATCTCCACCGGAAAAACGTGGCGGTTACGCAGGGCCCAGCCTAGTTTCGGATCTATGTCCAGGTCAAGGTTCGGGTGCTGCTCATCCACGATCTCCTGCACGCTAAAGCCATAAAAACGCATCAGCCAATCGGCCTGGTAAATGCGGTTTTCACGGATTATTGGCGGCTCAGTGATAATGGGCAACCTGTTATCGCTGCTGATTGGCACATACCCCGAGTAATACACCCGCTTCAGGCTATAATCCTTGTACAGCTGGCTGGAAAGCTGCAATATCTGGTGGTCGTTTTCTTTTGAGGCCCCTACAATAAGCTGCGTACTCTGCCCCGCCGGCGCAAAAATGGGTGCCGACTTAAACAGCTTCTTTTCCTCTTTTGCCTGCACCAACTGGTCTTTTATACTTCCCATCGGCAACAGTATCTCCGAGTAGTTTTTCTCGGGGGCCAGTTGCTGCAGGCTCATTTCAGATGGCAACTCTATGTTCACGCTCAGCCTGTCGGCATACAGGCCTGCTTCCTTTATCAGTTCATCGCTGGCACCCGGTATCGTTTTCAGGTGGATGTAGCCGTTGAACTTATGATCCTGGCGCAGCTTCTTTGCCACACGCACCAGGCGCTCCATGGTAAAGTCAGCGTTCTTGAAAATGCCTGAGCTAAGAAACAACCCCTCTATGTAATTGCGGCGGTAAAAGTTTATGGTCAGGTCCACTACCTCCTGCACAGTAAAGGCGGCGCGCTGCACATCATTGCTCTTCCGTGTTACACAGTAGGCGCAGTCATAGATGCAATGATTGGTAAGCAGGATCTTTAATAGCGAAACGCAACGGCCATCCTCAGTATAGCTATGGCAAATCCCCATACCTTCGGCATTGCCCAAGCCCTTGTTCTCATTCTTGCGTTTACCTCCGCTTGAGGAACAGGAAACATCATACTTTGCAGCATCTGCTAATATCTTTAGCTTCTCAGTTATTCTGCTATCCATTTGCTTCACACTTTTTGTTTCTGCACAGGTATAAAGGTACTACTTTTTTACACATATGCCTAATAATTTTAGCAAAACTTATCAACTAAGATATCAACATACACACAATACTAATTTATTTAGCAATTCTAATCTTTAAAGCGTCCTCGGCAGTAAAAACCCGTACATGCAAACTCTGAAACTGTAAATATTCGTTATATTAGGAAACCTTTACCCGCTACTAAAACCTATGCTATCAGCACACCCTTTCTATAAAAAGGCGAGCTACCCTTTTATGGTAGGGCTGTTACTGCTGTTTAGCTTTGTGTGCCAGGCACAGGACCCCGTAAAACCCAGAACCGACTCAACAGAAACCCGCCAGGACACGGTAAAGCAAAAATTTGATGAGCGCATTCTTGAAAACCTGCGCCGCATGTCGGAGCGCAAGACCATTATGGGCAAACTGCTGGATGCCATACTTGTGTTTGACAAGAAAGAGGAGGAAGTTTATGGCTTGGATGCCGAGCTTATTCAGCAGGAGTACGAGAAGCACAACTACAAAATTGTTCGCCGGCTTGATGTGGTTACCCTGGATGCATTTGGATATTCGATAAACGACTCCAGCAGGGTGCCGCGAAATTTCCTGGAGAAGGCCGGTAATGCCATTCACATAAAAACGAGTCGCGGGCTTGTTCGCAACCAACTCCTGTTCAGAAGAAACCAACCACTGGAGCCGCTTGCCCTGGTAGAATCGGAGCGTTTGCTGCGCCAGACGGATTACCTGCTGGATGCCCGCATTGTGGTAAACGAGCTAACCACCACCGACGACAGCGTGGATGTGTTCGTGATTACGAAAGACGTATTTAGCAAGGGAGGATCCGGCTCCTATACACCCTCCTCGGGCAGGGGTAAAGTATCGCTCCGGGACCTTAACTCTTTAGGCTACGGACACCAGGTAAGAGGCACCTACAGGTTTAACATGGAGAGGCCCCGCCCCTGGGAAGTTTACGGCGCATACTCCATACCTACCATTGGCCGCACTTACGTAGGCGCAGACCTGGTATATGCCGACGAGAATTTTTACAAAGAGAAAAGCGCTTACCTTCGCCGGGACTTCTACTCTACTACCACCAAGTATGCCGGTGCCGTTGGCTTTGCCGCCATAGAGGAACAATTGCTACTTCCGCCGGAGCCACAGGACACGCTGCCCCGGTATGGCGACCTGGTGTACAACCGCACCGATATATGGCTGGGCCGTGCATTTAAATTTAAGACCTACCATTTGGGCTTCGAGCCCCGCGGACGCCTGATCGTAGGGCTACGGGTGATCAACACTAATTACTCGGAGGTTCCGACGGATAATTTTCAGAGCAATATTTTAACGCTGGCAAGCGTGGGCTACAGTGTGCGGAAATACTACAAGGACCGCTACCTGTTTGGCTTTGGTAGAACAGAGGACATTCCGGCAGGCACGCTGGTTTCTTTTACAAGTGGCTATGAGAAAGGGGATGTTACAGAAAGGAGATATTTCGCGGCATCTACCTCCTATGCCAAGTACCGCGCCGAAACCGGCTACTTTTACGGCAGCGCCACCTGGGGCTCTTTTATACGCGACGACAGGTGGGAACAGGGCGTGCTGGAACTGGAGACCTTATACTTTACCGGTTTGAAAGAGTGGGGCAACTGGAAGCTGCGGCACTACATACAGGGCAGGGCAACCTTCGGCATAAACCGCAACCCTGAGGAACTGCTGGCCATAAACAACGAGGATGGCTTACGCGGATTCCGGTCAGAGCTGCTGCGCGGTTCGCGGCGCGTTACGTTCAACTACGAGGCCAACCTTTACACGCCCCTCTCCTTGTTCGGTTTCAGGTTAGCAGCCGTGGCATTTGCCGATGTGGCCTGGCTATCTACCGGCAACAAAAGCTCCCCGTTCAAGAACACGCCTTACCGAGGCTATGGCATTGGCTTCAGGTTCCGGAACGAGTACCTGTCTTTCAGCACGATACAGATACTGCTGGGATATTACCCTAAACTGCCACCAAACGAAAACTTCGACAACTTCAGGATACTGGAATCATCGCGCCCATACTACGATTTTACCGACTTCAGATTTACCAGGCCCGGTGTGGCAAACTTCAGGTAACGGCCCGGGTGCACCAGCACGATTAGCTGGCCACATCCCTGAATGTTATACTTTCTGACCTTTACTTTAAACTTTTCAGATTTTGCTCAGTCTAACGCCAACTATAAGGCGTTCAGGCTTTCGGTCTGCCATGCTTTTTAGTAGCTTTGTACAGCAGCACTTTATACTTTACAACCGCATACCATGGTAGAATTAGGCGATTACAACGAACTGGAAATAGCACGCGAAGTAGACTTTGGCGTTTACCTGACATCTGAGGACGGCGACATCCTGCTCCCGACAAAGTATATACCGGAGGGAGCACAAGTAGGCGACAAGGTGCGTGTGTTTATTTACCGTGACTCCGAAGACCGCATGATCGCCACCAACTTACACCCGTACGCCACTGTGGGTCAGTTTGCATGCCTTACCTGCACCGATGTAACGCCTTTTGGCGCGTTCCTGGACTGGGGATTGGAGAAGGACCTCCTAGTACCACTCAACAATCAAAAAGACAAAATGCAGGTAGGCAAAAAATACTGCGTGTACTTATACCTGGATGAGGCCTCTGACCGTGTGGTAGCCACCTCCAAGCTGGGCAAATACCTGCAAAACGAGCACATACAGTTAACCGAGGGCGAAGAGGTACAGCTGCTGGTAGCAGGCTACACAGACCTCGGCATTAAGGTTATCATTAACAATGACTACATGGGCATGCTTTACCGGAACGAGGTTTTCAAGGACCTGCGCATCGGCGATACGGCTACTGGTTTCATCAAGAATATCCGCCCGGACAATAAGATAGACGTGACCCTGCGCAAACCAGGCGCCACCCAGAAAACAGAGTCTGACGAGGCCTCTGAGAAGATACTGCGACTGCTTAGAGAAGGCAGAGGCTGGCTTCCGCTTTCAGACAACAGCACCCCGGAGGATATCTACCAGACACTGGGCATGAGCAAAAAAACCTTTAAGCGTGCTATCGGAGGCCTTTATAAAGCCGGCCAGATCACCATCTCCGAAGACAGTATAAGGCTGAGCTAAAACCCCATATTACCTGATCTAAACCGAGTACCTAACCTTAATAGCTGCGATTACAGCTGCCGCAGCAAAGTATAATGCTATACAGATTTTTACTTCTTTTTACTGCACTCTGTGCAGCTGCCGGTATGGCCACTGCCGGTAATAACCCCGAAGCCAATGCCCGTTACAAAACCACCACAGCGCTGCGCACCACACAGGCGCCGGTGGTTGATGGTGTTTTAGAGCCTGAAGTATGGCAAACGGTGATGCCTGCCACTAACTTTATCCAGTTCGACCCGATAAACGGCAAACCCTCTAAGCAGAAAACCGAAGTATACATGCTGTATGATAATGACGCCATTTACATTGGTGCGCAACTCTACGACACAGCCCCGGATTCTATACTTACCCAGCTAGGCGACCGCGACTCCGGCGAGAACAACTCGGATATGTTTGGTGTGTACCTGGACACCTACAACGACAGGCAGAACGCCTTTGCCTTTCTGGTATCTGCTGCCGGTGTTCAAACCGACATCAAGATATCGCAGGGCCGCGAAGATAAAAACTGGGATGCCGTGTGGGCAAGCAGCGTGAAACGCAACAGCCTGGGCTGGGCCGTGGAAATGAGGATACCATATGGCGCCATCCGTTTCCCGAAGGCTGAAGTACAGACCTGGGGCATAAACTACATGCGCATTATCCGCCGCACCCGCGAGAAATCTTACTGGAACCACGTTGATAACTCTGTTGCAGGATTTGTAAACCAGTCGGGCCGCACGGTGGGCATCGAAAGTATAAAATCGCCGGTACGCCTGCAGTTTTCGCCATACGTGTCGGGCTATGTAAACCACTACCCATCAAATGTGCCGGGCAAAAGCAACCTCGGCTATTCTGTTAATGGTGGCATGGACGTGAAGTATGGCATAAACGATGCTTTTACCCTGGATGTGACCCTGATCCCGGACTTCGGGCAAACGCAGTCTGATAATCAGATACTGAACCTGTCGCCGTTTGAGGTCAAGTTCAGTGAAAACCGACAGTTCTTTACCGAGGGCACTGAGTTGTTTGATAAAGCCGGGCTGTTTTACTCACGCCGCATTGGCGGTACGCCTCTTCTGTATGGCAAGGCCAGGACATTTTTAAATACCGGCGAAACCCTGGAAGAAAACCCAGATGTTAGTAGCCTGGTGAATGCGGCCAAAGTGTCCGGCAGAACACGAAAGGGCCTGGGAGTAGGCATTTTTAATGCCATCACCCGTAACATGTTTGCCACCGCCAAAAACGAGGAAGGCGAAACACGAGAGATCTTAACCGACCCCACAACCAATTACAACGTTTTTGTGCTGGACCAGACTTTCCGGAACAACTCTTTTGTAACCTTTACAAATACCAACGTTACTCGTACCCAGGAATTTTACGATGCCAACGTATCAGGCCTGCAGCTACGCTTTGCAGACAGGTCTAATACATATGCCATCCGGGCCGGTGGCAACATAAGCCAGCTGTTTGGAAAGTTTGAGGGAGAGGATGTAACGCTTGGCCATCAGTACAACATCAACTTAGCCAAGATAAGCGGTAACTTCAAGTATAACCTGAGCCACAATGTGGAGTCGGACAAGTATGATATAAATGATCTGGGCTTTATCAGAAATAACAACGAAGTAAGCACCTCGGCACAGGTACAGTATAACTTCTACCAGCCTGTATGGAAGTTCCTGACCTGGAATAATCGCCTTAACGTGAACCATAGCATGTTGTATGCCCCACGTGAGTTTGTAAGTATGAATATCGGCGGTGGGCACTCGGTTAAGTTCCGAAGCTTTACAACTGCCTATGCCAACTGGTCTGTGAGGCCCGGAAACGCATATGATTATTTTGAAGCACGATCTTTTCCGAGAGTTTTTGTAAAGCCACCAGCGTTCGAAGCAAGCAGCGGCATCTCAACAGATTACCGTAAACGTTTGGCCTTTGATGCAAATTTGGGGCACTGGGAGTCCAGGCGCTATAACCAGAGCAACTGGTGGGCAAGCATTAACCCAAGGTTCAGGGTAAACGACAGGCTGCTGCTTATAAACGGCTATAACTATAGCATCGAGAAGAACAACATCGGGTATGCCAGGAAAATGGGGAGTGATGTTATTTTCGGAGACCGTGACCTGAATGTGCTGACAACTACGTTAAACGGCACTTACACATTCAATAACAAAACCGGGCTTTCGCTTAACATGCGCCATTACTGGTTCAGGGCCGAGTATGATTCGTTTTACAGCTTAACGGACAAAGGCTTGTTACAGCCATCCGCTGCCACTGTAGATGATATTAACACGAACATTTTTAACATTGACCTGGTGTATACCTGGCGCTTTGCACCTGGCAGCGAGTTGCGTGTTGTCTGGAAGAATGCGATACAGGAGAGAACCAACACGATAACGCCTCAATATTTCGACAACCTGTCGCGCACCATGCAGGCACCGCAAAACAATAATTTTTCGGTTAAGCTACTATACTTCATAGACTATATAGCCATTAAAAACGTACTTTCTGCATAAGCCAATTTTATGCAGAAAGTACGATACGCACTTATTGCCGGAGCCAGCGGATTGGTAGGCGGACACTGCCTGGAGCTGCTGCTCAAAAGCGACCGATACAGCCAGGTTATCTCTGTGGGCCGGCGCGACCTGCCCCTGATACACCCGAAGCTGGAGCAAAAGATCATAGACTTTAATAAGCTGGCAAGTTATGCCCCCGACCTGGCCGTGGATGACGTGTACTGCTGCCTGGGCACTACCATTAAACAAGCCGGCTCCAAAGAGGCTTTCTACAAAGTAGACCATACATATGTGCTGGACCTGGCCAGGATAACTGCAAACAAAGGCGCCTCGCAGTTTATAGTTGTCTCCGCCATGGGTGCCGATGCCAACTCCATGATATTTTACAATAAGGTTAAGGGCGAGATGGAGCGGGATATTCAGCAACTGGGCTTTGAAACTGTGCACATACTCCGGCCATCCTTGCTGCTTGGCGACCGGGAGGAACACCGCACCGGAGAGGAACTGGCCTCCAAGATCATGAAGCCCCTAAGCAACCTGATGGTGGGGCCACTGAAAAAGTATAAGCCCATCGAGGCCGAAACCGTGGCGAAAGCCATGCTGCAGGTGGCATCACAGCAACAAAAGGGCTTATTTATCCATTCCTCCGACGAAATTGCCGCATTAGGCGCTAAACTGTAGCCTATACTATGCCGTAAGTTGCTTGCATATACTTAAACCAACATGCAGGCACAACACTTACAGCATATATTCCCGAAAGCATCCCAGTACGACCCGGAGTGGGTACGCAAGCACTCTATGGGCGAAAACGTTTTGTTTAACCTCGAAAGCCTTACCAAATCGCTGGACCTTAAACCAGGCATGCGTGTGCTGGACCTGGGTTGCGGCAAGGCCATCAGCTCTATTTTTCTGGCAAAGGAATTCGGTGTTAAAGTATGGGCCGTAGACGAGGCCGTGTCGGCCAGCGACAATTACCACCGCATACGCGAAGAAGCATGCGAGGACCTGGTGATACCTTTGGAAGCCGATGCCCGCGCCCTGCCCTTTGCCGAAGAGTATTTTGACGTGGTGATTGTGGTAGACTCTTATACTTACTTCGGGACCGACGAAAAATACCTGCCATATATTGCCCGCTTCATAAAACCGGGTGGTTGCATTGCCATTGTGGATGTTTGCTTCACAAAAGAGATCGAGTCGCTGGACCAGGTGCCTGGTTTTCTGAAAGAGGACTACCAGAACTACTGGTACTTTGTGCACACCATAGACTGGTGGAAAAAACTCTGGGAAAAAACCGGCCTGGTAGACATACAGGCCGCCAAATATTTAGACGAGGCCGAACTGGTACGGGAAAACTATATCAAAGACTTTAAGGATGCTGAAGATGAGGACCCTTTTGCCAAAGCCCTCCAACTTGATACGCAGCACTTTATTTCCTTCTTTAAAATTATAGGTCAGCGCACCAAAAAGTCGGTTTACCTGCAGGACTATAAAGTTGAACTAAAAAATTAATCCTCCCTTATACAATATTCGTTTGTTACTCCGTTAGAAGTATTAATTTTGCCCGCCCTGATGCCTTTTTAGCAGGCGAGGCGAATGACAATTTTTCAATTTTTTAATAATTAAATGAAAACTTTACTACGCTTGACAATTGCACTGGCTCTGTTGCTTAGTGTTACTGTTGCTGCAAAAGCACAGAGTGGCTACTCTACAGGCATCGGCTTTAGAGGTGGTATTGCCTCTGGCCTCACTGTTAAACACTTTATCAAAAGCGATGCTGCCATCGAGGGTATTTTAAGCACAAACTTCAGGCACCGCGGCACAGTTATCACAGTGCTTTATGAGAAACACGCGCAGGCCTTCAATGCAAAAGGCTTACTGTGGTACTATGGTCTGGGTGGTCACGTTGGTTTCCATGAGGGCCGCCACTACTACGACTACGGTCACAAGCATTACCAAGATAACGTGGTGGCTTTAGGCGTTGACGGCATACTTGGCCTGGAGTACTACATCCGCGATATCCCTTTCACGATCGGCGCCGACATTAAGCCATACATCAACATTCCATCTGGCGGCGGCTTCTGGGACAGCGCCCTGCACGTGCGTTATGTGTTTTAATCTGATGAATGGTTGATGGCTACATTGTTTAATTGCTAAACTACACAGCCGTTAAAGTATAAAAAGGCCTTGCTAAAGTATAGCAAGGCCTTTTTAAATTCTATGAGCCTGTTTAGAGTTTATTAAAATCCATACTGCCTGCCCTTGCTGCGTGTTATCACCAGCAAGTATAATAGCCAGTGCCTTATATTGTTGGTGAAAAACACCAGCAATGACGGGTCGATTTCTTTTAACCAAAACCCTAAACAGCTTTTATATCGATAAGTATAGCATCTGCATACTTGCAACAGAATTAATCACGCTAAATCAACTTAATCCCCATTAATCTGTGGTCAGCCCCCCATTAACCCTAGAGTCGTTTCACTCTATTTTTTTGTCATCCTGGAAGGATCTTGGTGGCTGGGAGGACAAGCTTAACCTCCGGGGGTAGGGGCCCTCTTTCTCTCACAAGTTTCCCCGAATCAAGTTCGGGGTTAAAACTTAACAGAATGACAGAAGTTTTTTCAATTTTTATTAGAATGAAAAAGACCCAGCCATTAATCCGTGGTCTGATTAGCTTACCAGGCAATGTGCAGCAAGGCGTCGCCCTGGTTTACAACAGGCATGTTGTTTAAGCCAACAATATAGCCTGCCGCAGGCGCATTCAGCCTTACTTCCATTTCACCGTAAGGGTCGGTTATACTTCCTACCTGCTGGTTCTTCTTCACATACTCGCCAATTTTGATGGAGGTGCGCCACAAGCCGGCGTTTTTAGCACGAACCCAGATGTCTTTCATGCACACGATGCTTGGCTCTGACGGCTCTGTGTGGTTTGCCATCATGCCCAGGTGGTGCAGCACACGGCAAGTGCCCTCAATGCCCATGTTTATACCTTTCTCGTCAAAGCGCAGGCTTTCTCCGGTTTCATACACAAGTATGGATTTGCCCAGCTTTCCGGCCTCTTTTCGCAGCGACCCCTGTCGGTAAGGCGCGTTCATGATAAAGGGAGCGGCAAACGCTTTGGCAAGCTCTTCGTTCCTATAATCGCTGAGCACGCAGCGTATCTGTGGGTAATTGGCCCGGCTGGAGCCTCCGGTATGGAAATCGAGGCCGTAGTCCACGTAAGGCATTACCTCCTTCATAAAGCGGTGCGCCACACGGCTAGCAAGTGAGCCGTCGCGGTTACCCGGGAAGCTCCGGTTCACGTCTTTACCGTCCGGCACCTCTCTTGAGAAGTTCAGGAAGCCATAAATATTTAACACCGGCACTGCTATGATGGTACCTTTTAGTGGGTAGAGCATCTTTTTAGACAGCATTCTCCGGATGATCTCCGTGCCATTTACCTCATCGCCGTGCATGCCGGCCATCAGCAGCACCACCGGCCCATCGTGCACAGACCGAAAAACATAAACAGGAATATCTATTACGGTGCCGCTGGGTAGTTTACTGATTACCAGCTTTGTAAGCACCTTCTCACCACGGTCTATACTTCTACCGTTGATTACAATTGCTTCGGGCATGCTATTCTTTTACTCTCTTCTTCGGCTTTTTCTGGATCAGCCCTTCAACGTACTCTATAATTTTGGAGGCGATGTCTTTTTGTGTGGCTCGCTCAATACCCTCTAAGCCCGGCGAGGAATTTACCTCAAGTATAAGCGGCCCACGTTTAGACTGCAGCATGTCTACGCCGGCTACGCCCAGGCCAAGTGACTTTGCGGCCAGCAGGGCAGCAGCCTTTTCCTGGCGGGTTAATTTGATAAGAGATGCCTTGCCGCCACGGTGCAGGTTAGAACGGAATTCGCCCTCTTTGCCCTGGCGCTTCATGGCTCCCACTACCTCGCCGTTTACTATAAACGCGCGGATATCGGCACCACCAGCCTCGGCAATAAACTCCTGCACAATAATGCGCGCCTTCAGGTTATGGAATGCCTCAATCACAGACTCTGCTGCCTTTCTGGTCTCGGCCAGCACTACACCCAAACCTTGCGTGCCCTCCAGCAACTTAATTACCAGCGGAGCGCCGCCCACTTCCTTCACCAGCTCTGATGTTTCTTTGGAATAGTTGGTGAATGCTGTTTTAGGCATGCCCAGTCCTGCCCTGGAAAGGATCTGCAAGGAGCGCAGTTTGTCCCTGGAGCGCACAATACCCTGCGACTCAACCGCGCTTTTCACTTTCATCATCTCAAACTGGCGCACCACGGCCGTACCATAAAAGGTAACCGATGCACCAATTCTTGGGATAACGGCGTCAATGTCTGTCAGGCGTTCGCCTTTATAAAGAATGTGCGGGTCGCCCTGCTCGATCACAAGGTCGCAGCGCAGGTGGTCTAACACAATGGCTTCGTGCCCCCGCTGCTCCGCGGCCTCCACCAGGCGGCGGGTAGAGTATAGCTTTGGGTTACGGGAGAGTATGGCTATCTTCATGGAATTACTTATTCTGCTGTTGTTTGATTTTATACTTCTGTGCGACGTTTTTACGGGAAACATCAACAATAAACCGCCCTTTTAACAATTTTCTGCCGATAAGCACCGGATACTTCATGTCGCTGCGGTCCGAAAGCGAGAACTCAGCCTCTATTGTTTCGTCGTAAAGCCTGATCTTGGTCTTGATCACGAAACGCTCCTGCTTCTCCCCTATTGAGCTTTTGATCTCGCGCAGCTCGTACTCGGCAAACTCCAGCTTTTTGTGGTTGTATTGCGGGTGCGAGGGGTCCAGCAGGTCCAGGCAAATTACTTTGGTACCGTCGGGTTTTGTCTCTTCATGTATGTCGGAGCAATGGATGGCGGAAGTAAAAGCACCTGTGTCAATTTTGGCCTCAACATCCTCTATGTCCAGCTCCGGAAACGAAACCAGTTCCCGCCGCCCAATAAGCTTTTTCTCTGTTTTAGGTTTTTCTGTCTTATCTGCTCTCATCAAGGGCAAATTAGGAATTCTGAAGTATGAATTACGAATTATGAATTAGATTTTTTCATAAAAGTATAAACCGGGCTATTAACCCCTGTTCAAAGCAAGCCCAATTCATCATTCATAATTCATAATTCGTAATTATCTATTATAGCTGATCCGGTAAATGGCATCGTTCTTATCGTCGGAAACCAGCAGCGCTCCGTCTGGCATTACCAGCACATCCACAGGGCGGCCCCAGTCGTTCTCACCTTGCAGCCACCCTTCGGCAAACGGCTCATAAGACGTGGCTTTTCCGTTGGCATCCAAGTTGACCTGCATTACCCTGTAGCCAGACTTTTGGGAGCGGTTCCAGGAGCCATGCTCTGCAATCAGTACCTTGTTCTTATACTCCTTCGGGAACATGTTGCCTGTATAGAACTTCATGCCCAAAGCGGCCACGTGCGGCCCCAGCTTCTGAACTGGCTTTATAAACTCGCCGCAGCTGCGCTTGTCTCCAAACTCAGGGTCCTTTATATCGCTGCCGTGGCAATAAGGGTACCCAAAATGCTGGCCTTTGGCAGTGGCGCGGTTAAGTTCATCCGGTGGAATGTTGTCTCCCAGCATGTCGCGGCCGTTGTCGGTAAAGTATAGATTTCTGGTTTTAGGGTGCCAGTCGAAGCCAACGGTATTGCGCACGCCATGGGCATACACCTCTAGTCCGGAGCCATCGGGGTTCATGCGTGCAATGCTGGCGTAGATGGGCTTGTCACGGTTTTCGCAGATGTTGCAAGGGGCACCAACCGGCACGTACAGCTTGCCATCGGGCCCGAAAGCGATATACTTCCAGCCATGATGGCGCTCGGTTGGCAGCTTGTCATTTACCACCTCATACTTTGGCTTATCCCGGAAGGTGCGCTCAATATTCGGGAACCGAAGCACACGGTTTATCTCTGCCACATACAAATCGCCGTTGCGCAAAGCCACCCCGTTGGGCGTGTTCAGGCCAGAGGCTACCTCCACTACTTCTTCTGCCCTGCCGTCTTTGTTCTTGTCCACGATGGCAAACACCTTGTCGTTGCTGCGCGTGCCTACAAACAGGATACCCGATGGACTTAATGCCATAGAGCGGGCATTTTTCACGTTTTTGGCATAATAGTCTATCTTAAAGCCGGCGGGTAGTTTTATTTTGGCCAGCTTCTCATCAGCAGGCTCCGGAGATGCCACAGGGTTTTCGGCAACTACTTCTGTATTTTCACTTCTGTCGGTGGTGGTATTATCAGAGGAGCAGCTGGCTGTAAGCAACAGCAAACTACCCCATAACAGACTGATCGGCATGTTCATGGTATAATGAAAGGTTTAGCTAAAGTTATAGTATAAGTATAAAGCGGCCTCAGGTTACTTCCTGATCTGAAACCCTTTGTCAGGTTTTCTGCTTTTGTTTCCGCTCGTGCAGCAGATCTGCCACATCACTCAGCAGGTTAGAGTGTCCGGCTTTCAGCACTACCAGTTCTCCCTGGTTCAGGGCTTTTACAAAAACACCTACACGCTTTGGCGTAATGATCTGGTCATACTCTCCGAGAAACATGGTTACCGGTACTTCGTGCTTGTTGAGCAGGCCTACTATCTGCCGGATATCAAAATTCAGTTCCCGGAAGCCTATCCAACTGCGGTACACGCGCAGACGCTTGGCCGTGCTGTCCATCTGGAAATGGGCAAACCGGATCAGGCTTTTATGCACCATGTTATACTTGTCAAGCATGCGCAACAGGCCAAAGAAAAACTCCGGCTTTACCACCGTGCGCTTGAACAGTTGCTGCAACCAGCCCGGATAAGTGGCGATGTTGTACCAGAAACTTGTTTTGATACCGTCCGGCGCGATCAGGAAAAGTTCCTCAATGCGTTCAGGCATGGTCTCTACCAGGGTAAGCGCAAACTTGCCGCCCATGCTAAAACCCATCAACGAGAATTTCTCCAGCTTATACTTCCTGAGGAAGTGAAGTATAAACTCCTTGAGGTATGGTTTTGTTAGCGGCAGGCTTTTTTTATGCAAAGTGCTCCCCCCATGAAAAAACAGGTCGAAAGCATAGATGGTATAGTCGCTGCCCAATGCCCGCTCCATACTTTGGTAGTATGCGCTGCTTTGCCCATACCCATGAAAAGCCAGCAAAGGCTTATCCCCGTGCCCAATTACACGGTAATGAAGCTTGGAGCCGTTTTTAAGGATGTAAGGCATTGTTTAATTGTTGATTGTTAAATTGCTTAATTGTTAGATGGTTTAATGGTTTAAATTGTTGGATGGTTAAGTGAGGCTATACTTTGTCTTCGTTGTTTCCGGTGTTATTCATACCATACATCAATAGATGTCATCTTACGAAAATCAACAATTAAACCATTAAACAATTAAACCATTTAACAATTAAAGTTTAGAAACTCCCCCTGATACGATGAATTTCATTACTTCGCTGCTAGGGGCATCCAGAAATGTTACGTTACGGATCGGTACGAGAAAAAGCTCACCGGAGAAGTTATAGGAGTGCGGAAAGTATACGGCCACTTTATCCTGACAATCGAAGCTGATAATGGCATCCTGGGTTACGAACCCTAGCTTACAGTTCTCAGAATCTTCAGACATCTTTACCATAACCGGCTTATTAAACTTCTGGTTATCTCCCACAAAGGCATCAAACAGGTCTTTAATACTGGAGTAGATGATGCTTACCAGCGGGACTTTGTGAAAGAGCCTCTCTGTGATTATAAAAAAGGGCTTCACTAAAAACGAGGACCCTATATAGCCAACCAGCGTTAGCAGCACCACCATAATCAGGATACCCAGACCCGGAATGCCCAGGTCGAACAAACCGTTCAGCCAGTCTATGATGGCTACCACGATCCAGACGGTAATAGTGAATGGGGCAATTATCAGAAGCCCGTTAAGAAAATATCGGAATAGGTTTTTCATTGTAAGGTCAAAAAAAAGGCTTTGCCGAAGCAAAGCCTAAATTAGCAAAAATGCTTTATAGTATAAACGCTATACTTATACTTCGGCCAGACTTAAATTTTCAATGTACGTTGCAACACGCTGCATCAACCACATTGGCGTAGAGGTAGCACCACAGATGCCCACGCTCTGCACACCCTCAAACCACTCTGGCTGTAGTTCCTGCTCGTTTTCTACAAAGTAGCTGTTCGGGTTGTGCTGCTTGCATACGCTGTAAAGGGCCTTTCCGTTCGAGCTTTTCTTGCCGCTTACAAATACCAGCACATCATGCTCTGTTGAGAATTTGGCAAGCTGCGGCTCACGGTTAGATACCTGGCGGCAAATGCTGTCGTTGGCGTTAAAGGCCGGTTGCGTGCTGTCTGCGTTGGCCTGCTTTATACGCTCCTCGATCAGTTCCTTGATATGGTAAAAGCCCTTCGTGCTTTTGGTGGTCTGGCTAAACAGGGTAACCGGACGCGTAAAGTCTATTTTCTCCAGGTCTGCTTCCGTAGTAACGATGATGGCTTCATCGCCGGTCTGGCCCGCAAGACCAATTACCTCGGCGTGGCCCACTTGCCCGTAAATCACGATCTGGCTGTTCTCGCTGCGGCCACTGTCATAGGCGTGCTTTACACGGTTTTGTAGCTTCAACACCACAGGGCATGAAGCATCGATAAGCTCGATGTTATTCTCAAGAGCCAATTTATATGTTTCAGGCGGCTCACCGTGTGCCCTGATCAGTACTTTGCAATCACGAAGCTCTTTAAGCTGATCACGCTCGATAATACGGAGTCCTTTTTCATAAAGTCGCTGCACCTCCATGCTGTTATGCACGATATCGCCCAGGCAATAAAGCTCCTCACAGTTTTCCATTTCGTCTTCGGCCATTTGTATGGCGAATTCCACGCCAAAGCAATAGCCTGAGTTCTTATCAATGGTTACCTTCATGATTCTTTTACTTCAATTTTATTAGCGGCCTTCTCCTCATACCCTAGCAAAGCAGATGTGGCATGCTCCAGCACAAAGTCAACCTGCTCGTCGATGGTCATGTGCGAGGTATCCAGCAAAGCGGCATCATCAGCTCTGCGCAAAGGGCTCTCTGCCCTCGTAGAGTCGATCAGGTCGCGCTTCAGCAGGTTCTCCTTTATCTCATCCAGGTTTACCAGTTGCTTTTTCTCCAGCAACTCTACCTGTCTGCGCTTGGCACGTGTGTCCACGTCGGCAGTCATGAATATCTTTACCTCGGCATCCGGGAACACAGCCGTACCGATATCCCTGCCATCCATTACCACGCCACGCTTACGGCCCATTTTCTGCTGCTGTGCCACCATGGCGCGACGTACCTCGGGCACTACGCTTACCTCGCTTACCTGGTTCGAGATATACATCTTCCGGATCTCATCTTCAACATTCAGGCCATTCAGGAAAACCTCGTTGCGCTTGGTCTTAGGGTTGTAATGAAATTCTATCTCGATGTTGTTCAGAGCCTCCTTAATTTCCTTAGGGTTAGTAAGCGAAACATGGTGCTCCAGAAAGTATAATGTAACCGCACGGTACATGGCGCCGGTATCAATGTAGGCGTAGCCCAGGTCGGCGGCCACCATTTTGGCTGTTGTACTTTTACCACAAGAGGAGTAGCCGTCGAGTGCGATTACGATCTTCTTCATAAAGAGAAAAATATTGGGGAATTAATTTGAATCGCAAGGGCAGGGTTGTTTGCCGCGCTTGCTCTTTTTCTGGTACTTAGCCGTCTTTTTTTGCTGAGGTGTTTTGTTGGAGCAACCAGCCAACGTACCTGTGGCCAGAAAGCTTGCTAAAACCAAATATGAAATATACTTTCTCAAAACGACTGAATTTAACGCAAATATAAAGTAATTTACCGTTTTAAGCCTTATAACAAGGCAATTTATCGTAACAAAGCACAACACCATGCACGCAGACTTCACCGTTTCCGGACATATCATCGATATACAACAGCAAGAAACATACGCTGGCACAGTCCATGTTTCAAACGGCCGCATTTCTAAAATAGTTCGTGAGGAAACTACCTCTACCAATTATATTTTACCCGGCTTCGTGGATGCCCATGTGCACGTGGAAAGCTCGATGCTGGTACCCTGCGAATTTGCACGCCTTGCAGTTCCGCATGGCACTGTGGCCACTGTATCAGACCCACACGAAATCGGCAACGTGCTGGGCCTGGAGGGCGTGGAGTATATGATCGAGAATGGCAACAAGGTACCTTTTAAGTTTTACTTTGGCGCTCCATCCTGCGTGCCGGCCACCCCTTTCGAAACAGCCGGCGCCGAGATAACGGCAGCTGACATAGAGAAATTGTTTCAGCGGGAAGAAGTAAAGTACTTGGCAGAGATGATGAACTGGCCCGGCGTACTAAACCGCGACCCGGATGTGATGGAGAAGATCGCGCTGGCGCAACGTTACGGCAAAGCCGTAGATGGACACGCACCCGGCCTGCGTGGCGAACAGGCAGCACTGTATGCGGCAACCGGCATCACCACCGACCACGAGTGCTTTACCGCTGAAGAGGCCCTGGACAAGCTGGCCGTTGGCATGAAGATACTGATACGCGAAGGCAGCGCTGCCAAAAACTTCGAGGCCCTGATTCCGCTGTTGCCAGAACATTACCAGAACATCATGTTCTGCTCCGACGACAAGCACCCGGACAACCTGGTGGAAGGCCACATAAACCTGCTGGTAAAGCGCGCCTTGGAAAAGGGAAATGATTTATACCATGTGTTGTGGGCAGCCTGCGTAAACCCGGTTCTGCACTATAAACTGGACGTAGGCCTGCTGCAGGAAGGCGACCCGGCAGATTTTATACTTATCGATAACCCAGAGGACTTTAACATACAGGCAACCTACATAAACGGGGAGTTAGTGGCCGAGCAGGGTAGAACTAACATTGCGTTTTCGGAAAGCGAGGAGGTAAACAACTTTGACACGGACGTGAAGGTGCCGCAGCAGTTTGAAATACCTGTAGGCGATGCTCACAAGATACGCGTGATAGAGGCATACGACGGACAACTGATCACTAAAGAGGCATGGGCCACGCCCAAGGTGCACAACGGCTTTATAGTTTCGGATGTGGAGCAGGACGTTTTAAAAGTGGCCGTTGTAAACCGTTACGAGAACACCATTCCGGCTGTGGCGTTTATTAAAAACATTGGCTTAAAAGAGGGCGCCATTGCCTCGTCGGTGGGCCACGACTCCCACAATATTATTGCCATTGGCGTAGACGATGCCTGCATTACCCGAGCCGTGAACATGATCATAAAAGCAAAGGGTGGTGTAGCTGCTGTTGGCTTGGGCAAAGAAGAGTTGCTGCCCTTACCGGTGGCGGGCATCATGTCGGCGCAGGATGGTTACAAAGTGGCAGAGGCATACTCAGCCATTGATAAGATGAGCAAGGAGATGGGCAGTAAACTAGCATCGCCTTTCATGACGTTATCTTTTATGGCCCTGCTCGTAATACCCTCACTTAAACTCAGCGACAAAGGGTTGTTTAATGGCGACGTGTTTCAGTTTGTACCATTAGCAGAGTAGTTGGCACGCCGTTGATTTCAAAGTATAAAGTATAGCCTTAGGGCTGCAATAAATGGAGGAGCTCATCCTTTTTCTGGTTGGCATGCTGGTAAGCGCATTCGGCACCATCATCGGGTTTGGCGGCGGGGTGTTCATGGTGCCTATACTTATCATCTTCTTCGGCTTTAACATCGAGATCGCCATTGGGTCCACGATGGCCTCGCTGGTGCCGGCATCCATTATTGCCTCTGTGTTTAACCTCCGTGACAGAAGTATAGATTATGTGGTGGGCACCCTGATTCAGCTGCCGGCAGTGGTGGGCACTGTGCTGGGCGCTTTTATGGTGGCCTTTTTGCCGGTATTTAAGCTGCAGTTTGTGTTTGCTCTGTTTGTGGTTGCCATTGGGGCCACCATGTTTGCCCCTAAAAAGAAAAAAGTACGCTCTAAACGTTCCGGGATGATGTACCGCATGCGCAGGGTACCTACTTCCTTTATCCGTAAGAACAGGGCAAAGCACATCGCGTACAGGCTTAATGGCGGGCTAGTTTCTGCTTTCGGGTTTATTTCAGGTGTAATGGCAGGGCTTTTTGGAATTGGCGGGGGCTTTGTGCAAACGCCAGCCATGATCAAGCTGTTCCGGATACCGCACCAGATCGCTACGTCAACTTCGCTGTTTATACTTGTCATCACCAGCTTTACCGGCTTTATAAGTCACTTTTTGCTGGGCAACGTAATGTGGAGCCGTGCCTTGCCATTGGTGGCGGCTTTTGCGCTGGGTGCACTGGGCGGCAACCTGGTAAAGAAAAGGCGCAACCCACAGGGCTTAAAAATGGAACGACTGATCGGTATCGGGCTTTTTCTGGCGGGATTTGGCGTGCTGCTAAACCTGGCTATAAAATCTAACTTTGGCTTTTCTTTTTAGCGCCGTGGCATACAGGTATCAGAGCCGGATAAATCCTTAGCATAAGATCAACTTATACTTTATACTATAAAACAAAGGGCCGGCTCTGATTTGAGCCGGCCCTTTGCTGTTATACTTCGTGTTAAATTTAGTTCTGGAAATACTTTGTAAGCAGCCCTTTCACTTTCTCTATACTTAGTGGCTTTGTCAGGTACTCTGCTGCATACTTTTTAGAAGTTTCGGTATCCTGGGGGTGTGTAGAGCTTGTAAGCACTGCCATCACGATCTTCTTTCTGAAATCCGCATTAAGGCGTTCGTACAGGTCCAGCATCTCAAAGCCATCCATCACGGGCATGTTAATATCCAGGAAGATCAGTTCCGGCTGAAAGTAATCCTTGTTGCCTGGGTCGTAGTTGTTATTGCTGACGTTGTACAAATAATCAAAGGCCTGCTTGCCATTCACAAAGGTGCGGATATTGTCAGTCACCTCCAGCCTCTCCAGCAAGCGGCGGTTCAGGAAATTTGTTGTTTCGTCGTCATCAATAAGCAAAACCCCGGATAACTTTTTCATGATGAACAGTTGAGTTAAAGTATAAAATCAATGCCTTTCCTCTACGCTTTTACGGCGTTTAAGATCATGTGGCATTCAGCAAAGCTATACAATATTGTGGTTATGAAAAATCATTTGTGCAAAGTTATAACAACGCACCTCCTTTTATAAATATAAAAAGAGCCTGATTTATGGATCAAGGCTCTTTTTAAAACAGGCAATTACTTTATTACCTGTAGCTTAGTCAATGTACCCCTGGGCACGCATCCAGTCGTCGTTATAGATTTTACCCAGATAGCGTGTACCGTGGTCTGGCAGCAACACAACAATCACGTCGTTCTCTGTCAGGTTATTCTCGCGGGCATACTCTAAAGCGCCATACACAGCCGTTCCGCTAGACCAGCCCACAAACAGGCCTTCCTCGCTTGCCAGTCTGCGTGTCATCACGGCACCGTCCTTGTCAGTTACCTTCACAAATTCGTCGATCATGTCGAAGTTAACGTTCTTTGGCAGAATGTCTTCGCCTATGCCCTCAGTGGCATAAGAGTAAATCTCATTCTCGTCGAAAATTCCGGTCTCTTTATACTTCTTGAATACCGAGCCATACGTATCGATACCGATCGTTTTAATGGCAGGGTTCTTCTCTTTCAGGTAAGTAGAGATACCCGTAACCGTGCCGCCTGTGCCTACACCTGTAATAAAGTGCGTTATCTTGCCGTCTGTCTGCTCCCAGATCTCTGGTCCGGTGCTTTCGTAGTGCGCTTTCCAGTTAGACAGGTTATCGTACTGGTTCGGGTAAAATGAGTTCGGGATTTCCTTGTTCAGGCGCTTTGCCACCGAGTAGTAAGAATCCGGGTGCTCCGGTGCTACGTTGGTAGGGCAAACAATTACCTCAGCTCCCACTGCACGCAGGATATCCATTTTCTCTTTGCTCTGCTTGTCGGCCAGCGTAAAAATGCACTTGTAGCCTTTCGCGATGGCAGCCAGGGCAAGGCCCATGCCTGTGTTGCCCGATGTACCCTCTATAATGGTGCCGCCTGGTTTCAGGATGCCCGCTTTCTCAGCGTCTTCAATCATTCTGATGGCCATACGGTCCTTTACGGAGTTGCCGGGGTTCATGTACTCCACCTTGGCCAGTACAGTGGCTTTTATACCGTCTGTAACTTTATTCAGCTTTACAAGAGGTGTGTTTCCGATAGCTTCGGTAATATGATTAAGGTATTTCATTTAGTGCAGTTTTAAATTTCGGTGCAAAGTTAAGAATTTAATACAAAAAGAAACGGTGCATAGTATAACTCCGGATTACAGTGATGATGAAGTTTAAACCGAAGGATGTTATGGCTCAAACTGGAAACCCGTATGCATTAAATACTAGCAGGCAGCATTTTACCCAAAGCCGCCTGCCTGATGCTGCCTCTTTCGGGGCCAGGTAAAAAAGCTTGCTATATTAGCTTTAACTATTTTTTGTATGCCCCACAAAAAAGCCTATTTTTGCACATCCTTATAGTTCGACCTGTTTTTAAAAACTAAAAAAGATACACATGAGTGTTTTAGTAAATAAAGATTCGAAAGTGATCGTACAGGGCTTCACTGGCTCAGAGGGTTCTTTCCACGCTTCTCAAATGATCGAGTACGGCACCAACGTAGTAGGTGGTGTAACTCCAGGCAAAGGTGGCAACAACCACTTAGACCTTCCTGTTTTCAACACAGTAGAAGAGGCTGTTAAAAGAACCGGTGCAGACGTATCCATCATTTTCGTTCCGCCTGCTTTCGCTGCAGACGCCATCATGGAAGCTGCTGATGCTGGCATCAAGGTAATCGTGGCTATTACGGAGGGTATCCCTGTAAAAGACATGGTAGTGGCTAAAAATTACCTGAAAGGCAAAGACATTACACTTATCGGACCAAACTGCCCGGGTGTTATCACGCCAGGCGAGGCGAAAGTTGGTATCATGCCAGGTTTCGTGTTCAAGCCAGGCCGTATCGGTATCGTGTCTAAGTCTGGTACGTTAACGTACGAGGCCGCTGACCAGATCGTGAAAGCCGGTTTAGGTATCTCTACAGCTATCGGTATCGGTGGTGACCCAATTATTGGCACGCCTACTAAAAATGCTGTTGAAATGCTGATGAACGACCCTGAGACTGACGCGATCGTGATGATCGGTGAGATCGGTGGTAACTACGAGGCAATGGCTGCGAAGTATATCAGCGAAACTGGCAACAGAAAGCCTGTAGTAGGTTTCATTGCTGGCCAGACAGCTCCTGCTGGTCGCCGTATGGGCCACGCTGGCGCCATTGTAGGTGGTGCTGATGATACTGCTGCTGCTAAAATGAAGATCATGCGTGAGAATGGCATCCATGTGGTTGAGTCTCCTGCCGAGATCGGTGAGGCGATGGTAAAAGCACTTCAGGAAGCTGGCATCACTGCTTAATTCAGACCTGCTATACTTTTAAAGTATAAAGCATAAAGAAGGCTGCCCCAAAAGGCAGCCTTCTTCTTTTTATTGTGTGCTATAGTTTAACTCAGGAAAGCATTCAGCATCCAGAGGGTTTTCTCGTTCTCGTTTATGTCTTCGCTTATCAGGCTAACAGTCCCTTCATCCCCAGTCTCAGCGGCCATACTCAATATCTCACGCTCAAGGTTCAGCAGTACGGTAAGGTTATCGTGCGTGGCCTGCACCGTTTCCATATCGCCGCTCAGGCTACCCGCCTCTTTTATACTTGCCACACGCACATAATCCGAGAAAGTATGCAGCGGCGCTTGCCCAATCGTGAGGATGCGTTCTGCAATTTCATCGATTCTGGTAAGGGCATTGTTGTAAAGCTCCTCAAACTTGGCGTGCAACTGAAAAAAGTGCACCCCTTTGATGTTCCAGTGGAAGCCGCGCAGGTTTTGGTAGTATAAATGGTAATTGGCCAGCAGTTCGTTAAGCTTTTCACCTATTTCCCTGCTATCGGCTTTCTGCAATCCGATCTGAGTTAGTTTCTCCATAGTTCTTTCGTAATTTTATTATAAACGGTATTCTACAAAATTCCTTAAATATGCCTTATAAGTCAAATTGATAAATATTATACTTATATTGATAACTTCTATTTCATACTTTTGTTATCAAAATCACAGGCATCTGCTTTTTATACTTTAAAACATGACCTTAGTTCAGCTGGAATACCTGGTTGCCGTAGATACACACCGCCATTTTGCCACAGCCGCCGAGCATTGCTTTGTAACTCAACCTACCCTAAGTATGCAGTTACAGAAGCTCGAGGATGCGCTGGGCGTACAATTATTTGACCGCAGTCGCGTACCCGTAAGGCCAACAGAGATCGGGAAGGAGATCATCGCGCAGGCCCGTGTTATACTTGCTGAGTCTAAAAAGATACAGGAGATCGTGCAGGGCCAGAAACAGGAACTGGCCGGCGAATTAAAGATAGGTGTGATACCTACCCTGGCTCCCTATCTTATTCCACTTTTCATTACAGGCTTTCTGGAGAAGTACCCTAACGTGCATATTACAGTGCAGGAGATGCTCACAGACCAGATAATGGAAAAGCTAAAGCTGGAACTGCTGGATGTGGGCTTGCTGGTGACTCCCCTTGAGGATAAAAGTATAAAAGAGATACCCTTGTTCTATGAGGCCTTCGTTTCATATATCAACCCTGATCATCATCTTGCACAAAATAAAACCATTAAGCCCGGTCAGCTGGACATGGATGAACTGTGGGTGCTTAACGAGGGGCATTGCTTCAGAAGCCAGGTCCTGAACATCTGCAACCGCAGCAACAAACCCAAAGCCTCCCAAAGCCACAACTTTGATTATAAAAGCGGCTCTCTGGAAACGCTGAAGCGCATAGTAGAAACGCAGCACGGCCTCACCCTGCTCCCCGAGCTCTCTGTTCTGGACATGCCTGAGCAAAAACGACAGCTGGTGCACTTATTCCAGGACCCGCAACCCCTGCGCGAAGTAAGCCTGGCCGTACACCGAAGTTTTCTAAAGAAGAAACTGATTGAAGCGCTCCAGCAAGAGATCATCGCCTCGATTCCGGAAGATATCCGAAACAGGAAGAAAGAAAAAGTAGTGGCTGTGAAGTAGTTACCTCCCCCTGCCCCCTCCTAAAAACAGGAGGGGGTATATTGGTAGTGCAGAGTTCTTATTCTAAGTGTACCTATTCCATATACTGCTGCGCTCCAAGCGGGGATTTATACTTCCTAACATAGTTGAAACCTTTAACAACTCGCAAGAAAGTATAAATCTTGATTGGTAGGGACAGGTCGCGACCCAATGCAGTCAACTTTAGGAAACAGCTCTTTCGGACTTCTCAGTCCGGAAGCTTTCTGACGAGGATTTCCTAATCCCCGTGTTACTGTAATGCGCGGACTAGGAAGTCCGCAGCAGAAAAAGATTCGGACAAGGATGTCCGAATCAGCTTTAAAAAATCCTTAAGTTGACGGCATTGGGTCGCGAACTGTCCGAGGAATAGCCGAAGCTATGAATTTTATACTTTGGCTAAAGTAATAGCAAAAATTCCCCTCTTGAGAGGGGTAGGGGTGTGTCAATCGTTCACTAAAAATTCCCCTCCTTTGACAAGGAGAGGTAGGGGTGGTTAGACCCGGCTTTGCAGAGATTCCCCTCTCGAGAGGGGCGCAGGGGTGTGTAATCGTTCATAGAAACTTCCGTTTTGGTTAGTCTACGGTCCCGGATGTGCTTCTGAATGGGCTGAAGTAGTTGGACCCAGCAAATCCCAAAATCAATCTAATCCCCTTAATCACCGGTCAAAGAAAAACCGCCTGCCACAAACGTAGCAGGCGGTTGAACCTTAATTTATACTTGGGCTAAGAACTTACTTTGCGTAGCTGATGGCGCGCATCTCACGGATAACCGTGATCTTGATCTGGCCAGGATACTGCATTTCCTTCTCGATCTTCTGCGAGATATCGAATGAGATCTGTGCTGCCTTGTCGTCAGACACGTTTTCGGCATCAACCATCACGCGCAGCTCACGGCCAGCCTGGATAGCATAGCACTGGTTCACACCCTCAAACGAGATGGCAGTTTCTTCCAGTTCTTTTAAGCGCTTGATGTAAGACTCCATGATCTCGCGGCGTGCACCTGGTCTTGAGCCAGAGATGGCATCGCAGGCCTGTACCAACGGAGATATCATCGCAGTCATTTCGATCTCATCGTGGTGGGCACCGATGGAGTTACAAACATCCGGATGCTCCTTATACTTCTTGGCAAGCTCCATACCAATGATGGCGTGCGGTAATTCCGGCTCGTCTGGCGTTACTTTACCAATGTCGTGTAGTAAGCCGGCGCGTTTCGCGTGCTTCACGTTCAGGCCAAGTTCGGCAGCCATAGTGGCGCAAAGGTTTGCTACCTCACGTGAGTGCTGCAGAAGGTTTTGGCCATAAGACGAACGGAAACGCATACGACCAACCATTTTAATCAGCTCTGGGTGCAGACCATGGATACCAAGGTCGATGGCGGTACGCTCACCGATCTCCACGATCTCCTCTTCAATGTTCTTGCGGGTTTTGGCAACCACCTCCTCTATACGGGCCGGGTGAATACGTCCATCAGCAACAAGGCGGTGCAGCGAAAGGCGTGCTATCTCACGGCGAACCGGATCAAAGCCTGAAATGATGATTGCCTCTGGCGTGTCGTCCACGATGATCTCAACACCAGTAGCAGCCTCTAAGGCACGGATGTTACGACCTTCACGGCCAATGATCTTGCCTTTAATATCGTCGCTCTCGATGTTAAACACCGAAACGCAGTTCTCGATGGCATGCTCCGCGGCTGTACGCTGGATGGTCTCGATAACGATCTTTTTGGCCTCTTTTGTAGCGGTAAGTTTGGCCTGGGCCACAATGTCTTTAATATGCGAGGATGCCTGCGTAGTAGCTTCGTTTTTCAAAGCCTCCACTAGTTGCTCGCGGGCCTCAGAAGCAGTCAGTCCGGCAATCTTCTCCAGCTGTGCCACCACTTCCTCGTGCTGCTGCTCTACCTCTTCCTTGCGCTTTTTAAGGTGCTCCAACTGCAGGTTAAGGTGTTCCTTTTCCTTGTTCAGTTCGTTTTCCTTGCGCTTGGCCTCTTCCATCTGCTTCGAAACATGCTGCTCGCGCTGCTTCACTTTGTTCTCATTCTGGATGATGATGTTCTTTTTCTTGTTCATCTCCTCCTCGAACTCCGACTTCAGCTTCAGGTATTTTTCCTTGGCCTCCAGGATGCGGTCTTTCATGATGCTCTCACCGTTGATCTCGGCTTCGCGGATGATGTTTTTGGCACGCTGGCGCGCGTCGTCCTCCTGCTGCTTGTAGATCTTTTGCAGCAGCGAACGGCCAATGTATACGCCCACTCCGAGCGCTACGACGGCCGTTACTATAATTAAAAGGATATTGGGCATAACTATAAGTTTTATGGTTGATAAAAACGTATAGCCGGTGCCTGCAAAAAGATAGGGTTCAGGCTCAGGGTCCTAAACGAAAGTATAAGCTGATTATAAAGTATAAGTTTTTACAATAGCCTATTTATTAGCAGATGATGACAGGAGTTCATCGAGTACATTAAGTTGCTGGCCAACTTTAGTGAAGTGAGCAGATTTCTCCTCCTCCATCTTTATTTTCTCTACCATGGTTTCAAAAGCCACCATAGCCAGCAAATCCTGTTTGTCCTGAATTCCGAACTGGTCCTTGTAAAAACGAAGACGCTCGTTCAGTATTTTTCCAACAGCTCTTAATCTTTCCTCTTCCTCCTCTTTTACCCGCATCGGATACTCGCGTTCCGCGATGCGAATCTTTATAGATAATTCACCCATCCGTTGCGTTTTTTATGGTGATGCATACTTTCTCAACTTTCCGGTAAGGCTCTAAAGGAGCTTTACCATCTGGTGCTTAGTCTTGTAAGTATGCGATACACTTATCAATTTCTCTAATGTATTCGTTTAGTTTGAGCTTTAGCTCTGTCGAATTTGCAGTATTTCCTGCTATCGCATCTACAATTTTAACAATATTCTCCTGATTTTGAAAATTTTTTATTTGCTGTTCCTTCTCCTGCACCAAACCCTCCAGAAACTTAATTTCTTCCTGGGCCTGCGTAAGCTTCTGCTTTACATCGGTGTAGCGTGAGATCAGCTTGCGAAGTTTATCTTCAATATGCTGGAGTTGTTGTAATTGTGCTTCTTTTGGCATAACACTATTTGCGGATAAAAGCTCCCAATTGTTTCTCAAATTGCTGCATCAGGCGATTCATTACATTGTCGATCACCTTATCGGTCAGGGTTTGCTGTTTATCCAGCAACGTGAAGCTAACGGCATAGGCTTTTTTGCCTGCCTCTATTTTATCGCCTTCGTATACATCAAATACATTTACATCCTGCAACAGCTTACGCTCTGTACGCAGCGCAGTCTGTTTAACCTGGTCGAAAGTAACGTTTTTGTCGAGTACCAACGAAAGGTCGCGGCGAACCTCCGGGAACTTCGGCAGCTCTTCGGCCACCAGTTTGTTTTTATACTTCTTCAGCAGGTAATCCCAGTTTAGTTCGGCATACCATACCTGCTCCTTCACTTCCATAAACTTGCAAACGCCGGCATCCAGTAAGCCCAGCTTTGCTATCTCGGTGCCGTTTTTCTGGTAAGAAATACCCTGGCGCATGTATGGGTTCTGCTCCAGATTCTGCACTTCAAACTCACCTGCATTTAGTTTGCGCAGCACGTTCTGCACTACTCCAGCCAGGTCGTGGAAGGCGGTTTTCATACTTGGCTGCTTCCAGCTTTCGGCTGTGGCATTGCCAGCCATGTATAAAGCCAGTTTACGGCTCTCCTTAGATTCGCCATCTAACTGCTCGTATACTTTACCCAACTCAACCAACTTCAGGTCGCGCTGACGACGGTTAATGTTGCGGCGTAGTACCTCCAGGCCAGAAAACACCATGCTCTTGCGCAGTACATCCAGGTCTTCGGAGTTATAGTTCAATACTTTTACCAGGCTCTCTACCTCAGCCTCGCCAGCTGGTTTGTAGTAGTTTGAGTTGGTAATAGAGTTAGTGATGATTTCGTTAAAGCCATTGGCCGTGATGTAGTTCATGATGGTATCCGTTACATCTTCGGCGTATGGCGTGGCAAACTTGGCCAGGAAAGTGGTTGCCAGGTTCTCATCCATCTCAATGTTATTGAAGCCGTAAATGCGCAGAATCTCTTCCACTACATCGGCCTCACGGGTAACATCCACCTTAAATGGCGGAACTGATAATGTCAGATCAGTTTCCGTTGCTGATTTTACATCTATACCTAAAGCTGTAAGTATACTTTTGATGCGCTCTGCTCCTATGTGCTGACCGATTAAAGTATGGGCACGCTCCAGGTTTAGCTCTATTTCGCGGTTTTGGATCGGCTGTGGATAAACATCCACAATCTCTGAGGCAATTTCTCCGCCGGCTACCTCCTGTACCAGCAAAGCAGCACGCTTCAGGGCAGTAATCACCATGTTAGGGTCAGTGCCGCGCTCAAAACGGAACGAGGCATCGGTTTTTAAACCATGCGTCATTCCTGTTCGACGAACCCAATCCGGAGAAAAGTATGCGCTTTCAATGAAAATGCTCGTTGTTTCCTCGGTTACGCCAGAGTCTTCTCCTCCGAACACACCACCTATGGCCATTGGCCCTTCCGTGTCGCAGATCATCAGGTCGGTTGCCTTCAGTTTGCGCTCTACACCATCCAAAGTTTTCAAGGTAGAGCCCTCTGGTAGGGTTTTCACGATGATCTTTCCACCTTTTATCTTGTCTGCGTCGAAAGCATGCAGTGGCTGACCTAGCTCGTGCAGCACGTAGTTGGTAATATCTACGATGTTGTTGATCGGCGAAAGGTCGATAGCGCGCAAGCGCTTCTGCAACCACTCCGGCGATGGGCCAACTTTTACACCAGTTAGTGTTACACCGGCATAACGCGGACATGCCTCTGTGTTCTCTACCGCAACTGCTATCGGTTTAGAAGTGTTGTCTACTTTAAATGCCTCTACATTTGGCAACGTGGCCGGGGTATCCAGCAAAGCCTGCAGGTCGCGGGCTACACCGTAATGCGAAGCGGCATCGGCACGATTTGGCGTTAAGCCTATTTCAAACACCTTGTCAGAACCCAAGCCGAAGAATTCGGCAGCCGGTGTTCCGTTTGGCAGGTCTGTGTCCAGCACCATAATACCTGCATGCGATGCCCCAAGGCCGATCTCATCTTCGGCACAGATCATACCCTCCGAAACGGCCCCACGGATCTTTGATTTCTTGATTTTGAACGGCTCACCGCCTGATGGGTAAAGTGTGCTGTTTACAGTTGCCACTACCACGCGCTGACCAGCTGCCACGTTAGGCGCACCACACACGATCTGGCTTGGCTCTCCGTTACCAATATCCACAGTGGTTATGCTTAACCTGTCAGCATCCGGATGACGTTCACAGGTAAGCACCTCTCCCAGCACAATGCCTTCAAGTCCGCCCTGCACCTGGTCAAATGTATGGATGCCCTCTACTTCCAGGCCTGCGCCGGTTAGCAAAGCACCTACTTCTTCTGCGGTTTTATCTGTATGAATAAGTTGTTTTAGCCAGTCGAATGATATCAGCATGTTGTTATTCTATATCTATTAAGGTATAGCTTCTGTAGTGAAAGCCTATGTTCTCCAAAATTAAACATTATTCTGCTTAGTGCCGCAAGGGAGGGGAAATTATGATGGTATTGGTTTTTGCTGACATAAGGCAACTGTATATTTTGCATTTTTATCTAACTGCCGCTAACCCTCAGTCTTGCTTGCCTATCGTTTCACCTCTGGCTTTGGTTCGCTCAGGGCCGCGTGGCCTCGCCTTCGGGCATCGCGCGGTGTATCTGAAGCTGCCTACGCTCTGCTTCGGCTGCCCTAGCGGGCACCGCAACAGCTACAAGGCGCTCTTTATCGAGGGCCCCTTCCCCCACCCAAAGGCTGGGATGGACACTTCTTCGCTTGCGACTGATGCAACTGGAAAGAAAGTATAAATCAGCAGTAAGGAGATTCCCCTCTTAAGAGGGGCGCAGGGGTGTGTTAAACACTTTCCCATCAAAGCGACGACTTGTGACATGTGCACCACCGACGATTTTTTGTTTGAGCGTTCAGCGAGTTCAAAATCGTCTTGACTTTTTTGCCTACTTTTTTTGTCAAGAAAAAAAGTAGGGCCCAGCCGGCGAGGCGAAAGCTGGCTAAGGGCAAAAAGCTAAAATAAATACTCAGGACTTATTCCCTCCAGCACTACCAAACCAACAATCAACAATTACTCCCCCTTCTCATACGTCTTCTCCCCTGCCGGAATAGCTACGCTCAACCTGTTATCCTTTGGCGGAACAGGGCATACATACTCAGGGTTATAGGCGCAGAAAGGACTGTAGGCGCGGTTAAAGTCCAGCGTTACGGAGTTGTCTCCTTCCTCAAACGGCACATCCAGGTAACGGCCTCCGCCATACGTCTCAAAACCGTTAGTCTTATCAGTGAAGGGCACAAACAGCTGGTCTTTCTCGCCGCTTAGTTTCTTGTATAAGGTAAGCTGCTGTGGCTGGCCACTCACTTTAAAATTGGCAAGGGCATAACGCAGGTATGGCTCATAGCTACCGTTGGTAAGAGGTATCAGCAGCGTGTCCTGTTTTGGAAGTGGTTCCACTTTAGCCTTGATGCGGTATTCAAGGTTCGGCTCGTAGTAAACCAGGCTCTGAAAGTTTCGGCGCTCATCGTCATTCAACGGGGAGTTAGCCTGACTCCTGAACGACAGGTCCTTATCCTGACGCTCTTTTAAAAGCGGCTTTGTATAATTCTCCTCATTAAAAAAGGCATCCTTCACAAAATAGAAAAGCACCAGCACCACACCGGCAAACAGGATCAGCTTATGAGCTCGTTTCATAATCAGGCAAATTTATACTTGCAAAGGTCGGAAAATTTTGATGAGGATGTAAGTATAAAATAAAGCAAGCTTAAAGTATGGCTGCACTATATTCCATACTACGGCTCTTATCTTCTCAAACAAACTAAATACCCCACTCCGCTTACATTCAAATCCCATCTGCCTGGTGCGTATTTTAACACCCGATGTACTAATGATGTATGATTGATGTATTCTTGATGTACCTGTTTCTCAAACTAACCGGCCAGTATAATAGTACCTTTTGCTTTACACTATCAAAAGTAATAAGGTGAGTGTAAAAGGTCCTGAGGCTTTGCTTCAGGGCCTTTTTTATGCTCACACAAGTAATTTTATACTTTAAACTACTGCCCCTGGCCAAGCGAGAAAGCAGGCTTGCCGTCAAAATGATAGAGGTTTTCTATTTTGATAAAATCAATATTTCCCTCTGTGACTTTGATTAAGATATTAATGATCTGCTCTTTCTTGATCGGCGCCCCATTGTCATGCTGGAACCTGCAACGCCAGTGATCTGTACAGAATGTTTCGGCGAATCCTTCCGGCCATACTTTTATACCTCGGTTCGTGATCATCTGCAACTTAACATCCTGCATTTGTAACTTTTGCAGCTTTGCAGCTAATTTTTCCGGGTCTGAACCAGCCCAGTGCACGAATACATCCACGCCTACCAGTTCTTTCTGTTTCTGAGGGGCGCGTTTATACTTTGGAAGATTTAGCTTGATACCTTTTGGATACGTAACCGGTGTAAGCTGCGCCGGCTTGTGGCCTAAATTTCTGATAACTGCAGTGGCAAAATCCTGTGTGCCTACCTTCTGCTTACTAATACCTTCCTGATAAACATCCGGTGTGTGAATGCCGCTTTCGATGGTTTTAAGCCAGGCGTTGTGTATCCTTTCCGCCACTTCATTCTGGCCAATATGGTTCAGCATCATGCAGGCTGCCTGCAACAGGCCTGATGGGTTTGCAATGCCTAAGCCGGCAATATTCGGGGCCGAGCCGTGTATTGCCTCGAACATGGCACAGGACTCCCCGATGTTGGAAGAGCCGGCCAATCCGACCGAACCGGTTATCTGTGCCGCCACATCCGACAGGATATCACCATAAAGGTTAGACATCACGATCACGTCAAACCTCTCCGGCGAGTCTGCCAGTAATGCAGCCCCTATATCCACAATAAAATGATCGTTTTCAATATCGGTATACTCGCTGGCTATCTCATTAAACACCTTATGAAACAAGCCGTCTGTCTGTTTCATGATATTGTCTTTGCTGAAGCAGGTCACTTTTTTTCGGCCATACTGACGGGCATACTCAAAAGCATAGCGGATGATCTTCTCGCAACCGGGTCTGCTGATCAGCTTTAAGCACTGTACTACTTCATCTGTTTGCTGGTGTTCGATGCCAGCGTATAAATCTTCTTCGTTCTCACGCACGATTACCACATCCATAACAGGATGCTTTGTGCTTACAAAGGGGGCCAGGCTGATGCACGGACGCACATTGGCATAAAGGCCGAGCGTTTTGCGCATTGTTACATTCAAGCTTTTAAACCCGCCGCCCTGTGGTGTAGTAATGGGAGCTTTTAACAATACTTTGGTACCTCTGATAGCTTCCCATGCCTCTTTTGAAATACCCGTTGAGTTGCCTGCCAGATAGGAGTTCTCACCAACTTCAATTTCTGTAATGTCTAACCTAGCGCCTGCTGCATCCAGTACACGAAGTGTTGCCTCCATAATTTCCGGCCCTATGCCATCGCCCTTTGCGACTGCAATTCTGGTTTTAACAAGTGTTTCAGCCGCAGGGCTTACCGTTTGATTTTCAGCTAATATCATAGTGGTTTTCTTGGTTTGTGCAAAATCATTACGCAAACATCCCCATAATCATATATAAATGATATTTTATAATATTTATACAGAACATAAATATTGTTTATGTTATACTTTTGAATGCCTGAAGTTCTGCCAACAAGGCAAAACCTGCTCTTTGCTTCTTCAGTTTGTAAGCATATATCATTTGCAATTTCCGTTATGGCCAAGCAACAGAAAGCAGACTACAGCCACCTGATAGGGCAACTGGAAGACCTTTACGAGCAGGCAGTTACACTTGAGAAAAAGTTTGCCCCGACACTTGAAAAGATAGCCCCGGAGTTTAAGAAGAGTGCCAAAAACCTGCTGCACTACCTGGCCCTTCGCCACAACGACATCCGGGAGTTACAGCAACAGTTAGCCGGGCTTGGCCTATCGTCGTTAGGCAGGGCCGAGGGGCATGTGCTTGCCAGTTTGCAGGCAGTGCGCAAACAATTGTGCTTTTTGTCGGAGTGCGAGGCCAGGCCAAAACACCTCGCTGTCAGTTTTAATGAGAACGGGAAGCTGCTCGCATCCCATACCGAGGCATTGCTTGGCCCCAAACCCCAGAAGCGCAGCACCAGCATCATGGTCACGCTGGCCGCAGACATCATAAATGAGTATGAACTTGTGCTCCGTATGCTGAAGGCCGGGATGAACTGTGCCCGAATAAACTGCGCCCATGACAATGAGAAAGTATGGCTGAAAATGGTGCAATTGATTCGGAAGGCAGAAAAAGAGACCGGCAAAAGCTGCAAGATCCTGATCGACCTGATGGGCCCTAAACTGAGAACTGGCCCATTGAAGGAAGGCCCGAAAATGCGTGCTATTCACCCCGTGCAAAACGACCTGGGGCAGGTAACCGAAGCTGCCAAAGTATGGCTAGCGCCACCAGGAGTGGAACCGCCCCGAAATATAGATGCGGTACTACCCGTGGACGCCGAATGGGTTGCGCAACTGCAGGAGAACGACAAAATAAGCTTTACAGATACCCGTGGCCGCAAACGCACCTTTACAGTTGCAGGTAAAGAAGACAATGGCTGTCTGGTGCGTTTGTTTAAAACATCTTACCTTGTAACAGGCACTGAACTGCGGGTAAAAAGCAAGACCGTGTCGGACAGGGTGGCGCATGTTGGGGAGTTGCCGCCTATTTATTCGCCGTTGGTACTCAGGACTGGCAGCTTGCTGGTGCTTACGAAAGATCAAATTCCGGGAGAGCCCGCCCAATACGATGCCGAAGGCCACATTGTACAGCCAGCGCATATTGCCTGCACCTTGCCGGAGGTGTTTACGCAGGTTAAAGTAGGGCAACCCATACTTTTCAACGATGGTAAAATAGGCGGTATTATTGAGGAAGTGAGCAGGGAAAAGCTTCTCATTAAAATCACCTCAGCCAGCGAAAAAGGCAGCAAACTGCGAGCAGACCGCGGCATAAACTTACCTGAAAGCGACATCCACATCAAAGGCCTCACCAAAAAGGACAAAAAAGACCTCCGGTTTATTGTGAAGCACGCTGATATTGTAAACCTCTCGTTCGTGAACCATGCAGACACTGTAGAAGCGTTGCAACAGGAGTTAAAAAAACTTAAGGCAAAACACCTGGGCATCATGCTGAAAATCGAAACAAAAGAGGGCTTCAGGAACCTGCCCTATCTGTTACTGGCCGCAATGCAGTCTTACCCGGCAGGCATTATGATAGCCCGCGGCGACCTGGCCGTGGAATGTGGCTGGGAACGGCTGGCCGAAGTGCAGGAAGAGATCTTATGGCTTTGCGAAGCGGCGCACATGCCAGTAGTCTGGGCCACCCAGGTGCTGGAAACCCTGGCAAAAAAAGGCCGCCCATCCAGGGCCGAGATCACTGACGCGGCCATGGCCCAGCGTGCCGACTGTGTGATGCTAAACAAAGGACAGCATGTGGTAAGGGCCATCGAAATGCTGCACGATATATTGGTGCGCATGCAAGAGCATCAGCACAAAAAAACCTCCATGCTCCGGAGCCTCCATGTATCCGAGTTGGCTGGCTAACACCCGCCAAAAACAGGTAACATCACACTCACTTAAAACTACATCAAAAGTACATCTTTTTGAATTTCAGCAATATAAACTAAACTTTTATCGTTTTTATACATATATTACCACTGCAAAGTACCAATACAACTTAAGCTTAAAGTAATATTGGTACTTATCGCATGTTCAGATTTGTTCAACGAAACCATTCACCATGAGATCGAGAACAGTAGAGAAACTGCTTTATAAGGCAGCCATTTTATTGGTTATAGTTGGTGCTTTCATTAAATTTATACTTGTCCCCGACAGCGATTCAGGCCTATATATGATATTAGCCGGACATGTTATTGGTGTAGCCTGCATTTTGGCCTATATGAAACATGCCTGTAATAAAGAACGCCGGAACGAGATACAACATCAAAGAGACAAACTTACCCACTATAAAAACAGCTGACCATAGCTATGAAACACCTGCTCACCCTGTTTGCCCTTATCTTTTGCTTTTGCGCACAAGCACAGTCTTCAAACCCGGCAGAACTAATTATCTCCACCCGCAGTCCTGTATCTTCTTCTAACCCGCTTGTTGTGATCAATGGAGAGCAAACCGCTATGGGTGCTTTTGTGCTGGAGCCTGAGAAAATTAATCATATTGAAGTGCTGAAAGGCCAACAAGCTACCGACAAGTATGGCGATAATGCCAGAGAAGGAGCTATAAACATCACTCTTAACGAGGACACAGAGTTGGTCAGGCTGCCCCAGGTATATGCACACCTGGATATTCCGGCAAAGCACCAAAAGTTAAAGGTTGCTATTGATGGTAATGTGGTGCAAAAGCCAGAACTGCTGCTTATAGCGCTTTCTTCTATAAAAAGAGCAGAAGTAACAAAGGCAGAAAACCCATTTGCAACCGGTGGCAAAGAAAAATTCCTGAATTTAATAACACGCTAAGCACGCTCTAACCGGAAGCTTCCGAAAACTATGTTTATCTTGCCACTTTATACTTAGCAATGGACGGCAGAAAAAGATCAAACATTAAACCAGGCCTTCGGGTAAACATTGTGCTAAAGGAAGACCAGCGCACCGGCGATCTTACCGAGGGCTACGTACAGGACATCCTCACCAAATCGCCCTCGCACCCGCACGGCATTAAAGTAAGGTTGGAGACGGGTGAGGTTGGAAGAGTTAAGGAAATTTTGGAGGAAGATTAAGTAGTTAAAAAACGTTCTGCTTTTCTATCTATTTGCCTCTACTCCTCAGTCTTAGAGGCTGCATTGTTTTATCTCTGGCTTTGGTGCGCTCAAGGCCGCGTGGCCTCGCCCTTGGGCATCGCGCTGCTTTCGCTTCCTGCCTTCGTACCTCAGGCTGCCTCACTTCGTTCGTCACCGGAACCTCTCGAGGCGCTCAACCCAAGGACTGGAATTGACACTTCTTCGCCAGCGGCTGTCGCAACTGGCAAGCAAGTATAAATTGATAGTAGCGGAAATGCCCCTCTGGGGGTAGGGGCCCTCATTTAAAGAGAGGGGTACAGGGGTGTGTTAATCGTTCTCTCCAATGCGATAACCTTAACCATGTGCACAGAAAGAACTCTCTAACTCCCAAACTCTCTAACTCTCTAACTCACAAAAGCCCTTCATCAGCGAAGCTGTAGTAGTCGTTATCCGTAAAAATGATGTGATCCAGGATGGGGAGGTCCAGGAACTGGCCGGCTTCTTTCATTTTTTTGGTCAGGGAGATATCTGCGGCGCTAGGTTTTATGTTGCCGCTTGGGTGATTGTGCACCAGAATAACAGAGCTTGCCAGTTGCTCCAGCGCTTTTTTAAAGATGATCTTCGGGTCTGCTACAGTGCCTGCCACACCGCCAGAACTTATATTTTCCTTTTTCATCACCACATTGGCGCGGTTTAAAAGTATAATCCAGAATTCCTCATGCGGAAGGTCCAGTAGTTGCGGTTTTATGTAATTGTAAATATCCGTGGAACAGGTGATCTGGGTACGAGCCGCGGCTGCTGTCTCTTTTCTACGGCGGCCTAACTCCAAAGCACTCACAATAGTAATGGCTTTCGCCTCTCCTATGCCTTTGTGCTTCATCAGGTCCTTTACAGATAGCTTTGCCAGCTCGTTCAGGTCGTTGCCAACTGCAGAAAGTATAAGCTTGGCCACATCCACGGCGGTAAGTTTGGGTGTACCGGAACCTATAAGTATGGCGATCAGTTCGGCATCGCTGAGGGCGGCCTTCCCTTTCAATAAAAGCTTTTCACGGGGACGGTCCTCTTCGGCCCAGGTCTTGATGTTGAGGGGCTGCAAGTATGGCGCAATGGCAGTGGCTTCGGTGTCTTTCACTTACGGTACAGAATTTGATAATAAGAAGATGCTACTGCAATTATTTTCACAATAAATTAGTTCAGCTATAGCAGCCAAATTCAAACATCTTTTACCTAAAGTGGTTAAAACCGCGCTGGTTTATACTTTTAAAACCTGCCGCATTTACTCAATATGATACAACGCATCTTAAATTTCGGCATCATCATCCTGATACTTTTCCTGGTTGATCTGTATGTCTTTCAGGCTGTGAGGACTGCAACACAGAACCTGGCCCCTGTTACCCAACGCATCTTGCACACTGCTTACTGGCTGATCTTTGCCATAACGTCAGGCACATTTATACTTGCTGCCACTACGCGCGGCACGCCTCCCAGCAACTTTCAGACGTACCTGGCCAGCACGCTTTTTATCGTGTTTGCCTCCAAGCTGGTGGTGGTTGCCTTCCTTATGTTTGATGACGTGATCAGGGTAGGGAAGCTTGCCCTGAACGGCCTGAGCAAGGAGACACCTTTCGACCCGTCGCGCAGCAGGTTTATTAGCCAGCTAGGTCTGGCGGTAGCGGCTATCCCGTTCACAGCATTTATTTATGGCATGGTAAAAGGCGCTTATGATTACCGCGTAAAGCGCGTTACGCTGCGGTTCCCTAACCTGCCAGCTGCTTTCGATGGCTACAAAATGCTGCAGATCTCTGACCTGCACACAGGCAGCTTTACCTCTACGGAGCCTTTGCAGGAAGCTGTAAAGATCATCAACCAACAGGAGGCCGACCTCGTGTTCTTTACCGGCGACCTTGTGAACAACCTGGCTTCGGAGGTTGAGGCGCATATTCCTGCCCTAAGCCAGATCAGAGCAAAACAGGCTGTTTACTCAATCCTGGGCAACCACGACTATGCCGACTACGTGCGCGAATGGCCACACCCGAACGCCAAGAGCGAGAACCTGCAGCGTTTAAAGCAAACCCACGCCGAAATGGGCTGGCAATTGCTTATGAACGAGAACCGCATCATCGAGAAAAACGGTGAGAAGATAGCCATACTTGGCGTTGAGAACTGGGGCAACCGGGCAGGATTTCCGAAGTATGGCCGCTTAGACGATGCTTACAAAGGCACAGAGGGTGCCCCGTTTAAAGTGCTTCTCTCCCACGACCCATCGCACTGGGACGGCGAGGTAAACCAGAAGTATAACGACATCGACCTGACACTTTCGGGGCATACGCATGGCATGCAGTTTGGTGTAAACATACCCGGTTTTAAGTGGAGCCCTGTACAGTATGTATACAAACAGTGGGCAGGCCTGTATAAAAAAGGGCAGCAGCACCTGTACGTGAACACCGGCCTGGGCTTTATTGGCTACCCGGGCAGGGTGGGCTTTTTGCCGGAGATAACCGTTTTTGAATTGAAAAGAGCCTGAAAGCACTAAATTTATACTTTGAAAAGCCGGACCCAGTGCCGGCTTTTTTGTGTCTCAGGGCCATTGCACGGCCACTTATCAAACATAACATACTACCAGCCGTAAGTAACTGAAGCAAACAAATTTACCGGTTTCTGTACTTGACAAGCCGATAATAAACCCACTAAAAACTGTTTCAGACCATGAAAAACGTATTGTGTACTGCCATGGCATTGGCCATGCTTTTACTGGTTAGTGCTTGTGGCGAAGACCGGGGCACATCTTACGAGATAGAGGATGCAAATGAGAATGAGCAAGTAAACCCACTCCATATCAGGCCCTATTCCAACCTCGACTCTTTGTCTAAACTGATTACCCTTACTACCTCCACTGTGCCAGCAAGCGGACAACTTGCCACCGAAATGGTAAAAGTATACTATATGCCAGGACGCGACATTAGTGGCATCATCGAACAGTTTGACCTGCTGCAGGGACCCGTTACCCAAACAGCACGCATGGTGGGCCCGCCACAGATCGAGGTAGGCGGGAAACGTGACATGGAAGCAGCCGCTGAACTGGACACCCTTAAAACGAAAGCGGATGGCGCTAAAACAAAGCCATCCAATCCACAGAAGAATAAATAAGCAAAGCCTGAAAATAGCTTTTAAAGCACCGTAAAGGCAGGTCCTGAAACTCTGTTTCGGCCTGCCTTTACTTTTTCGCAATCTTGGTCTATCTTTCAGGAATAATATTTTGAGGCCGGTATACTTTTTGTTGAATTTAGGCGTAATTACTAAGTTCCGCTTAAACTGCTGCCGCTCAACCTGTACCACATGCTCCGACTCTCTTTAGTGCTAAGCTTTGTTTGCGTTCTGATGTGCTTTAGCCAACAGGCTGTAGCGCAGCGCACCTTGCGTGTAAGCGGCACTGTGGTACAAGCCGATAAGAAAACCCCTATACCCGGAGCCAGTATTGTAAAACTCAATACAAGTATGGGCGTAGTGTCGGATGAACAAGGCAAATTCGCAATTGATGTAGCCCTGGAAGATACCCTGATGATACGGGCCATCGGATTTAAACCGCTTTTATACTTGCCTAAACCCGTGCCTGTGTCTGAGATTAGGGTAAACATTGTCTTGCAGGAAGACAGCGTGATGCTGGGTGAAGTGGAGGTAACCAGCCGCCCCTCCCCTGAAATGATACAGCGCGCCCTGCGCAATATGAAACAGAGCACCACCAGCCAGGCCAAAAAACCTGGCTACATACCCGGCCTTGACACTCCGCCTCCTACTACTCCGGTACCTGCCACCATCATGAGCCCCGCCACCCTGCTCTATGACCTGCTCTCGAGAGAGGGGCAGGAAAAGCGTAAGCTACAGGAGTTGCTTATACTACAGGAACTGGAGCGGCTGCAAAAAGAAAAAGAGGCCTACAACAGGTTTTTTAAGGATAATACCGGTTACGAGTAGCAAACATTTCGTATCTGCGTAGGTTAAGAGAGCATAACCTGACCACGCATGAAAATCGGATATCCCTGTATTAACCAATCCCTGGACTGCACTTCTTCCCGCACCTTCCGGCTTGCCTCTTACTCAGATGAACGCCTGATAGAGACAGTGGAGCAAAACCTTGCGTGCCTGCGCCGTATACTGGAGTATAACGTGCAGCATGGCCTTCTTTTTTTCAGGCTCACCTCCGACCTAGTGCCTTTTGCCTCGCACGAGGTAAACAAGTATAACTGGCAGGAGCATTTTAAAATGACCTTCCGGCGGCTGGGCAATTACATCAAGAGCAACAACATGCGCATATCTATGCACCCCGACCAGTTTGTGGTGCTGAACTCGCCAAACGAGCAGACAGTTAAGAACAGCATTGCAGAGCTCGTTTACCAAGGAAGCGTACTTGACCTGATGGGGCTGGACACGACGGCTAAGTTACAGATACATGGAGGAGGCGCTTATGGCGATAAAGGCACGGCACTCAGCCGCTTTGCCGAAGTATACCACTCCATGCTGCCCGATGCCGTGAAAGCGCGTCTCTGTGTAGAAAACGACGACCGCACTTACTCCCTGCAAGACTGTTTATACTTACACGAACTTACCGGCATGCCCATTATCTTCGATAACCTGCACCACGAATGCATAAACAACGGCGAACCGATGCGGGAGGCAGTGCAACTGGCAGCAGCCACCTGGCACCCTGAAAAAGACGGAATCCTGATGATGGACTATAGCTCGCAGGCAACAGGAGAACGCAAGGGCAAGCACACCCAAAGTATACAGGAGCAACTGTTCCACGACTTTCTGGCCGAAACCGAAGGCTTGGACATGGATATTATGCTGGAGATAAAGGACAAGGAGGAAAGCGCACTGAAGGCCCTGGAAATAGCCAGAGCCATGGGCCGTGCCTAAAACAAGCCGGCAATCAGGTGGTAGGCCCACTCGGCCAGTTCCCACAGTGCCCAAAGCAAAAGTAAGAACAGCAATACGATGCCAATACCCACCATGATGATGATATTGCGGCCACTACCCTGGTATTTGCCTTCCTCGTAATGTGCACGCAACATGCGCACGTTGCGTTCATTGGCTTTATAAAAGAAGTCGAAGATATTACCAAGTATGGGAATGCTGCCTATCAGCGTGTCCAGGGCAATGTTTAGCATCATCAGCACCACCAGCTTTTTACTGGCACCATGCCGGGCCATGGTCATTACAATGGCTGCAGACATGGCAAAGGAAGCCAGGTCGCCGGCTACCGGCACAAAACCAAGTATAGGGTCTAAGCCAAACCTGAAGTTGGTGCCCGGAAACCTGAACTGGCTATCCATGAGTTTGACCATGTGCTCAATCCACTTCAGCTTTTCTGTGCGGGGCGTACGGGAGTATCTACTGCTATATTCTGCCATAAGCGCATATACGGCACCTTGCCGCTAAGGATGTTATCAATGCATTTTTTCCTATACTTGGGCACCCTCTCAGTAATGCGGTTATCCGCGCTTTCTTTTAGAGAACTTCTTATTTCTCTTTTTATGCTGCTTACCAAGGCTTTTCGAGCTGTTCCACTTCTTGTTTTTACTTTCCTGCCGGCCATTGTTAAAACGCATGCTCCTGCCGTCATCATCCACTACAATAGCCTTACTGCTCCTGCCAAGGGGCGAGCACGAAGCAACCATTGCACCAACTGCCAATACCAATAATCCTTTTGTAAAAAACTGCATAAATAGACTGGTTAAATTTTTATAGCTAAGAGTGCTATATAATTTTATTTTAATAGTGTATTTATACTGTATAATTCCACAATGGTTTTATCCAATTTTCATTTCCGTCTATAAACCCCTCCCGCTTGCTTTAGCAATAAAAAAAAGCGCTGTGGTTTAAGGCCACAGCGCTTCCTTCAAGGCATCAAGAAACGTTATTTCTTTTTACCCTTCTTTCCATTACCCTGACCATTCTGCTTTGTGTGTCCGGGGTTTGTAGTGTTGGGGTGATGCGGGTTGTTTGGGTTTTTGTACCAGCCTTTGTGCAGTCCGTTGTCTTTTTTGCCGCTCTCTACGCGTACCTGCTTGCCATCCACAATAATGATTCGTCCATTGCTACTGGTTGTCCTTCTGGAAGATGAGCAGGAAACCACAGCCATTGCCATTGCCACTATCAGTATTCCTCTGCTTAAAGTAAAATTCATAGGTTTTTAATTTCTGAATCCGATTAACGACAAGTTAGGCTTCAAAGTATAATACTCCAATCATAGAATGAAATATCTTGAATTAGAAGCACAACACCTTAATTAAGTGCAATTAAACAGGACTAACACAGTTTTATTCCAAATATTAAAATCATCCTTATCCCAGTTAATTCGAAAACATTCACAAAAAATCTTGACCATAATTCTGATTTATCAAAAAAATTAACATTCTTTGCATGTGTGCAATCGATTGCGCAGTAATAAAGCATAACATGGCAAATAGAGTTTTAAAGATACACCAGAATGACAATGTGCTGGTAGCGCTTGCCGATCTGAAAGCGGGGGAAACAGTAGCGTATAACGGCACAACCATTAACCTGACATCGGATGTGCCTGCAAAACATAAATTTGCGCAATTTGAGATGATACCCAACCAGGAGATCATCATGTATGGCACGCTTGTGGGCAAAGCCGTTGAGCCTATACCTGCAGGAGGCATTCTTAGCACAGCGAACGTGAAGCACCAGGCATCGTCGTTTGGCTCTAAAACAGCCAATTTTAACTGGCTTGCACCGGATGTTAGTAAATACACCGACAAAACTTTTCTAGGCTATCATCGCCAGGACGGACAAGTAGGCACTGCCAATTACTGGCTTGTGATTCCGTTGGTATTCTGCGAAAACCGGAACGTTAACATTATAAAACAGGCTTTCCTGGATGAACTTGGCTTTGGCCACCAGGACATGTACAAAGACTATGTGCACCAGATGGTGGAGCTGTATAAAGCCGGCAAAACTGATGGGATAGCACAACTGCCGCTGCAGACTCAGGCACAGAACAGTCAAAAACGCCTTTTCGAAAACATAGATGGTATTAAGTTCCTGACACACGAAGGTGGCTGTGGCGGTATTCGTCAGGACTCGGACATGCTTTGTGCTTTGCTGGCAGGATACATCCATAACCCTAATGTGGCTGGCGCAACCGTGCTTAGCCTGGGCTGTCAAAATGCACAGGTAAGTATACTCGAAGAGAAGATCAAAGCCCTGAACCCTGATTTTTCGAAACCGCTTTTTGTGCTGGAGCAGCAAAAAGAGGGCACTGAGCAGGAGCTACTTTCGCAGGCTATCAGAAAAACCTTCCTGGGACTAGTGGAGGCGAACAAGGAATCGCGTAAACCTGCCCCTTTAAACAAGTTGGTAATTGGCCTGGAATGTGGCGGCTCTGACGGGTTCTCCGGTATATCTGCAAACCCATCCATAGGTCATACTTCCGATTTGTTAGTGGCTTTGGGAGGCAGCTCAATCCTTTCGGAGTTTCCGGAGCTGTGTGGCGTTGAGCAGGAACTGATAAACCGCTGTGTAACTAACAATTCCGCCGATAAATTTGTGCACCTGATGCGCTCTTATGCACGCGCCGCCGAGGCTGTGGGCTCCGGCTTCGACATGAACCCGAGCCCGGGCAATATTAAAGACGGTTTGATTACCGATGCTATTAAGTCGGCGGGTGCAGCAAAAAAAGGCGGCACTTCACCGGTAGTGGATGTTTTGGACTATACAGAGTATGTTACCAAGCCGGGACTTACATTGCTTTGCACACCAGGCAACGACGTGGAAAGCACTACCGCTATGGCCGGATCTGGTGCCAATATCATACTTTTCACTACAGGTTTGGGCACACCTACGGGCAACCCGATCACACCTGTCATCAAACTTTCATCTAACTCAAAGCTGGCTGAGCGCATGCCGGATATCATTGACATTGATACCGGAGCCGTGATTGCAGGCGATAAAACAATTGAGGAAATGGGTGAGGCTATCCTGGATTACATTATTGATGTAGCCAGCGGCACCATCAAAACCAAAGCCGACCTGCTTGGCCAGGACGACTTTATACCCTGGAAGCGAGGGGTTTCACTGTAAGCACACAACTACACAATATAGGTTCACAACTACAAACCAACCTAGCTATCTTAGAGAAGCCTTCCGAATTTTCGGGAGGTTTTTTTCTTTTGTGCCCAGCCTTATAAAAAGCTGTGTAAAGTATACTTCCAGCGCACTAACAAAACCCGGCACTACTCTAAACGCTGAAATGATACGCTCCGGATCTCACCTTTAAACCAGGAACGCTTGTCCATGCGTGTGCCGATGGAGGTTTTTGCGTTTGGGCTGATGGGCATGTAGGTTATCTCACCGGCAACTTCCTCTACCCCATTCACATAGCCTTTCATAATTCCATTTTTATACTTTAGCGTGATAGTTGCCCACTCGTTAACCGGATGCGTTTTAGTTGGATCAACCAGGGTAAGCGAAGCGGAATCAGTGCGCATAAAAAAGTCGGCGTACCACTGCTGCTTGTCATTTAAACGCAGCTCGATAAGTATGCGCCGGTTAGGGTTTTCCGGGTCCTGAATGTGCAGGAAGCGCTGCTCTATGTTATCCGGATAGGCGGCAAAAGGCTTGAACTTTACCTCAACGGAAAAAGCAGTTGCACCGGCAATCGGGTTAGCATCAATCAGCAATCCATCATCTACGCCATCAAAGGCAATTGCTTTGCCGCCACCTGCTGCTTTCACCACACTGGGCTTTCCTATTATGGCAGTTTTATGCCCACCAATCGCTTTCAACGATTTCAGCTGCCATACTTCGGCTCTGGTCTGAGCATTTACTGTATAAAGGCAAAAGCTTAAAATAGTAAGGCAAAGTATAAATCTATACTTCTGTTGTTCCATGACTGCTGTAAAAATTATTAGTTGGCCTTCACCTCTCTCTTTACAATCCTGTCTGCCAGGTCCAGCTTAAGGTCCTTTATGCCAGCCAACACCAGCTGTGCTACTTTTCTGGCACCCAACTCACTAAAGTGTGTGTTGTCGTCCTTCCCTTCAGGGTAGTTCGGATGCTCGCCTGGCTCCAGTTGCAGGAACAAATGCTTCGAGTGTTCCGGCCCGAACTGCTGCATCAACTCCTGGCTCTTTACATCCAGGTCAATCAAGGGCACTTTATACTTTTGTGCCACCTCGCGCACCAAAGCAGAATATTCGTTGTGTGTACCCTCTATTTTACCGTTGGCATCAAATTTTCGGCGGGCAGCGGGGGTAAGCAATACCGGGATGGCTTTTTTGCTTCGCGATTCAGAAATAAACCTTGCCAGGTTAGCTTTATACTGATCTTTGGGTGTGTAGCTTTTTTTGGTTTCCACTTCGTCGTTGTGGCCAAACTGTATGAACACATAGTCGCCTTCCTGCAGGTTTTCCGCTACTGGCTGCCACAGGCCCTCTTCCATAAAAGTGCGGGTACTGCGGCCGTTCTTTGCGCGGTTGTCTACGGTTACACTTTGGTCAAAAAAGTATACAAAGGGCATCCCCCAGCCTGTTTCCGGGTAAGCCTTAGTTTCCTTCACCGACATGGTAGAGTCGCCGATCAGGTATACTTTTATAGGTTTCTTTTGCTGCACCATTACGCAGGACATCAGCAAGGCACAGGCAGTTACAATTAAAAATCTAAACATTAACTCTTCACTAACTTGTTTAACACGAAGCCATTGCTGTTGGTAAGGTCCCTGTCTGCGAGCATGGGCACACCACGTTTACACAACTGGATAGAAAGCCCCCATGGGTCGCGCAGCATAACCAGGTGCGAGCCGTCAATCAGAAACTGCTCAGACACCAGGCTTGCCCCGGCTTTAATCAAACGCTCACAATCATACTTTGGGTTTAAGGACACAAAGGCCAGGTGCACCATCAGCGGATGCATGTGCTGGTAATCGGGTATCTCGGCTTCGGGGTTGGCATAAACCTCTACCATTATCCGTCCGCTTTCATCTGCCATAAACGTGGTAAACGGCGCATCGGCCAGCTGCCTTACAACCTGTAACCCCAGGTGCTCCACATACCACCTCGACATAGCCACAGGGTCAGAAACGTTCAAAGCAAAATGTTCTAATTTCATACTAATTAAAGTTTATTGATGTAATTTATATCCTGTTGATGTTGATCTATTTCAGCCATTTCTCCAGCCAGGCAAAGGCATCTTCCTGCATTCGGATCGTCATGGAATGCGGCACGTCATAGTAGCTGCACTTAAATTTGTCAGGTGCCTTCATTTTGGTGTAAACAGCCTTTAGTTTCTGCTCGGCAGCCTGCATTCCCAGCATGTTAAACAGTTTGTCCTGGCTGCAGTTCATCACCATAAGTGGCCGGGGAGCATTGAGCGAGGCTACATCGGGCAGGTCCAGGAAATCATACTGACGCGGCACATACATCATCCAGGTATGGCGTGCGTGTTCTTTCAGCATGTGCTGGTATGTGGTAGAAAAGGCTGCTACCACACCCGTTTTTATCCTACTGTCCAAGCCAAACAGGTAGGTGCTTCTTAGGCCACCCAGCGAAAGCCCTATGCAGCCAATCTTCTCAGGGTCTACTTCTGGCCGGGTAAGCAGGTAATCAACGGCTACTCTGTCGCCTTGCGCGATCATGCCCAGCCAGGTGGTGCCCGCTGTAAGTATGGTTTTGTTTACCGGTATTTCCTGTGCGTTTGCAAACTTGTTGTATACTTTGATGTTCTCGTTTTCATCGTCTGTCAGGTTGCTATAGTATTGTTTGGCATTGCCGGGACTTGTGCTGGCCGGGTCTAATTTCTGCGAGCCAAAGTATACCGCATCGGGGCAAAGCACCACAAACCCTCTCTTTGCCAACTCATCGGCATAAGTGCGTCCTTCGTACAGGTTCTGGATGTACGCTTTAAGTATGGCTGGCTGATCGTCTGTTAAAGTATGTTTTTCTTTGCCGTAAAAGTAAAAGCCACCGTGGTCGTGAAGGGCTATAATGGCGGGTGCAGGTTTGGTCAGGTTATCAGGGATGAGCAGGAAAGCTTCCGTTTGCTGCAGGGCGTTCAGGTTATACTTTACCAGATACTGCGTATAGCCATTTCTTTTAGTTGTATCAAGAATTTGTGGGTTAAGCGGTGCCGGCTCCGGTGCAAAAGCCAATAGCCCATGAAGTTTTCCCCTGGCTTCTTTTCGCCACTTTTCGGTGTTCTTCCAGTCTTTTGCCAGGTAGGATAAGCTGCTGTTGTCTTTAGAAGCATAAGCCTCCAGAATGGGATATAAATTCCCTGCATCAGATACAGGCTGTTGCGCAGTAGCGGTTATACTTTGCAAAAGCGGCAGTATAACAAGTATTAAAAACCGTTTGCCTGCCAGTCTAAAAGATCCCCCTTCCCTCATGCCATAAAGTATAAATGTAAATCTGAAAAAGTTTAAAAAAGAGGGGCAAAACCCCTCCCCTTTATATACTAAACTTGATTGATAAAAACCTGCTTCATCTTTGGTCTACCACTTACCACGCATCCAACTTCTCAGTGGCATACACCAGCCTTTTATGCCAATTGGCTTGCAACCTGATCTTGATCTAATTTTAAACAGCAGCCCACTACCCGCGCAAACGGCTGTGGCAAATACCTCCTTAGCGTTTAACAACCCTGGAAGTCACACGCGTATGCTCATCACTGTAAACCACCAGGTAACTTCCTTTATTTAACCTGCTCAGGTCCAGTGTAGTGTTTACCAAGCCTGCCTGTACAGCATAGCCTGCCACTTTTGCGCCATGTAAAGTATAAACCGTGATACTGGCGCCTTTTCCAGCCATAGGATGTGCAACGGCCAGGTTCCCTTCTGTAGGGTTAGGGTAGGCTGTCAACTGTTCTTTTGCCAAAGCCCTTTTACTTGCCAGTATGGTCAGGTTTTCACCTTTAACTTCTACATCTTTCAACAAGCCATACCTGCCCGAGCTGGAGCTTCCGCAACTAAAGTATAGCCTGATGCTGAGTGTTTCGCCGGCATTCAGGGTAACACCCTCCGCATCGTTCAAAGCAATTCTGTAACGCTGGTTGGCGCCTGTATTCTGATTAGCCAGTACTATTGGGGTAGCAAAGGCCCCGTTCCCAGTGCTTGGCAATACACCCCCGGGCCCTTTACCACCTGTCACGTTGGTTGAATCGGCTGTTGTAAACCCGGTTTTGGAGTATACCACGGCCAATTTGGTGTTGCTGTTTGTATTGTAGAAGGCAGACCAAACCAAAAGCGAATCGATGCGAAGTGAAGCACCAGGTGCAGCTGTTACCGTAAATTGCTCGTAGAAATCTCTTTTTATACTTCCGCCAGGGCCTCCGCTAGCTGTACCCCACAGGCCGCTGCCATCGGCAGCCGCAGAGAAAGCCTGACCATACGTTTCTGAGTAAGCCGGCACACTTGCAACTGTGGTACCGTTGGCTACATGCAGCTTTTTAAACGTTGGAGTGCTGGCCATCACACCCGAAGACCTCACCCCTGCATTGTCCTGGTTGTTGGCGGTAAGGGGCCATTGCTGTAGTACCACCGAGGTACGGGGCGTTTCATTTAGTTTCTCCCCTGATACACTAACAGTTGCCGCTGTTGCTCCATCACTTGCATGGGTAATAGTGCCTGCATATGCTCCTGCTGCGTTTGCATTTAGCCTTACAGAAATGTTTCTACTGCTTACTTCGTTGTTAGAGTGCATAAGTACAAGCGGCGATGCGTTATTATGCCAGGTATTGCCATCGACTGATACCTCGAATTGCGCAGGGGGTGTGATGGTGATGTTATCCGTTAAGTTTGTACCCGACAAAGTGTATACCTTTATGGCTGATGGGCCGTTCAGATACTGAGTAAAGGAACTGAGCGTTCCTGCCACATTGATAGTAGGTACCCGACTGATCTCAATAGTCTTGGTTGTGTGGGTAGCCAATCCGCTCCTGGATGCACTTAAGTAGTAGTAGAATCTGCTGCCCGCCGCAGGCAATACGTCTGTAAGGCTAAAGTTAATGTTCTGGGCATCGGCAGCGGTTACCTCTCCTACTTTAGAAAAAGTAACATTGTCGCCGGACCTGTACAACTCATACTTTACATCCGCAATAGCCCAGCTGATGTTCCACCTGAATGTGGTGTTACTGCTTCCTTTTGTGCCTTCAAAATTAGACACGGCAATGTCAGGTATCTGCTCCTGGCATATTGCTGCATCAACGCTACAAGGGTCCCAGTCTGTAAAGAGGTTGTTGAGTGTATAAGCGGCAGCCTCAGCGTCTGTCAGTTGCTTAGACCATGCTACGCGCTGGCTTACATTGTGCAGGCTACCATCGTAATTCACGCTTTTATACTCTGCATAAAGTATAAGGTCGGTATTTGTTTGTTCTGTCCACTTGGCCCAGCCTTCCGGCTTCACTGCGCTGCTCATGGTGGTATTCAGGAAAACCGTTTTATTATGGGCAGGCGTGCTTTGCGATCCGTCGTTTTGCCAGGGCCTGCCAAGCACATACTTTGTTACACCTCTGTTGGCTGGTATGATGCAGTTTTTAAACACATAACCGTGCTCCTGCCCTGCCTGCGTGTTTGCGGCCGTAATGTAGCTGCCGCTTAAATTGTCTTTTCGGTCTTTGGCATAGATAACACAACGCTCAAATACGGCTCTTGAGCTCCCGAAAATAAAGTCAACCACACCATCAATGTAGCAGTCCTTGAAATATTGCCTTTTACCGTCGCCATTTGCCAAAACCGTGTCCTGGCCACCCAGGAAACGGCAATTCTTAAAAGCCACTTTATCACCATTCACGTTTATTGCCAGGGCCTGCGGGGCATCGCCGGTGGTGTTTTCAAACGTGATGTTCTTAGCAAAGAAGTTATTGGCGTTTACAGTTACGGAAGCCGAGGTAGACGTACCATACGTTCCGCCTCCCGGCATTGCCTTGCCAGAGTAGTCGTCATGCGTTAGGATGGTGTTGGCAACACTTTCACCAAAAAGGTAAATGTATGGCTTATTAGACGGAATGCTTATTTTCTCTTTATACACCCCGTTTTTGATATGAATAATAAACGGCGTGGTGCGGTTAGTTGGAGCAGCATTAATAGCAGCCTGTACGGAAGTATAATTTCCCGTGCCATCTGCAGCTACTACAACATCCTGTGCCTGTGCAGCCAGGTTTAACCCACAGCAGAAGAGTAGCAGGAACACGGAAAACAACGTTGTTCTGGTAAAGGCTAGATTCATAGGGACATAAATTTCAAATGCGTCTGTGCAATCGATTGCACATAAATACAAATAAAAGAAACCCTTAGTTATTGTAAAACTTTCTCACCTGATTTTTTCATTCTTCGGGTATGGATTTATGGGTTTTAGCTTAAGATCAACCAGCACTCCTATCACTCTCAATTTATACTTTTGCAGCACTAAAAGCAAAGTATATTTTCCTGTTACACAAGTGTTAGCGACATTACTTTTTAGCAGTTACAGTTCCTAAACCTTTAAGGCCATTAAACACGAGTTGCGCAACAGCTTGTGCCCCCTCCGGCTGAAAATGCGTGTTGTCTTTCTGCCCTTCCGGGTAAGCCACATACTTCCCAGGTGGCAGGTTCATAAAGTAATATTCTGTTACATAGTCCTGGCCCTTAGCCGTGAAAGCTTCTATGGAAAGCTGCGTCAAGTCTATTAGTTGTACCTGCAATTCTTTTGCTACGTCTTTTGCCGCCTGTGGGTACTCGCCGTGTACATTGCTTAGCTTACCGTCTTTCCAGGGGTAGTTGCGGTTTACTGGCGTCAGTATGATGGGAATTGCTCCTTTCTGGCGGGTCTGGTTTACGAACAGGCGCAGGTACTCTTTGTAAGCGGTTACATTTGTGTACCGCTCCGGTTTGTTCTCGGCAGCATCGTTGTGTCCAAACTGCATCATCACCACATCACCTTTTTGCAGGGCTTTGTATACTTCTGCCCAACGGCCTTCCTCAAAAAAAGTACGGGTGCTACGGCCTCCTCTTGCCTTATCCAGTACCAGCACGCTATCCGCTTTAATCAAATGCTTTATCTGTCTAAGGCTATCCGAGTGCATAAATGGCTGAAACACCTGCCCCCACCCTGCGATCGGGTAGCGGGTGGTCATGTAATCCTTGTCATCGTAGTTGCCTGTATAGTCTGCCACTGTGGAGTCGCCGATCAGGTATACTTTTACAACTTTCTTTTTAAAGGGCACAAAGGCTGTAAGCAACAGGCAAAGGGCCAGTATAGAGAACAGGTAAGCAAAGTTTCTCATGTTTCTTATACTTTGTGATCTTAAATAATTAACTCTCGTGTAGTCTATCATCCCCCTACACCCTTCAAAGGCAGGGTCGTTTCATTCTAACAAATTACATGATTATGGCGCGAGCGTCCTCGCTCGTGTCGGGTTATAGCTGGGCCTCTGGCCCAGTTGGATTGCAAATCCAACGGTATAACAAGTCACGGATCACAGATCCGCGCCAGCAAAAGGTGTTTGCTCATTGCGAAAGGTGTTCTCAACTGGATTTACACCCCTGTGGTCCCCTCAAGGTGACAATTTTCATTAGAACTTAATGGCCCTGCCTTCAAAGGAGGCAGGGGGATTACAATTCTGAGTCAGACGTCTGCAACTCAGTTATACTTGCTGATCAGGTGTGGTAAAAAAGTATGGCCCAGCGAGTCATGCTTCGTTTACTCAAGCTAAATCATTAATTCAGTTTTAAAGCAGAGGCACTCAGGTCTTTGCCTTTTGATACCTGCTTCGAGGCATCCTTAAAGTCTTTGCTTTCCAGCTTTACGTTTTTGGTAAGCGGCCCCAGTACGCGTACCACCTGCTCCTGGCCTTCTTTATACTTCAGGCCCTCCACTACAATATTCTTGCTGTTGTAGATAGTTAAAGCCGGGCCTTTCTCCGTTATCACTTTCACATTCTTCAGCTCAATGCCATCGGTGTCTACTGCGGTAATGCCTTTGGTAGCCTTCAGCATGGAGTTCTCGATCTTCACGTTTTTCAGGTTCATCTCAGGCAAGCCCTGCAGCGCCACAGCCTCGTCGGCACCGGCTACGGTAATGTTGCGCATGTAGATGTCTTTAAAGGAAGGGGTCTCAACAGTAACCGACAGCAGGCGTTCGTCGCGCTTCTCGGTTTCGGCGCTTTGGGTATCATCCAGCACAGGTGAGTTGCCACCATAAAACAGATTAAAGCTGATGGCCTGCGTTGGGATGTTGATCATGTCGATGTTGGAGATATAGATGTTCTCTACCACACCGCCTCTGCCACGAGTACTTTTAAAACGAAGTCCGATATCTGTACCGATGAACGTACAGTTTGATACGTGCACATTTTTAACGCCACCTGACATTTCGCTGCCCACCACAAAACCGCCATGGCCGTGGTACACGATGTTGTTTTTCACGATCACATTCTCTGTTGGCATGCCGCGTTTTCTTCCGTCTTCGTTCTTGCCTGATTTGATGCAGATGGCATCGTCTCCCACATCGAAGGTGTTATCATAGATCACAGAGTTTTTGCAGGACTCCAGGTCCAGTCCGTCGCCATTTTGGGAGTACCATGGGTTGCGCACGTTCAGGTTACGGATGGTCACGTCCTCGCACATCAGCGGGTGGATGTTCCAGGCCGGGGAGTTTTGAAACGTAGGGCCGTCCAGCAAAACTTTTTTACAGTTTACCAGGCTTACCATCACAGGGCGCAGGTAATCTTTTACAGCCTCAAACTCTTCTATTGTCTTAAAGTTCGGCACGTTAAAATTGTCCTTGCCATCGCCTTTTTTCGACTTTTCGGATGGATACCAGGTTTTCCCGTCATCACTTAAAACGCCACCAGACTTAACCAAAGCTTTCCATTGGGCATCTGTCAGCTTGCTTTTTTTGGTAGGACGCCACGCATCGCCGGAGCCATCAAAAGTACCGGAGCCGGTAATGGCCACATTCACCAGGTCTTTGCCGTTTATCGGGGAGATGGTTCTGTAAGTATCCAACCCCTCGAAGCTTGTCTTTACCAGTGGGTAATCGTTGAAATCTGAGCTGAATATAACAAGTGCCCCAGCCTCTGCGTGCAGGTTGATGTTGCTCTTCAGGGTAATAGGACCCGTAATCCAAATGCCGCGCGGAATCACCACTTTACCGCCGCCTTTGGCAGCCACAGCATCAATGGCTTTTGCAAAGGCCTCAGTGTTTTTAGTAAGGCCATCACCCACAGCTCCGAAGTCGGTTATACTTACGCTATTTTTCGGGAAGCTAGGTTCCTGCACAGGTGGCATGTCAAACTCAATGCCTGCATACACATCGGTGGTAGTGCTCTTTGCAGCGGCTATACTTGCAGTAGCTGATGCGGTGTTTGCCTGAGCGATTGGCTGTTGCTGGCACGACACCTGCAGTGTACCTGCCAAAGCAACCAATGCTAAAAACCTGTTGATCGTTATTTTTCTGATATTCATATCCTTGGTTAGTTATTTCTTGCTCTGTAAAATTGAAGCGGCATTAACGTTTGGTGTGATCCTGAACCAGTCAAAGTCCACGAAGCCGGCATCGTTTGTTTTATCCTGCCTTATGGCAAAAACGCCTACCTTGGCCCCGATCCATCGGCCCGGCGCAGCAGTAAAGCTGCTGCCTACTTTCTTAAACTGATTTCCGTTCTCGCTGTAACTGAACTGGCACTTGCCGCCTTTGTCCACCTCTACCCTAAAGTATACTTCACTGCTATTCAGTTTACCGATTACTTCCTCTTTTTCAGGGGTTCCTTTGTGGGCATCTTCAACAAAAGTATAAGTCAAGTATACTCCTTCTTTTTTACTCACCAGGCCAACGTAGGCATAATCTTCTCCCATTACTAACAAGCCGGTGCGCTCGTTCTCCAGCTTTGGATTTGGCGTGAACTTCAGTTTGGTGGTGGCGGTAAATATCTCTGCCGGGAATTTCTGCAACAACAGGTTCGGTACATCCCACAAGTTCTTGGCGCCCTCCGGCACCTGATCGGTAAACAGGCGCAGATGCCCCTTGCCTGGGTTTGAAAATGCCCATGTTACTTTCGGGTTGGCGTGCCACTGCCATTGCAAGCCAAGCTTGTTACCATCAAAATCATCCGATTCCTGCGGAGTAGAAACAGGGTATACTTTGCCCACATCAGGTTTTCTATGGTGCATCACCGGTTCCCCTTTCCCGTCGACGTCTTTATCCTCACCGATCACGGGCCAGCCATATTTCCACTTCATCGGCTGCAGGTGTACAATGCGGCCATAGGCCTCCACATCCTGAAAATGGAAGAACCAGTCTTCGCCACCCGGAGTACTTACCCAGGCTCCCTGGTGCGGACCATTTATACTTGTCTTGCCCTGGTCCATCACGATCTTCTCTTCGTATGGGCCGTACGGGTTTGTTGATCTTAAAACCAGTTGCCAACCAGTGGCTACGCCGCCTGCCGGTGCAAAAATGTAGTAATAACCGTTGTACTTATAAAACTTCGGCCCTTCCACAGTCGGGTGCGCATCATGTCCGTCAAAAACCAGCGTGCCTTCATCCAGCAGCTTAGTACCGTCCGGACTCATTTCGCGCACCGCCAGCACGCTTTTTATACCGGCACGGCTTCCGGCAAAGGCATGCACCAGGTAGGCCTTGCCATTGTCATCCCAAAGCGGACAGGCATCGATCAGCCCCTTTCCTTCTTGCACCAGCACCGGCTTCTCCCACTTGCCTGCCGGGTCTTTGGTTTTAACCATGTAAATGCCAAAATCCGGATCTCCCCAGTAAATGTAGAACTCGCCGTTGTGATGACGTATGGATGGTGCCCAAACGCCGTTGCCGTGCTGTGGTTTGGCAAAATGCTCGTAAGGCGGAATCCGGTCCAGGGCATAGCCGATGATCGTCCAGTTTACCATGTCTTTGGAGTGCAGGATCTGCAGACCAGGTATGGCATTAAAGCTGGAGGAGGTCATGTAATAATCATCACCTACGCGGCAAACATCCGGGTCAGAGTAATCGGCATAAAGTATAGGGTTCTGGTAAGTACCGTCACCTTTATCGGCTACCCACACCTTCGATACCTGCACGTCTGGCAGTGCGCTGGCTGCATTTATACTTTGCTGCGCTACACATGAAACCGTGAAGCTGCAGGAAAGCACTGTGAAAGCAACAGAGACTATAAACCGGACTGCTGGCATACTTTTACCTGTTATTATTCCTTCAAAAGGGCTATTCTTTTAACGACCTTCTCCTGGCCAACCTGTATGGTGCAGAAGTATAAACCAGCCTTCAGGTTATTGCTGTTACTGTCTTTCCCATTCCAGAATATTTCGTAGTTGCCCGGCGCTGCCTGCTCGTTCATCAATACTGTCACCTGTCGGCCAGCAACATCGTGTATCACAACCGATACCGACACACGCTGCTTCACTTTAAACACAATGGAAGTAAGGCCAGAAAACGGATTTGGGTAAACAGATACCCCATACTTTTCAGAGTGGTCGGGCAGGCTCGTTACCGTTTTAAGTGTCAGTGAGTTAAGGTACTTCTCAAGGTTAGTGTAGCCATTGCCGTTAAAGTCGCCGTTTCTGTCGGAGGCATCGTTCGGGTTAAGGCCGTTTGCCAGTTCCCAGGCATCCGGCATTCCGTCTTTGTCGGTATCGTCAGGGGCCGGTGCAGAGTTTAGCGTTGGCCAGCCTCCTACGGTTCCCTGCGTGTCAATGATGCCTCTGCCTGCTCCATAGGCTCCTCCGTAAGTGGCAGTGCCGGTTTTGGCTTCATTTACGACGCGGGCATCCACGGCATCGCGTTTCGGAAGTATGGCCCCGGCACTGTCCAGCACACTCAGGAAAGCTTCTTCGGCTGTCTGGGTGCGAACAGGCGCAAAAGCAAAGGGCTCATTAACTCTTATTTTAGTCTGCCAGTCAGTGTAGCTTACGTTTTGCACACCGCCGTTCCAGTTGTCTGCTGTGGTGACCGGGTAGCCAAACACGTAATTGCCATTGATGTACCATTTGCCCAGCTCGGCCTCGGATGGCGCATTGGCATCCAGTATGCGGTTTCGTTTAGAGCTGCTGGTGGTAGCAGGGCCATACTTATAGTAATTGTTAACAATGTTATGGTTGCCTCTTTCGCCGCCATAAGCGCTGTTACTACCCCAATTGTAAATTACATTGTTTCTGAAATCTACATACTCCAGATCGGGGCGGTTGCTGTAGCGGGCACCGTTAAAGCGTGGGTTGCGGTTAGAGTGGTGCGCCAACAGGTTGTGATGAAACGTGGCCCCCTGCCCTCCCCAGATACCGCCATAACCGTGGTCGCCTTTGTTATGCACCGATCTGTAAAGACTCTCACTCAGGATACACCACTGCAGGGTAAAATTTTTGTTATCGTAAAAGCTTCCGGTCTCGTCAACAGCCCAGCTTAGTGAGCAATGGTCTATGATGATGTTCTGGCGGTTGCGTCCCCAGATGGCATCGTTCTCTACCTGTGCCTCGTCGCCAAGCCTGAAGCGCATGTACCGAATAATGATATTGTCCGCCTCAATTACAACAGCATTATTTTTGATGGCAATACCGTCGCCTGGTGCTGTCTGCCCCGCAATGGTGAGGTTTCCGTTCTTTATTCTCAGTTCGCTAAGCAACGTGATCGTGCCGCTTACCCTGAAAACAATTGTCCGGGCACCGGTTTTGGTCACGGCATCACGGAAGCTTCCTGCACCAGAGTCGTTCAGGTTGGTAACTTCATACACGGCGCCGCCACGGCCACCGGTTGTAAATCTGCCAAAACCTTCTGCCCCCGGAAAAGCAAGTTGCTGCGCCTGTAAAGGGCTATAGCCAAGTATAAAAATTAGCAGCAGGCCAAGCAGGCTTATACTTTTAGAGTGTGTAGAGGTTAAGGTCATAGGTTAGTTACTGTAAAAGGTAGTAGTGTAGGTAGATTTATTTGCTTGATGCGGTTGCTATGCCGGGAACCCAATCGCCGAAGATCTGCTCCAGCGTATACTTCTGCGCCTCTTCTTTTGAAAGGTGGTGCGCCCAGTTCACTCTGTTGCGAGGGTTCGCACCCGGACCTTTGGAGTTATACTCTGCGTAGTAGCTTGTTTTCTCTGCTTCGGGTTTGTTCCAGTTGTGCCAGCCTTCCGGCTTTATGTGGTTACCCAGGTAGCAGTTCAGAAACACGGTCTTGGCATAAGGCCTCCAGGGGCGGCCCAGGTAAACAGAACTGGCCGGCGCATCGCCTGTCAGGCGGCAGTTCATAAACACAAAGCCGTAAGCGGTTTCGGGTAATGTAGAAGCAGCCGTAATATAGTTGCCACCCTTTTTACTGTATATCTCGCAGTTGTCGAACACTGCCGTTGACCACCCGAAAATAAAATCCGTGGTGCCCTCAATGTAGCAGTCTTTGTAGTACTGGCGGCTTTTTTCTCCGTGTGGGTACAGCGTGTCCTGGAAACCGAGAAAGCGGCAGTTTCGGAACATAACCTTATCGCCGTCTATGCGCACTGCCACGGCCTGCCCCACCGGCCCTGAACTGTTCTCAAAAGTGATGTTCTCTGCGGTGAAATCATCTCCAAACACATAAAAACTGGTAGAGCCTGTCGTGCCCATTTCCTCTCCAAAGCGGTTTTTCTTCGAGGCGTAGTCGTCGTAAGTCAGGATGGTGGCCTTTACATCTTCGCCAACAAACCGCACATTCGTTTTTGATGCCGGCAGTGTCAGCTTTTCTTTGTAAACCCCTTTCTTTATAAGGATGCTTGTTTGATTTTTCCTGAAGTCCGGTACTGCGTTAATGGCTTCCTGCACTGTTTTAAAATCGCCGCTTCCATCCTTTGCCACCACAAAATCATACTTCTGCGCTTGCACTTTTAGTGCAAATACACAAAGTATAAATGTGAAGTATAAAGTATGGAGAAAGCGGGAGTTCATTCTATTAGTTTTTTTATTTAAGCTGTTCTTGTTTGCCGTCTTGTCATCCCCCTACCCCCTTCAAATGGAGTGTAGTTTCATTCTAGTATTTGCTGGCGCGGATCTGTGATCCGTGACTTACTATACAGTTGGATTTGCAATCCAACTGGGCCGGAGGCCCAGCTATAGCCCGACACGAGCGAGGACGCTCGCGCCATGCTGAGTCTTCTACCTCAAAGCCGATGCCGTACCTAATTCCTCAAAAATCAAAGAAGCCATGATAAAGGGTGCCACTGCTTTGGGGTCGTTGTCGCGGCGTTCTTCGTTGATGTAGTACTCGTAGGTGCCATCGCGGTAAGGTGTGCCGCCCAGGCCTGCCACAGCACACACATTGGTTATACTTATCGTGTCATCCGGATTCTCTTTTATCAGGTTTGTCAGTATTCCGTTGTAGCTTTTCTGGGCGACTTTCAAGTACTTCTGGTCGATGTGGCCATTTTTAGCAGCCTTGACCAGAAAATAAGTAAACATGCTGGAAGCCGAGCCCTCTAAATAATTGCCTTCTCTGCCGCCCTGGTCCACTACCTGGTACCACAGGCCAGTCTTTTCATCCTGGTACTTTACCAGCGCATTGGCCATTTTCCGGGTTATCTGCAGTATCTCGGCTCTGCGCGGGTGATCTTTCGGAAAGTAGTCCAGCACATCCACTAAAGCCATCGCATACCAGCCCATGGCGCGGCCCCAAACATTTGGCGCCTGACCTGTTACCGGATCGGCCCACTTCTGCTCCTTGCTTTCGTCCCAACCGTGGCGCCAAAGCCCTTTCTTCGCATCCCAGGTATACTTGTCTACCAGCACGATCTGGTTTGCAATGTCGTCAAACAAAGCCGGTTCGTTATACTCCACAGCATACTGCGCCAGAAACGGGGATGCCATGTACAAGCCATCCAGCCACATCTGGTGCGGATATATTTTCTTGTGCCAGAAGCCACCTTCTTTTGTGCGGGGGTGCGTGCGCATCTGGTCGCGCAGGTTCTCGAATGCCAGTTTATACTTGGTATCACCGGTTTCCCTGTAAAGCTCCATCAGAAACTTACCCGGATTCACGCGGTCAATGTTGTAGTCTGCTTTTTTATAGGTTTTAATGGTGCCGTCTTCGCTAATCATCAGGTCGGCGTATGCTTTTATGTAGGCCAGGTATTTCGGGTCACGGGTTTTCTCCCATACTCTTTCGATGGCGCTGGCAAAAAGGCCCTGCGTATAATCCCACTTCGGCTCTGGCCTGAAATCGATCATCCAGCCCTCTGGGTTGCGCTTTATGTCAGAGTCGGCCATACGCACCGACCAAACTTTGGCAGCTGGCTGTGATACTGAAGAAGTTGTAGCTACAGGCTCTCCATTCTTGCAGGAAGCAGCAAGTAAAGTTAGTGCCACAAATGCGTATCTGGTAAATTTCATCTTGTTACAGATTTATACTTTGCTCTTTCATTTCTTCGGCTGCCACTTATCCTCACCGGACAAAACCAGCTCAGGTTTATACTTTTTAGCATCCTTACTGCTTAACTGCTTTGCCCACGCCACTCTGGCTCCCGGCGAAGCCCCCGGCCCCTTGGATCTATACTCTGCATAAAAAGCCGTGCTCTCGGCATCTGGCTTGTTCCAGTTATGCCAGCCCTCCGGACGAATATGAGGCCCTAGTTTAGTGTTGATGAAAACTGTTTTGGCAAAAGGCCTCCAGGGACGTCCTAAGTATACTTTGAGGTTTGGGTCAGCGGCAGTCACATCGCAATTCAGAAAAACGAAGCCAAATGCTTTGTCCTGTGGTGTGGAAGCAGCTGTAATGTAGGAGTTTTTCTTGCAATGGATCGTACAGTTCTCGAAAACTGCCGTAGCGGGGCCAAAAATAAAATCCGTGGTGCCCTCTATGTAGCAATTAAGGTAATACTGTCGGCTGTTGGCCACACCTGCATACAATGTGTCCTGGTCACCGATGATGCGGCAGTTCATAAACACACAACGGTCTGCTTCTACGTGCAATGCCACGGCCTGTCCTTTTGTTGGGCCTGCTGTGTTCTCGAAAGTGATATTCTCAGCCCTGAAATCGTTTCCCTGCACCAGCACAGTATATGATGTAAAGGTATTGATATCGCCTTTGCCGGAATGGTCGTCCCAGGTGATGATGGTGTTTTCTTTGCTCTCGCCGATGAGGGTGATATTTGTTTTCCAGGAGGGGATGATCAGTTTTTCGCGGTAGGTGCCGTTTTTTACAAAGATCTCTACACCGTTTACCGGAAAAGCCGGCACGGCATCCAAAGCTGCCTGCACGGTAGTATAATCACCTGTGCCATCCTGTGCCACTACCAGCCTGCCCTGCTGCGCATGCAGCTGCAAGTATGATAGTAACAGTAGCAGTATGGCAGCTATACTTTTCACGGTTATACTTTATTTTACTTTCGGATCAGTGTTTACCAGGCTATTCAGGTATACTTCCAGGTTCGTGTACTGCTTATCTAAAGTATACTTTGTGGCATCGTCTGCGCTGTTTGGGTTTAGTTTATATTTTAGCTCCCATGCGTCCGGCATGCCGTCCTGGTCTATGTCTTTTGGGGTGGCTGTGGCTTTCAGCTCAGGCCAGCCTCCCACTTCTGCCTGCGAGTCGATGATACCGTTCTTGTTCTTCCCATTAACAGGATTGCCATTTTTCACCTCATTTACAATGCGGGCATCCACGGCATCGCGCATATGGCTGGCACCAGCAAATGCCAGCACCTGCTCGTAAGCCTGTTGCGCAGTGTTGGACGGTATCGCCACCACAGTATAGGCCTGTGCTACTTTAGCAGAATCCGGGTGATTGCACTGAACGCCACCTGCCCAGTTATCTTTTGTTATCTCCGGAAAGCCATCTACATAATTACCTGCAACATAGAATTTGCCATATGGCTGCGATGGGTTTATGATGCGGTTTCTTCTGGATTTCGAAGTCGCCGGCCCTGCCTTAAAGTAATTGTTTGCCACATTATACTTTCCTTTCTCCCCACCATAGATATTGTTGTTCATCCAGTTAAAGATGACGTTGTTTCGAAAATCTACCAGTTCGTGCTCGGAGTTTGGTGTTGTGCTGGAACCGCTGAAACGGGGCATGCGGCTATTGTGGCTGGCAATCAGGTTATGGTGGAAAGTGGCGCCCTCTCCACCCCAAATGCCGCCGTAACCATGCGCCCCTTTATGGTGCACTGAATTATTGAGGCTCTCGGAGATGATGCTCCACTGAAGAGTAAAATTTTTTCCCCTGTAAAAAGACGCACACTCATCGGTGGCCCAGCTCATGGAACAATGGTCAATAATGATGTTGCTGTTACCTTTGTTGGCCCCTACAGCATCTGCCTCCTGTGCGGAAGTATCGCCTAGCCTGAACCGCAGGTAGCGAAGTATAACATTGTCGGCTTTTATACTTACCGGGTAGTTACGGATGGTAATGCCATCCCCCGGGGCTGTCTGGCCTGCTATGGTTACATCGCCGTTGTTTATATCCAAAGGCCTTTCCAGCTCAATCGTCCCAGACACCGCAAACACAATGGTTCTTGGCCCCTTCTTCTGAATCGCATCACGCAGGCTGCCCTCGCCGTCATCGTTCAGGTTGGTTACATATACTACCTGTCCTCCGCGGCCACCAGTCGTATACTTCCCAAAACCCTCTGCCCCCGGAAACGCCAGCGGCTTTTCGGCTGTAACGTCAGGTGTAACTCCAGAAGATACAGCTGCCGGTTGCGGAGCGCAGCCGGCAGAGAATATCAACTGAAAAACTAAACCAAACAAAGTGTTACCTATAATCATCTTTTTCAATGTGGCACTACCTTAAAGTATGAACCTGCTCGTTTGCTACTTGCAGTTCTTTAGCGTTTCGCCTGTTTTCTTCCGGCAACATGTACCTGCACCGGATTGGCCAGTTCCCTGGCTGTTTGGTTCAGGTATTCAATAAACTCAGCCTCTGTTTTGATGCCGTTTGGCTCAAGTTCCCAGGCCGAAAGGAAATAATATTGCAGCTTGCCATCTTTAGGCGTAAGCTTTACAATATGACTGTTGTCGTCGGAGGTAAACTCCTGGAAATCCTGCGGACGGAAAAGTACGGCTATGCCCAGGTTGTCGTTGTTAAGGCTCTGCTTGCCGTAGCTTGCCAGGTAACCCCAGCTGTTTGCGTCGCCTTTCTGTGTAATCACCTTAGCGTTTTTGTCTTTGTTAAGGCCGGTGCTCAGGTTCTGTGGCACGCCGCCTGTTACCTTTACCATGTGCTCGGTTAGCCTGGTGCCGGCATGTATACTTAGCTGCGACTGTACATTCAATGTTAACCCTGCTACTTTCCAATTGCTGTAATCAGTTTGGATGGAAGAATAAACAGGGCCATTTTCAGTGACTTTACTTACTACCTGATCTGTTTTGTCAACACGTATGGCCAGGCCTTTATCCACGATAGCCAGCGAGCCCACACCCAGCGACTTGCCCACTTTCAGCACATCCATGCCCCAAAGCTGGTATTCGTGGTAAGAGTCGAAGCCGTCTAAGCCCACTTGCTGCAGTACCATGTCTGGTGTGGTCTTGCCAAATACATCCACAGCATTGCGCCAGTCCAGGTAAAAGCGGTACCCTACTTTATCCGATTCCCAGCCTGGGCCTTCGTAACGGATGTAAAACGAGTGGTCGGTATGCTCGGCGGGCACAAAAAGTGAGTCTACGTTGGCAAACGTACCACCAATGTATTTCCTGTTCTCGAACTTACCGCCAACTTTATGCGAGATCTCAGCCTGTGTGCGCTTGGTATAGTTGCGCTTGTTAACGCCCTTTTGATTGTACCTAACAGTAAGGCTGCGTTTCTCGTTTGCCTGTAGCCTGTCCAGCACCAGCATCACCCCCTTGTTACCGGCATCTTTCAGGTTATACTGGCTCGCTATTTCTTTCTTTCCGTCCAGCACTATAAATGCATTGGGGTTAAATGTGCCGGCCACTGTTCTGATGGTTTGCTCAGGTATAAGTATAGCAACACTTTCACGCTCCTGTGCAATCGGGTTGGTAACAGTAACCGTAAATGCCCCCGGAAACTCTTTTTTCAGGTTCTGAGCAGATACGGTGCCCGCCAACAGCATGGGCAGCATCAGCCATACTTTCACTGACAAAAGGCGTTGGGTTAGCTTGTTAAAGTTCATGTCTGGAAATTCAAATACTGTTTAAGTACCGTGCAAACTAAACTATCAGGGCAACCGTGTTGGCTGCCCTGATAGTCTAAATCATTACCACCACCTTGAGTCACCGATCGGGCCGTTGGTTGTGCTGGCCGTTCTCAATGGTGTGCTGGTTGGCAGGTTAAATGTAGTTGTGGCTGCAGTCCAGCCAAGGTCTATTGTTCTGTTATCAGAAAGCGAAGCATATCCCGGGAAGGTAAGTTCTACCGGAGGCGTGGCGCCATCCAATAACTTAAAGAAGTTGTTGTTGCGGATGACGATAGAAGAAGAACCATCCGTTGACGCACGCAGCAAGCTGGTACCAAGCGTACCTTCTTTAGGGGTGTTTGCCACAATACTGTTCTGCAGTGTAAAATCGGCAGCATTACCATTCGCATCGAAAATGATGTTGTTTCTTCCGCCAAAGCCAAAGTTGTTAAGCGTCATATTACTGATCGTAATAACCGGCCTTGCTGGCATCGACATGTTGGTAGCCCAGCTGATCAAAGCCCTGGCTGAGTTAAAGAATGTCGAGTTCTGTATATCCAGCTTCTTGAACTCCAGCTTATCGATCATGAAGTAATGATAAGAGCCTGAGCCGTTGTTAGAGCCTACCGTGTTTCTTATGGTTATACTTTCGATCTTGTGAGCGTTTGCAGCAGCTCTGTTGGCACGCATAAAGCAGAAAGCCGTAGAGTTAATCTTACAGTTCTCCACAAGTATGGACGTGAACGTGGCCGGATCGGCATCAGCATTCAGGCCTGTCAGGTTCAGGAAATAGCTTGCGCCACCAATAGCACCATCGAATGTGATACCAGATACCTTTATACCTGCACCGGTTCCTTTTAGTGTAAACTCCTTATAATGCACGGTTGTATTGGCAGGGTTTCCTGATACCGACTGTATGGTAATATGCTTTGCGCTGATAACCGTTGCGGCGGCAGAAATATCATACACGCCAGGCTCCAGACCAATCACGTCGCCGTTTGCAGCATTTGCCACAGCAGCCTCCAGTTCTGTGCCATTGGTCACGATAGTGGTAAAGATGCTAGGCTCTTTCGTGGTAAAGGTTGTGGTACCCTTGCTCTTGTTGCCTGCAAAAATCTCGGCAGTATAAGCTGTGCTTGCAGTAAGTCCTGTGATTGTTTTTTCAAGCGCAGTTAACTCAGCAGTGGTAATAGTATAGTCAGTTGTGCTACCTGCAGCAGTCTTTAGTGTGATCTTGGTTAAACCGGCTGTCTGTCTCCAACGCAGCACAACAGATTTATCTTTTACTTCAGCGCTCTGTATTGGCAGGAAGATCTGCTCGCCTGTAATTCTGAACTCAGGGCTTGTGATCCAGTTAGAAGCAGCCGAAGAACCAATTGGGTTTGCTTTAATACGGGCAAAGTATGGTTGCTTAATCGCTACATGCTCGTCTGTAATAATAGCCTGCGCACTGTTCACAACCATTGTATGCTCAATAGCTGAAAAAGCCTGGTCTTTAGCAACTTCAACTGTATAAGTAGCATCCTTACCTTGCGTAAACAGCGATGGGTTCCAGGTAAGGGTGGCCTGCGTTTCGCCGTTTACCACTTTTACGTTTACAGGAGTAAATACACGCTGCGGCTCAAAATCTTCCAAAGCCTTGTCGTCTTTACACGATACTGTGCCAAAAGAAACAAGTAGCGCCATAAAGCAACCTGCCAGTACTCTATAAGTATATCTTCTTTTCATTTTCGTGATCATCTTAAGTGATTAATAACCGTACTCCTGTTTCAGCAGCGGATTGGCATCAATAATTGATGTGTGCAGTGGCATCAATTCGCTCTTATTAGGTGTGAATCCAACCGCGTAATAAGTAAGAATGGTTGTGTTAATACCATTGCCAACCCACGACACGCTGCTAATATCTGCACCAGACGGCACAGGGCTTGGAACAGGGGCATATAGCGAGTTAACCCACTCCACTTTGGTAGAGTTGTTTTTGAAGTACATCGTTCCTGGCAGGTTCTGGTAAGGAGCCTCTTTGGCAACCATCGCAGCTAGGGCGGTTTTCGTTTCGCTCAGGCGCTGGCCCAGCATGTTCCAACGGATCAGGTCATACTTACGGATACCTTCGCCGCCAAACTCCCAGGCTCTCTCCTGTACCACAGCCTTAAAGAAGTCTGCTTTGCCCAGGCCTGCCGGCAGGTCCACGGTTACATCAGGTGTGGTAATGGTTTTTCCGAATGCTCTCCTCCTTACCTGGTTCACTGCCTCATAAGCCTCAGCGGTAGGGCCACTTAACTCATTTTCAGCTTCTGCAAACATCAGCAGCACATCCGAATACCGGATCATTGGCCAGTTTACACCAAAGTACTGCGCCGCAGAAGTAAGCATACCCGGAATCCAGTCGCGGCGGAACTTACCGTCTACCATTGTCTGGAGCGTACGCGGCTGAATAATAGAAGCTGAGCTAATGTTATAAGGCGCAGCCGTCACATCGCGGCGCAGGTCGTTCTGGTTAAAAGAGTAGAAGTATGTAGGAAGTATAGTCAAGGCACCGTTACCTATGCTACCGTTCAGCCTTGGGCCGTTGTAATAACCCAGCTTACTGTCGCCGGCTGCGCTGCTACCGCCTGTCATGGCTACTTCCCAAAGCACCTCGCCGTTTGGCTCAATTCTGCGTCCGGCAATATTCTCTTTAAAAACAGCCTCAAAGCTCGGGTTCAGACGATGATCGTTGCGGTTGATAATAGTTTTTGCCTCGTCTCTGGCGATTTTGTAGAACTCCTGGTAGTTGGCAGCACGTTCCATCTGGCGGTTGGTTCTTAAAGAGTAACCGCCTCTGTAAAGCGCGATACGGGCACGCAAGGCACGTACAGCACCTTGTGTTATACGCTCGTCCTTCACGCCGATCTCACTTCTCCATGGCACCAACGTTGCGGCCTCTGCCAGGTCTGCCAACAGCTTGTCGTAAATTTCGTCGCGGTTAGTTCTGGCTTTAAACGCTTCCTCCTCAATGCTTGCAGGCACAAAGCGCGCCGGCACATCACCCCAGTTGCGGATCAGCTCCAGGTAAAACTGTGCTCTCAGGGTAAGCGCCTCGCCGTGCAGCCTGCGCAGTTCTTTCTTCTGGGCCTCTGTACCGTTTGTATACAGATCCATTTTAGGGATGTAGTAGATACTGTTGTTGGCTCGCTCTATACCCTGGTACAGCTGGTTGAAAGGGTTTGCCAGCTGTGTGTTGCTTGGCTGCACCGTATAGTGTGCAATATCCCTTCTTTCATTATCCGGGAAAGGAGTCGCGCCCTGGCCCATCATCAGGTCATCATCCAGAGTATAATACATACTCAGTCGGATGCCATAACCATTATCGCCTGCCAGAGAAGCATAAACGCCCAGCACCTGCTTCTGCGCACTGTTTACATTGCTGAAAATGTAATCCGGACCAAACAAAGAAACAGGCTCTGTTTCCAGATAGTCTTTACACGATGACACCGAAAAGGTCAGGCCACCTACGAGTAGTGCACTAAGTATAAATTTAGACAGTTTAGTAGTTCTCATGTATGAAAAGACTTTTAAATTAAATGGTAAGGTTTACACCAAAAATGTAAGCGCGGCTTCTAGGATAAGCTGAGTAATCCACACCGGAAGTGATCGGGCTGTTGCGACGTGTATTTACCTCTGGGTCGTAGCCAGAGTAATTTGTAAATACCTTCAGGTTGTTAACCGTACCGTACACACGCAGTTTGCTGATCTTGGCTTTAGCAGACAAGTTCGTCGGCAAAGTATAACCCAGCGATATGTTGTTGATTCGGATAAAAGAACCGTCTTCTACAGCCCATGAGTTAACATAGAAAGATGTAGAGGTTGTAAGCGGAGACCACAGGGTAGCATTTTTGTTTAGCTCAGCCAGTTCTGTAGGATCAGTAACTACCTGGCCCTGGTCGTTTACGTTTCTCCAGCGGTTATTCATGATGCTAAGCAGGTTGGAGTTTGGCGTGTAGCCGCTGGTAAACTCCAGCTTGTTCGCATTCAGCACGTCGTTGCCATACTGGAAATTCACGAACACACTCAGGTCAAAATTCTTGAAGGTAAACTGGTTGTTTAAACCGCCGAAGAAAGCTGGCTGCGTGTCCCCGATGATCGTTCTGTCCTTGTCGTCAACAATGCCGTCGCCGTTCAGGTCTTTGTATTTGATAACACCTGGTTTTGGGTCAAGGGCTGTTACAGACTTGTTGTTGGCAATACCCTCTTTTAAAGTATAAACGCCGTTGTTGTAGTTGAAGTCATTGATCGTATAGAAGCCATCATTCACAAGGCCCCAGATCGTGCCAACCGGGCTACCTACAATAGCGATGTAATCGAATGGCGCGTTGCTACCTGCCCAACCCGACTGGAACAACTCGAAGTCACTGGTTCCATAGGTGTCGATCACGTTCTTATTGAAGGAGATGTTGAAGTTAGAGTTCCAGGTGAAGTTCTTGTTCGTTACCGGCACACCGTTCAGCTGTAGTTCAATGCCTTTGTTGGTTGTGTTACCAATGTTCTTCATCTGGTTTTTGTAACCCGATGTCGGGTCGATCTGAACGTTTACCAACAGGTCTTTAGTGGTATTCTGGTAGGCATCAAGTGTAACCTGCACGCGGTTATTCAGGAAAGCCATATCCAGGCCTACGTTTCTGGATACTGTTGTCTCCCATTTCAGGAACTCGTTGCCCAGGTTGTTTGGTCTGAATGCTGTTACCTGCCTGTTGTTCAGGCCATAGAAAGCGCCTGGCTCAAAAAGCGTTTCAAATAAGCTCGGGTCAATTCTGTTGTTACCGGCTGTACCGTAGCTTACACGTACTTTCAGGTCATTGAACACAGACTTGTAGCGTTCCATAAAGCTTTCGTTCAGCACTCTCCAGGCAACTGAGGCTGACGGGAAGTATCCCCATCTGTTGCCGTCACCAAACACCGAGGATCCGTCAGCACGCATGGTCAGCGTTACCAGGTATTTGTCGTCGAACGTATAGTTTAGTCTTGAGAAGAAGGAGAGCAGTTTCGTTTGCTCTTCGAAGGACCTTGGCAACTGCGGGTTGGCACCCAACACCATGTTAGCCAAAGCAAATTTTACAGGAGTAAAGGCCGGAAACTCACGGCTCTCAATAAAGTAGCTCTTGCTCTTTTCGTTCACGATCTCGTGGCCTAACAGGAAGTTAATGCTGTTGCGCGCACTGAAGGCATCTTTAAATTTGCTATTCGAGAATGTAAGCACATTCGAGTTTGTCAGCACGTTTCTATCACGTGTATCAATAGAGGCAATCGGCAAGCCTGCGCCGTTCTGTCTTGATGCTGTGGTGATGGAGTCATTGAATATGTCTGTGCGGAATTTGTTCAGGTCAACACCTACCGTGCTTTTAAAAGTCAGGTAGTTGGTCAGGTTTAAGCTGATATAACCGTTCAGGTTTGTTGTGTTGCGCTGGTTGTTTCTATACTCTGCCTGTGTCAGCAACAGCGGGTTAACCAGTGCAAGGCTGTTGGCGTTTGTTTCTTCGGCGTAGTCCTGGTCGTAATCATACAATCCCTGGCCACCCATCAAAAACGGACGGTATTTAATACTGTGGCGCAGCCTGTTTACAGAAGAAGAACCGGCAGTTGCTGTACCTGCACCGTTTACGTCAGTGTTGTTATACCTTACGTTGAAGCCAGTCTTAACTTTTTTGCTCAGGTTATGGTCAAAACGGAAGTTTACAAGCTTTCTGTCGAAGTCAGACCCAAGCATGATGCCTTCTTCCTTGTTGGAGGTAACGCTCAGGTTAAACTGTGTCTCGGCTGTACCGCCTGTCACGCTCAGGTTGTGCGTCTGCATCACGGCATCTCTTCCAAACACCTGGTCCTGCCAGTCTACAAACGGAGCATTTTTGTAAAGCTCAAGGTCAGCAAAAGTGCCGTAGGTGTTCTGGAAAGATGTTTCAGAGGCAGCGCTGCCACGGCTACGCTCATACTGGTACTTCACGAAATCATACGGGTTCATCACCTCCAGCTTGTTAGCCAGCTGCCTAACGCCAAAAAGACCACTATAATTAACAGTAGTCTTCATTTCTCTTCCTCCTTTGGTCGTAATGATCACAACGCCGTTTGCACCGCGCGAACCGTAAATTGCTGTAGCCGACGCATCCTTCAACACGTCAATTGATTCAATATCCTGAGGAGAAAGCACATTAAGCGCGTTCTCTACCTGAATACCATCAACTACATATAATGGTGTATTGCTTTGCGAAATAGAAGTACCGCCACGCACCTTAATCTGCACGTTAGCATCAGGCGTACCCTCCGAGCCGGTAACCTGCACACCCGCCAAACGGCCGGCAAGCGCCTCAGCGGCTGAGTTTATCGGAACATCCTTTAGCTGTTTGGCACCTACAGACGAAACGGAGCCCGTAAGATCCCTTCTGTTCACCTCCTGGTAACCTATAACTACTACCTCGTCCAGCACTTTTTGGTCCGGCACTAGTATTACATTAATATTGGTCTTAGAGCCAACCTGGATTTCCTGGCGCTGGTAACCTATAAAAGTATAGATCAGAACAGCACTACTGTTGGGCACCTTTATAGTATAGCTTCCATCAACACTGGTGGCTGTGCCATTGGTAGCAGACCCTTTCTGAAGAATGGTCACGCCTGGCAACCCGCCGCCTTTCTCATCCAGCACCTTACCGGTAATGGTGAGTCCCTGAGCCACCACGCTCACAATTGAGATAAAGAATAAAGGCACCACAAGCAGATACCTCATCCTTTTTAGTAAAAAATGCTCCATAATAGGCTAGTTATGTTTTAAGGTATAGAACAGAATTTGAGTTTTGCGCTCAGTAACTCCCGCCGGTTTTCTCATCTGGGCAATAACCTTGAGACATTTTAAGACTCAGTAAGGTTTAAAATCAGACTGATGCACCCAAAGGGAATTTGCAACCGTGTTTCAGCGTTAATCAATTGCTCACCAACCAACACCACTCCAATTGCCTAATCAAGTAAGGCAAAAATTTTTCTTAGTGCAAACGTTTGCATAAAAAATTTTTAATTATTTGTTTACATTCAGATTATTAGTAGTTTTAAAAAATTGATAGCACAACAGTTGCATCATGAGTCAATCTTAAACAAAACACTGCTCAATCATCATTTTATTGCCAAATTGTCAACAAATAGGCGATTTTATTCACAATTTACATAGCACATAAAATAGATGATTAATACAATTACAAGAGCAAAAAAGCTATATTTAAAACAAATTGCGTAATCGTTTGCGCAATCAACGTATATTATAAAGTGTAATCATACATTTAAAATGAGCATAGAGTATATAGTAAGGCACGCCACGCATCCCTCAGACTGCAGGTCTTATGACACGGCAAGGCTGCGCGACACCTTTTTAATAGAGAATTTATTTAAGGCCGACAGCGTAAACGTGGTATACAGCATGTACGACCGTTTAATTGTAGGCGGTGCCAACCCTATTGACCAGGAAGTAAAGCTGGAAACTTTCCCTACCCTTCGCTCAGAGCACTTCCTGGACAGAAGAGAACTGGGCATCATAAATGTGGGTCCGGAAAGCGCGGTAACAGTAGATGGTCAGCAGTTTATACTTGCCACCAAGGAGGCCTTATATATCGGTATGGGTGCTAAGGATGTAGTATTCCATCCGGCTGCAAGCGGCGATGCAAAGTTTTATTTCAACTCCGCGCCTGCTCACCGCCATTATCCTACTAAAAAAATATCGCTGGCTGAGGCCGAAACCGTTGAACTGGGTGCACTGGAGAATTCTAACCACAGGACCATTCGCAAAGTGCTCATAAACTCGGTTGTTGAAACCTGCCAGCTGCAAATGGGCGTTACAGAGCTGAAAACGGGCAGCGTCTGGAACACTATGCCAGCCCACACTCACGACAGAAGAATGGAGGCATACTTTTATTTTGAGCTTCCGGAAGACCAGGTAGTTTGCCACTTCATGGGAGAACCTGACGAGACCAGGCACCTTTGGGTAAAGAACAACCAGGCTGTCATTTCTCCGCCTTGGTCGATCCACAGCGGTGCGGGCACTTCCAACTATACTTTTATATGGGGTATGGCCGGCGAAAACCTGGATTATAACGACATGGACAAGTTTGCCCCTACAGACCTTAAATAAGTTAAATGAAAGAGTTATTTGACTTAAGCGGAAAAGTAGCCCTGGTAACTGGCGCCACACACGGCCTGGGCATGGCCATGGCCAAAGCACTGGGCAAGGCAGGCGCTACCCTGGTTATAAACGGCAACACACCTGCCAAGATGGATCTGGCTGTGCAACACTACAAGCAGGATGGCTTTAATGTATACAGCTATTTGTTTGATGTAACAAACGAAGAGCATGTAAAAGCGAGCATAGATCGCATAGAGAAAGAAGTAGGCCCTATACACATACTCGTGAACAATGCCGGCATGATACAGCGCACACCAGCCCTGGAAATGGAGGTGGCAGACTTCAGAAGAGTGGTAGACGTGGACCTGACCTCCCCTTTTATACTTTCCAAGACAGTGGGCAGGTATATGGTGGACCGCAAAGGTGGCAAGATCATCAACATCTGCTCCATGATGAGTGAGCTGGGCCGCGACACCGTGTCGGCGTACGCTGCCGCGAAAGGCGGTTTAAAAATGCTTACGCGCAACCTGGCAACGGAATGGGCAAAGTATAACATACAGGTAAACGGCATCGGTCCGGGGTATTTTGCCACCGACCAGACTGCCCCGATCCGTGTGGACGGTCATCCTTTTAACGAATTTATCATCAGCAGAACGCCAGCAGGGCGATGGGGCGACCCGGAGGACCTGGGCGGTACAGTAGTGTTTCTGGCCAGTAAAGCGAGTAACTTTATAAATGGCCAGATTATTTATGTAGACGGAGGTATTTTAGCCACCATTGGGAAACCAGGAAACGAATAGCTAATTTACGGGTTCGTCAACGCAAGGCCTAAACAAACAAACATGGCTACTAAAACAAAAATCACCATACAGGACATCGCCAAGAAGCTGAACATAACGGCTTCAACGGTTTCCCGTGCGCTAAATAACAACCCGCGCATCAGCGAGGAAACCAGAAAAGCGGTCCTGAAAGCTGCCAAGCAGCTTAATTACCAACCCAACAACATCGCCGCTGCACTTCGCAATGGCAAGAGCCATATTATTGGAGTAATAGTGCCTACTGCCGACAGAACCTTTTTCGCGTCGGTGGTAAGGGGAGTAGAAGAGATTGCCAATAAACTGAATTACAAGGTGATCATCTGCCAGACCTACGACAGCTACGAGAAAGAAGTACAGACCATTGATGCGCTGCTTAGTGCACGTGTGGATGGCATCATTGCCTCGATAGGCAAAAACACGGAGAACTTCAGCCACTATAAAAAAGTGCTGGCATCGGGCCTGCCGCTTGTGCTGTTCGACAGAACCACAGACCAGCTGGATGTGAGCCAGGTGGGCATCAACGACTACCTTGGGTCTTACAAGATTGTGGAGCACCTGATAAGGCAGGGCTGCCAGCGCATTGCCCATTTCACAAGCCCTAAAAAGATCAGCATCTTTAAAGAGCGCTTAAGAGGTTATACCGATGCCCTGAAGGACAATGGCATTGAGATAGATGAGAATCTGATCATCTCCAGCAACCTGCAGCTTGAGGGTGGCCGCCAAAGTATGGAAAAACTGTTTGAGGCAGGCGATCTGCCGGATGCAATCTTCTCGGCGAGTGATTACGGTGCCATGGGCGCTATGCAGGTACTGAAAGAAAGAGGAGTGTCTATTCCGGAGCAGGTAGCCCTGGCAGGTTTCTCCAATGAGCCTTTCACTTCCTTTACAGATCCGCCCTTAACCACCGTAGACCAGCTGAGCTTAACAATGGGTAACATCACCGCCGAACTGTTCTTTGACCAGCTAAGGATAAAGGACAAAAAGTTTGTACCGCAGCGCACCGTTTTAATGCCGGAGATCATCATCCGGAAGTCATCCTTGAAGAAAGGATAGGCAAAAAGACCGATTCCCCCTTAGCATGACAGGCAAATTGTGCAACGGGGGAATTATTTTAGAATTTTGTACAATCGATTGCACAGATTCAGAAAATTATACTTACTTTTCATTATTGTCAGAAGCAGGTATAAGATCTGGCTCCGCTTGCAGTCTATAGCAGGAGAAAATAGTTATAGAATCCAATAATTACACAAAACGATGAGGACATTGAATCGAAACACGGCAGGCATACTAATGAAACAACCTGTGAAAGTGTTGCAGTTTGGAGAGGGCAATTTTTTGCGCGGATTTGTAGATTGGATGATCGATGTGCTGAACGAGCGCACCAGTTTTAATGGAAGCGTGCACATTGTACAGCCACTTGAGTTCGGTATTGTGCATTTACTGGAGCAGCAGGAAGGTTTGTACCATGTATTGCTTAATGGCATCCAGAACGGCAAAGAAACCCAGACCACGCGCCTCATCAGCTGTGTAACCGGCGTAACAAACCCTTACAAAAGCTACCAGAACTACCTGGCGCTTGGCGAGAACCCGGACCTGGAATTCATCATCTCGAACACAACAGAGGCCGGTATTGCGTTTGAAGACTCCGACACCGATATCCAGAAATTACCGAACAGTTTTCCGGGAAAACTGACAGCGCTGCTTTATCGCCGGTTCCAGCATTTTGACGGGGCGGCAGATAAAGGTCTGAATATTATACCATGTGAACTGATCGAGAAGAATGGCGAGGCGCTTAAAGCAGCTATACTTCAGTATGCCGCTCACTGGAATCTGCCACAGGAGTTCAGCAACTGGATACAGGAACACAACACGTTCTGTAACACACTGGTAGACCGCATTGTGCCGGGTTTCCCGAAAGAGAACATCAAGGAGATACAGCAGGAGCTTGATTTTGAAGACAACCTGGTGGTAAAGGCCGAGCCGTTCCACCTGTGGGTGATTGAAGCACCGGCAAAAGTACAGGCTGCCTTCCCAACCGATAAGGCAGGACTTGATGTGAAGTTTGTGGATGACCTGACGCCTTACCGTACCCGCAAAGTGCGCATCCTGAACGGTGCCCACACTGCGTTGGTGCCCGTGGCCTACTTACAGGGCCTGCGCACAGTTCGCGAGGCAGTAGACGATGCATTGGCCGGCCAATTTATCCGGGAGGCAATTTTTGAAGAGATCATCCCGACACTGGACCTGCCACAGGAAGAACTGGAGCAGTTTGCCAACGATGTGATAGAGCGATTCCAGAACCCGTTCATACGCCACGAACTGATCACGATTGCGCTGAACTCGGTTTCAAAGTATAAAGTGCGCGTGCTGCCTTCGGTGCTGGAGTACATTAACCGAAAAGGCGAACTGCCGCAGCGTTTGTTGCATGCCCTGGCCGCGCTTATACTTTTTTACAAAGGCAACTACAACGGAGAGGCAATTCCGCTAAACGATACGCCAGAAGTACTCAGCTTTTTTGAGAAAGTATGGCAAACAGACAATGCCCAGGAAGTTGCACAGGCAGTTTTAGCCAATGCAGATTTCTGGGGCACTGACCTGACTCAGATAGCAGGCCTGCAGGCATTGGTAGCGCAGCAACTGGAGCTGTTGCAGAAGCAGGAAAGCGTAGAAATTCCTTCCTAATTTAATAAGTGAAGCCACAGGCCTCGACCACCTGAAAAGCCATCGGCTATTAACTTAGCCGATGGCCGGCTTAAAGTATAAGGTCAAGTATAAAGTATATCGAAACATGATTACTCCTGAACAAGAAATAGCTACGAAAGCCACCTTCCTGGACGAAAACTTTCTGCTGGAAACAGAAACGGCGCGCAAACTATACCACGAGCATGCCAAGCACATGCCCATCATCGATTACCATTGCCACCTTTCGCCGGAGGATATCGCCAACGACAGGAAGTTTAAGAACCTGACGGAGATATGGCTGGAAGGCGACCACTATAAGTGGCGTGCCATGCGCACCAACGGCATCGCAGAAAAATACTGCACCGGCGATGCCCCGGATTTTGAGAAGTTCCAGAAGTGGGCCGAAACAGTGCCGTATACGATGCGCAACCCGCTCTACCACTGGACGCACATGGAGCTGAAAAAACCGTTTGGCGTTGAGAAGATACTGAAGCCGGAGACAGCACGCGAGATTTACGATTATTGCTCTGAGATGCTGCAAACAAACGAGTTCAGCGTGAGAGGCATTCTACGACAAATGAACGTTGAGATCATCTGCACCACCGACGACCCTATTGACACACTGGAGCATCACCAGAAAATTAAAGCCGACGGTTTTGAGGTAAAGGTGTTACCTACGTTCCGAGCCGATAAAGTTGTTTTCATTGACAACGAAGAAGTATTCCTGCCATACTTGCAGAAGCTGGAAGCAGCTTCTGGTGTAAAAATCAACAACTACACTAGCCTGATCGAAGCTATTAAGCAGCGTCACGATTTCTTTCACGAGAATGGCTGCCGCTTGTCTGATCATGGTTTAGAGACTATTTATGCCGCAGAGTATACTCAGGAAGAAGCAGAGCTTATTTTCCAAAAGGTCCTGAACAAAGAAAGCCTGACCAAAGAAGAAGCCCTTAAGTATAAATCGGCGATGCTGGTTGAACTGGCACTGCTGGATCACTCAAAAGGGTGGACGCAGCAGTTCCACCTGGGTGCGCTGCGCAACAACAACACCCGCATGATGCGCGAACTTGGCCCTGATACAGGTTTCGACTCTATTGGTGATTTTGACGTGGCAAGCTCCCTGGCTAAGTTTATGGACAAACTGGACAACTCTGACCAGTTGGCAAAAACCATACTTTACAACCTGAACCCGAGCCAGAACGAATTATACGCTACCATGATCGGTAACTTTAACGACGGCAGCACACCGGGCAAAATCCAGTACGGCTCCGCATGGTGGTTCCTGGATCAGAAGGATGGCATGGAGCGCCAGATGAATGCTTTATCAAATATGGGCTTACTGAGCCGCTTTGTGGGCATGCTTACAGACTCACGCAGCTTCCTCTCCTACCCTCGCCACGAGTATTTCCGAAGAATTCTGTGTAACCTGATCGGCAATGACGTGGAGAACGGCGAACTACCTGCCAGCGAAATGAAGTGGCTGGGCCAGATGGTGGAGAATATCTGTTACTATAACGCTAAATCATACTTTAACTTCTAAAGATGGCGAATAAAGTAGTAACCTTTGGTGAGGTGATGATGCGCCTGTCTGCGCCTGGCTTTGCCCGGTTTGTACAGTCGGATGCTTTTGACGTGACCTATGGCGGCGGAGAGGCAAACGTGGCCGTATCGCTGGCGCAGTTCAATATGCCGGCAGCACACGTTACGCGCTTCCCGGATAACGAGCTGGGCCGTGCCGCCACCAACCTGATGCGCAAGTATGGGGTGGATACGCAGCACATCGTATACGGCGGCAACAGGCTGGGTTTATACTTCCTGGAGACAGGCGCCAGTGTTAGGGCAAGTAAAGTGATCTACGACCGAGCCGGTTCCTCATTTGCCGATCTGCAGCCCGACATGATTGACTGGGAAAAGGCTCTGGAAGGAGCCAGCTGGTTCCACTGGACCGGCATTACGCCGGCTATCTCGGAGGGAGCGGCTGCCAGTTGCAAAAGAGCCATCGAGGTAGCCAACAGCAAAGGCATCACTGTATCCGCTGACATCAACTACCGCAAAAACCTGTGGCAGTATGGGAAAAAAGCCAGCGAGGTAATGCCTGACCTTATTGCAGGCTGCGACCTGATCGTGTCGGGCAAAAGCGATGCGAAAGACATCCTTAAAATAACTTCCAATGAGTCTGATGAAGAAGTATCTTATATGGATGTATTCAGCCAGATAATGGAACGCTTCCCGAAAGTGAAAAAGATAGTGAACACCACCCGCGGAAGTATAAGCGCCTCACACAACACCCTTTCGGGTATGCTGTACGATGGCAAGCAACTACTCCACACCACCACCTACGACATCAACCCTATTGTAGACAGGATTGGCGGCGGCGATGCCTTTATGGCTGGTTTGATCTATGGCATGCTCACGTACCAGAACGACCAGAAAGCACTTGACTTTGGGGTGGCTGCCTCTGTATTAAAGCATTCGATACTGGAGGACGCAAACCTGGCCACGGTGGAGGAAGTTGAGACGCTGCTTGCCGGAGACACCTCCGGAAGACTGCAACGATAAAGTATAATGCTAACAAGTATGAACAAGAAAGAAGAAGCATTACAGGCTATACTACAACAAGGATTGCTGCCCCTGTTCTTTTACCAAGACCCGGAAGTGAGCCTTGAGATCATCAAGACGCTTTACAACGCCGGCATCAGAACGCTGGAGTATACCAACCGTGGTGCAGCTGCTTTGGAAAATTTTACATATCTTAAAGCTGAGCTAAGCACTGACTACCCTGATTTACAACTAGGTATAGGCACTATAAAGACCACTGAAGAGGCAAATAACTTTATAAAGGCTGGCGCTGATTACATTGTTTGCCCGATCGTGAATCCGGCTGTGGGAGATTTGGTACGTGAGGCTGGGATGTTGTGGATTCCGGGTTGTTTTACGCCAACCGAAGTATATGTTGCACAACAGCACCATGCAGCCCTTATCAAAATCTTCCCGGCAAACATACTTGGTCCTGCTTTCATCTCTTCTATAAAAGAGCTGTTTCCGGGCCAGTTTTTTATGCCAACCGGAGGTGTAGAGATAGACCAAAACAACATCAGCACCTGGTTTAAAGCCGGCGTGTGCGCGGTGGGTATGGGCAGCAAACTGATCAGTAAAGAGATTATGGCAGGCCAGCAGTACGAGCAGCTTTATACTTTAACCCAGCAAGCACTTAATCTGGTGGATATTTGCAGAACACCAGTTAACGCATAACCGAACCTATTTCAACTACTACTAAACTTTATGCACGCGCTGCAAGGCGCGTGCAACTAACCTTAAAACTAGTAAGCATATGTTTACTAAAAAGTATAAAAAAATACTCCTGGGCTTAGTGGCATTAATTGCAGTTCTCGCCACACAATCGTGTCAGAAATTATCCGACACAAAAGAGATAAAGCTGGCACATGCCCTGGAAACCACCCACCCGGTGCACCTGGCCATGGTGGAGCTGGCTAAAAGCGTGGAAGAGAAATCCGGAGGCAAGCTCAGAGTTGATATTTACTCGAACGGGCAGCTGGGCAGTGAGCGTGAGTGCGTAGAGTTGCTTCAGATAGGCAGCCTGGGCATGACCAAAGTCTCCGCTGCTGTGATGGAAAGCTTCTCTCCCAACTTTAAAGTACTAAGCCTGCCTTATATTTTTGAAGACAAGCAACATTACTACAGTGTATTGGAAGGTGACGTAGGGAAATTTTTACTCTCAGAAGGTGAGCCATACTGGCTTAAAGGCCTTTGCTATTACGATGCCGGCAGCAGAAGCTTTTATACTACCAACAGGCAAATCAATGACCCCAAAGACCTGAAAGGGTTAAAAATACGCGTACAGGCCAGCCCTACAGCCATTAACATGGTAAAAAGCTTTGGCGGCGCTGCCACACCAACTTCATGGGGTGAGCTTTACACGGCCTTGCAGCAAGGTGTGGTAGATGGTGCAGAGAACAATACACCCAGCTTTTACCTGTCGCACCACTACGAGGTATCCAAATACTATTCGCTTAACGAGCATACCATGGTACCCGACATTTTGCTGATCAGCAGCAAAGTATGGGAAAGCCTGAACCCGCAGGAGCAGAAATGGCTGCAGGAGGCAGTGGATGAATCTGCAGTGGTGCAGCGCCAGCTTTGGCAGGAAGCAGAAGAACATGCGCTTGCTGAGGTTAAAAAAGCCGGCGTTATCGTTACCAAACCAGACAAAGAACCTTTTGCCAGACTGGTAGAGCCACTTTACGAGAGCTACAAAAGCGAGCCGGAAGTATACTCTCTTATCCAGCGCATCAGAAACACAGACACAAAAGCTCATCTCAGCAAACGCTAATTTAACCTGTTTATGAAGCTTAGAAATACAATTGATAAAGCCCTCTATACCGTACTGATTATACTTATGTCGGCTATGGTTATAAATGTGCTTTGGCAGGTGGCGTCCAGGTACGTTTTAAAGTCGCCTAGCTCTTATACCGACGAAATTGCGCGATTCCTGCTTATCTGGGTCGGGTTACTAGGCGCCAGTTACGTTGCCAGCAAAAGAATGCACCTGGCTATTGACATTCTGCCATCGAAGCTGGAAGGAGTAATACAAGCACGGCTTAATATCCTCATCAGCTCGGTAGTAGCATTGTTCGCGCTGTTTGCCATGGTATGGGGAGGCAGCAAACTTGTTTACATCACCCTTACGCTAAAACAAACCTCAGCGGCCTTAAATGTGCCTTTGGGTTACGTTTACACTGCCATCCCGCTCAGCGGATTATTGATCTTATACTATAGTATATCTAACCTCTTCATTAAACCGGACCTGGCTGAGGTTGATGAAAAAGAAGAATACTAGCCCCTACTCTATACCTTAAAACTCGCCTACTACTAACCTTGATATGGAATTTTTAGAAGTAATTGTCCTGGTTCTCAGCTTTGTGGTGCTGCTTATACTTGGTGTACCCATCGCATTCTCTATTGGCGTATCAGCTTTGCTAACCATGCTGGTAAGTATAGCCCCCGATGCCGCCTTTACTACCATGGCTCAACGAATGGCCACCAGCCTCGATAGCTTTGCCCTTTTGGCCATACCCTTTTTTATACTGGCCGGGCAGTTCATGAACCGGGGCGGCATTGCATCGCGGCTAATAGACTTTGCCAAAGCCTTGGTTGGAACGCTCCCTGGCGGCCTCGCTTATGTAAATATCATTGCCTGTATGCTGTTCGGAGCCATTTCGGGGTCTGCGGTAGCTGCTGCTTCTGCCATTGGGGGTATCATGAGCCCAAGAATGGTAAAAGAAGGTTACTCAAAGCCATTTAGCGCAGCAGTTAACATTACCTCTGCTACTACTGGTATGATCATCCCTCCAAGTAATATCCTGATCGTTTACTCATTGGCCAGCGGTGGTGTCTCTATTGCTGCGCTTTTCGTGGCGGGTTACGTACCGGGTATACTTTTGGGCCTGGTGCTGATGTTTGTTGCCGGCTTTATAGCATTTAAACAGCGTTATCCAGTTGGCGAAAGGACATCTTTAAAAGAGGTTATTAAGAAGTTTTTTGATGCCCTGCCAAGCTTGTTTCTGTTAGTAGTGGTAATCGGAGGTATTATCGCTGGCATATTCACAGCTACAGAAGCATCAGCCATTGCAGTACTTTATACTTTAGTCCTATCGATGGTGGTTTATCGCCAGATAAAGATAGAGAACCTGCCCGAGATACTTATCAATACAGTTATCACTACCTCTATTGTAATGCTGTTGATCGGCACCTCTATGGGTATGTCGTGGGTAATGTCTTTTGAAAACATTCCGCAGGGCGTAAGCGAGGCTTTGCTCTCTATCAGCGATAACAAGATCGTGGTGCTTATCATCATTAACCTAATCCTGCTGTTCGTAGGCATCTTTATGGACATGACACCGGCGGTACTTATTTTCACACCTATCTTTTTACCGGTAGTTACGGCATTAGGTGTAGACCCTGTTCATTTTGGCATCATGATGGTGCTGAACCTTTGCATCGGCTTGTGTACGCCTCCGGTTGGCTCGGTACTGTTTGTGGGTTGCGGGGTGGCAAATATCAGCATCAGTAAAGTAATTAAACCGCTGGTGCCACTGTTCATTGCCATGGTGCTGGCTTTGCTTTTGGTTACCTATGTGCCAGCATTAAGCCTGTGGTTACCTGGAGTATTTGGGTTATAATTCCATACTTAAAACAAAAGGCTCTAAAAAGAGCCTTTTGTTTTAAGTATGGTTTGTTTTACCTACCAAAATCATCCTGAAGGCGTACGATGTCTTCCTCGTCAGAGGGTTGCTGTGCATCGGTGTGTCGCCATATCTCAGCCAGCACACCCCAATCGTTCAAGCCGATCAGGCGGTGGCGCTCGCCCTGCTTCAGGGTAATCAAAGACTCTGGTAACAGTTTCTGCAATTCACCTTCCTCATCGGTATCGCTGGTAACCACGCCTACTTCGCCTTTAAGCACTTTCCAAATCTCGGCACGGCGGTGGTGGTACTGCCACGATAATCTTTTATCCGGTGCAACAACAAGAATTTTAGGGCTAAGTTTACCGGATATTTTCAGGTCCTCCATGGGCACCTGGCTAAAGTATGTTTCTGCGAATTTCGGTGCCTGGGCCTCATCTATTACAAAAAAACCTCCCCATGGTCTATCCAAATCTTTCTTCTCTATATGGAAGCCCTGGTTGGCAAGCTCTTTCTCAACCTCGCTAAAGAGCGCCTGCTTGTTTTCTGCTAAGCTCATCATAAGGGTGTACTAAGGGTCTTAATTCAAAAGTTGTTGAATAAAATAATACTGCTATCTGTAGCTGAAAGTTTAACAGCAGCTAGTATCTATTTGTATTTTTTCCCCTTAGCTGCTTTAAAGTAATTGCGATTAGCTTACACAATTTACTTTTTTAATTTGAAATCAGAAGTATAAAGCGCAAAAAAGCGCCAACCGGTACAATACCAGTTGGCGCTTTTTTATAGTGGAGATGCAGGGACTCGAACCCTGGTCCAGACAAGGAAACCGTCGTGCCTTCTACATGCTTAGACGCTAGTTGGATTGTCGGGAGCTTGCGGGCCTAGGTCAAGCCTATGCGCACTCCTTAGGTGCTTTAGTTTCGCCTGTGCACCACACCTTTACACAGACTAGTAAATCGGATCGAAGCCTCTGATGTGCAGGCAGATTTACGAAACCTGCACGAGACTATGGCTAGTGCTTAATACCTAGATTAAGCAGCCATGGCGTAGTTATATTCGCCAGTTATTGTTCGAACGAATTTTTAACAGGTGGTACGTTCATCACCCGACATGCTTACACGCAATCTGCACAAGCTGTCAATTCCGGTCATCCCCAATAAATAAAGAACGAATTCTTGCTATCTATACTTCAAGAAGTATGCCACAAATGTATAAAATTTGCAGCATACTTCTATCCGTATTTCAGTTCTTTAACACTTAAAAGCCGTGTCAGGTTTCAATCCTTCTATAGTTTCGCCTGTAGGTGCTTGCTCCAGTCCAGCATAGCCACATAGAGCTCATCTACACTTATCTTTGGGTTCTGTTTGTAAAGTGAGATCAGTTTTTGGTTAAAGTCTCCGAACCGGATAAAGCCTCTGCTCTTTTCCATCTGACGCTCCATTTTAGGTATAAACGTAGCGTTATCCTCGGCAGAAAATTTATCCAGGCAGTAAAGAGAGTACAGGCTCCAGGTCATGTATTCATTAAAAACATTGTCAGGAGAAGAGTAAGCGCTTGTGCCGTTTGCCTCCACTACCCACTTTTTTCTATCGGCAAACGCTTCGTTAATCTGCTTCGTGTACCTTTCAGAAACCGGGTTTGCAAAGTTGTGGTCTATTTCTGTAAACACGACACGGCTGTTGTTCATTTCGTTTACATGTTCGTTATACTTAGGGCTGAGCTTTGCCCGGTTCACGAACATTACTGTCTGGCTAAAGCCATTGTCTTCGAAGCTCATGGTAGAGTGGGCGCCACCAATCAGCGGGGAGAATGTAACGCGGTAGTTGCCATACGTAAACCCGAACTTCTGTTCCAGCCACGACTGCATCTGGTCTATCGGGTTCTGAGAGCGATAAGTTTGCATTAACTCCTGGTAGTATGGCTGGTGTTGCTTGTAAAACTCTCTGAAACCAGACTTTCTGGCAAAGTCCTCGATCAAGGTTAAATTGGCAAGTATTGGGTCTTCCGGGTAGTTGAAACCCATTTTTCGGATGATGCCTTCGTTTTTGATGTTGCCTTTCTTGTTGAAAACATAAGCGCAGGCGTTCATTTTCATGCCATAGTAGTACCAGTAGCTATCTATATCAAATGGTTCTGTAATGCGCTTGTTCACCACAACCATTACCGGATGATTTTTATAAGGAGAAAAATGCGCCATTACTTCTTTATAGTATGGCGTGGTCATATCCACCATATTAGAATCCTGTTGCCCCACCTTAGAAATAGCCACCAGAATGTTTGCCAATTCATGTACTTCCGGCACCTCCACGCTATATTTGCCCTGGTGCTCACGAATATACTTTTTCGTGAAGTTCACGTTCTTTGGCACTCCTACAACCTCGGTCAGCTCTTTTTCTTTACCTGATTGCAGTATGTAGAGCTGTACCGTTTCTCCTTCTTTTATATCAAAAAAAATAGAATCCACATCTGTTATAAGGCCTACTTTGTTTGTCTTAAGTCTGCACTCTACCTCTAGCCTGGCTGGCTTATTACCAGCACCTACCCGCCAATCAGAGCGTCTCTCGGCATCATTTACTACATAAGTATAGCTGTCTGAATTCGATTTTATACTTGGCAGTTCTTTTACTTTCTGTGCATAGCATGCTGATGCGCCCGAAACAAGCAGCAGAGTCAGCGCATACTTTTGTAAGCTTTTCATAGAGTTTTATTTTAAGATATAGGTATTATTTAGCGGCTAGTTTCCGTCCTTTCAGGTGCTTAAGCGCCTGCTCCAGCACGGGGTCCTTTTTCTGGATATAATCCTGAAGCGTCATCTTCACTTCAACATCTGGCTTTACACCATAACCCACAAACTCACGACCATCCGGGTAGGTATCCTTTTTAGTACAGATGCGGGCATTGCCACCACCAGGCAACTCGAACATGAAAGGCTGGCCGGTGCTACCGTTCGTGTTCTCACCTATCTTGGTCATGTGCTTTTGGTTGTCGGCATAGATCAGGAAATCTTCGGCGGCAGAGGCTGTTTTATGGCCGATAAGTATAGCGGTTGGCACAATTACTTTTTCGCCTTGCTGCACATTATTCCGGGCTGGATTGTAGTCGAACTCATACATCAGTTTGTCGTTATAGGCATTTAGCGATCTGGTTGCAAACTCACTTCCTACAGTATCTTTAGGTTCTGTAAACACACCCCACGCTTTAAAGCTTGCCAGGTGCTGGCGCGTAGCGTTCTTAGAACCGTACAGCAGCGTGTCAGGGCTAAGGTAACTTAGTATCTCGCGGCCTATCGTTGTAGAGCCGCCACCGTTGTTGCGCAGGTCAATTACCAAAGCTTTGGCTTTGCGTAGCTCCGGCAGTTTCTCCAGGAACAGTTCGTTGATCTTCGGATCATGGAAAGCATTCAGCGCCAGGTAAGCCGTTTGGTTCGGATACCATTTCAGGTCAAGCAACTCGCGTTTCTCCAGGGCTGGGTACAACTCCTGCTCTGCGGTTTTAGCAACTGTTAACGCCAGGCTTCTTACTTTACCTTTCGGGGTTTTATACTTTATGTCAAACGTCTCTCCTTTCAAGCCTCTCAGCATGTTTTCAATGGCCCAGTCCATCAGCACATAATCTGTAGACGATGCTATGTAAGGCAGCACATTTTGCTTTAAGTGCGTTGCTGTTGGCAAACCGTTTACTTCAATAATCTCGCTGCCAACTGGCACTTCGTCTTTTATGCTCAGGTTGGTTCTGGTAACAATGGCTTTGTTATCGATATTGCTCAACATAATTCTATACTTCCCGAACATGGACTTATAGATCAGCGAGTCTATACTTCTAGGAAAATAGATGTTGGTGTGTCCATCATTTAAGCTGGCGCAAAGCTTCTGGAGTTCGCGGTAGTACTCGTAATCGTTTTTGGTGTTCTGTACTTTTGTAATGGCTTCGCGGTAATCGTTTTCCCACTTGCTGCGGTCCACTTTATCCAGGTACACAAAGTTGTAGTTTACTTCCTGCCAGAACTTAGACAAGCCATACACTTTATCAGCAGGACTAAGAGTATTTGGCACTTGCGCTTTAGCAGTAAACACCAACAGCAGCAATAATAGGAATAGATACTTTTTCATCGTTTTATTTTATACTAATGGATTTGATTTATTCAGTTCTGATTGATGTAACAGGATTTGCAATAGCTGTTTTAACGGCATGAAAACTTAGCGTGAACAAGGCGATGAAAACAGTAGCAGCAAGTGCCAGGGCAAATATCCACCAGCTTAGTTCGGTGCGGTAAGCGTAGTCGTTTAACCAGCCGCTCATGAGGTACCAGCCCAGCGGCAGTGCGATCACATTAGCCAACAGCACTAGTTTTAAGAAGTCTTTGCTTAGCATAAACACGATACTAGTCACAGATGCTCCCAGCACTTTTCGGATGCCGATCTCCTTTTTGCGCTGCTCGGCCGTAAACAACGCCAGTCCGAAAAGGCCAAGACAGGAGATGAAGATAGCAATGCCCGCGAAGTAGTTGGTGAGCTCTGCGATCATGGCTTCGCTTTTATACATCTTTTCAAAGTCATCGTCCATGAAGTGGTAATCGAACGGGAAAGCTGGGTTATACTTTTGCAGTACAGCTTCCATAGAGGCCAAGGCTTCCTTTGTCTTGCCTTTCTCTGTTTTTACAAACAACCGGCTCACGTTCTTAGGGTCCAGGCGGATAATAAGTGGCCTAATACCCGCGCGCATATCTCTCGACTGGAAATCCTTAACTACACCGACAATATTTCCTTTATTTTCCCACATGTCTATCCACTCGCCCACAGGCTCCTTAAGCTGCATTACCCGTACGGCCTCTTCGTTTACCAGGTAGTTTGCTGTATCCGTACCAAAGCTTTTAGAGAAATCGCGTCCTTCTTTTAACTGTATCCCTAAAGTCTCCAGCAGGCCATACTCTACATTCATTACATCAATAGATACCACTTCCTCTGGCTCTTTGCCGCTCCAGTTTGCATCACCCGTGTTGGAGCTGATCCGCAGCGGGTTCTGGTTAGATGCTGACACAGTAGCAATGCCCGGCATCGAAAGCAACTCCTGCTTTACAGCATCATAGCGCTCACGCAAGGCACCTTCTACCGGCACATAAACCACTTGCTCGCGCTGCAGTCCCAAATCTTTGTTTCGAATGAAATGTAACTGCAGGTATACCACCAGGGTACTCACAATCAGCAATCCGGAAAGTATAAACTGAAACACTACCAGTCCTTTTCGCAGGTAGGCGGCTCTGTAGTTCAGTTTAACAGCGCCTTTTAGCACCACCGCCGGGTCAAAAGATGACAGGAAGAAAGCCGGGTAGCTGCCCGAAACCAGACCAGTGAATAACGCCACCCCCAGCAGCATAGCAATAAGCGTTGGATCTGATAAGTCGAATTGCACCGCTTTTTCTGTCAGGTTGTTGAAAGCTGGCAGCAACATACCGGTTAAGTTCATGGCCACAAAAAGGGCCAGTAGCGCTACCAGAACCGACTCCAGCATAAACTGCCCAACCAGCATAGATTTGTCTGCCCCGATAGCTTTGCGAACACCGACTTCCTTTGCGCGTTTTACCGAGCGGGCCGTGGCCAGATTCATGAAGTTAATGCAGGCAATAAGCAGGATAAACACGGCAACAACCGAGAACAGGCGCACATAAGTAATTAAACCGCTTTCAGTCTTACCTTTTCTGAAGTCTGAGTAAAGGTGCTGTTTGCTGTAAGCATGCAGGAAAAGCTCTGAGTCGAGGGTTTTATCCTGTCTTGTAAGAAAATGCTTCATCTTAGCATCAAGCGCCGCAACGTCAGCCCCTTTCTTTGCCTGCACAAAAGTCAGGATACCATTGTTGCCCCAGTTTTTTAACCAGTCATTCTTGGCCTCATAATTTTCATAAGGCATTACAAAGTCAAACTGAAGCGATGAGTTTTTAGGTACTTTCTGCATCACGCCGGTTACCTTATAGCTCTCACTGTTATTCAGCTTAACAACCTTACCTACTACATCTGTAGAGCCAAAAATCTTTAACGCAACACTGTCACTCAACACAACCGATTTCGGATTCCGGAGTACCTGCTCCGCATCACCGTAAACCAGCGGAAATGTGAAAACTTCAAAAAACTCAGGATCAGCGTACTGCCCCTGCACTTTTATACCTTTGTCTCCGAAGCTAAACAACTCCTCTTCTGTAAAACTAACCCGCACCGCATGTGCTACCTCAGGCAACTGTTGCTCAAGGGCAGGAGCCAAAGGGCCAGTCTGAGCAGGCATGGTTAGGTTATCGGCGCCTGGATAAATCTCGGTTCTGTACACGATGTACAGCTCATCAATATTCTTATGGAAGCGATCAAAATTCAACTCATCCTTTACCCAAAGCATAATCAGTATGCTGCAGGTCATACCCAATGCTAAACCAGAAACGTTGATCAAAGAAAAGACTTTGTGTCGCATCAGGTTGCGGTAGGCCATTTTAAGGTAGTTCTTTAACATAGCTTTAAGTTTTATCTGGAACAGGTATACAATCTTGTTTTAAGCAGAAGCAAGGAGAACCATGCAAACTGTAAAAGCTCATAAGAAATTAAAATGCCAACTTTAAAAACACCTCATTATCAACAACTTAACTATGCCATAATTTTAAAAGTGTTCGCTTCCGATACACATTTCAGTAGAACACCTGTACGCCTGCGATACAGCACTTTTTAGTCAGCATCAGGATTTACAGGATTAAAGGATTAGCAGGATTAATCTGTTAATAAATGAATAAATGTATTATTTAATAAAGATTCGTATCCTGAACCATCTTATTCCCATCACTTTAATCCCGTCAATCTTTCAATCCTGTAAATCTTGATTCTGACAATATCATTTGAATTGCTTAAATTCGGTATCTGAACCAGAAAAGCTTGCACAATGGCCACAGGAAAAACAGGCAGAGTTTTAGTTGTTGACGATGAGGCAGACGTGCTCTTCGCCATGAAGATGCTACTGAAAACAGAGGTAAAAGAGGTAGTAACGGAGAAGAATCCGGACAACCTGATGAGCCTGCTGTCGAAGGAGAAATTTGATGCTATTTTCCTGGACATGAATTTCAAGAGCGCGCTTAACACCGGCAACGAAGGCCTGTTTTGGCTGCGCCAGATTCTGGACAAAGATAAGGATGCCAAAGTTATACTTATCACGGCCTACGGCGATGTGGAACTGGCTGTGAAATCGTTGAAGGAAGGGGCGTTTGACTTTATAGTAAAGCCCTGGCACAACGATAAATTACTGGAAACCCTACACACCGTTTTGCAGGCAAAGGGGCCGAAGAAGAGTGAGAAATCAGCAGCAGGCACAGGCCAAACTACCATACTTGGCGAATCTGAAGCGATACAGGATATACTTTACAAAATAGAGAAAATTGCCCCTACTGAGGCCAATGTGCTCATACTCGGCGAGAACGGAACTGGTAAAGAACTGGTAGCACGCGCCCTGCACGAGAAATCATTTAGAGCTAGTCAGCCATTCGTAAGCGTAGATGTGGCCGCCCTGACAGATACCTTGTTCGAGAGTGAGTTGTTCGGTTTTAAGAAAGGAGCTTTTACCGATGCCAAGGAAGATCGCAAAGGGCGATTTGAAGCAGCCAATGGTGGTACCCTGTTCCTGGATGAAATCGGAAACATCTCCCCTGCCATGCAAGCCAAACTGCTGACAGTGCTTCAGAACCGGCAGGTAACGCCTCTCGGCTCTAACACTCCGGTACCTGTTAATATCCGCCTGATTTCAGCTACCAACGAGCCTATTTATGAATTGGCCGCCAAAAACCTGTTCCGCAAAGATCTGATTTACCGCATTAATACAGTAGAAATAACGCTGCCTCCGCTGCGTGCCCGAGGCAATGATGTAGAGCTGCTAGCCAGACATTTTGCTGATATCTATGCCAGCAAAAACCATAAGCCTGCACCTGAGTTTACACCTGCCACCCTGCAGAAACTAAAACAACACAACTGGCCGGGTAACGTGCGTGAGTTGCAGCATGCCGTGGAGCGGGCCATTATACTTGCCGAAAACAATGTGCTGCAGCCCCAGGATTTCAGCTTCTCGCCGATGGAGATGGCGCCAACTGACTCTACACCTGTGCTTGCGGTAGATACAAGTATGCCTTTGCACGAAATTGAAAAAGAAACCATACGCCGTGTGATCGAGAAGAATAATGGCAATATCTCCAAAGCTGCCAAAGAACTTGGCCTTACCCGCACCGCCCTTTACCGCCGCCTGAACAAGTATGATATCTAAGCGACTGGAACTCGGGCTGTTTGTCAGGTTTATACTTTTGCTGGGCGTGATGTACGTGACAGTGGCTTACCTGACGCAGTACACCTGGCTACAGGTAGCCACAGGTATACTTGTGATGCTGGCCCAGGTGCTGGAAACAGCGCGATACGTCACCCGCAGCAACAACGAACTGGCCAGGTTTCTGGAAGCCGTAAAACAACGTGATTTTTCCCAGCGGTTTAACGAGAACGCCAATTCTTCGCTGCAGCAACTGCACCGCGCCTTTAACACAATAAACGACACCTTTAAGCAGCTGCACATAGAGCGTGAGGCACAGTTCCAGTACATGCAAACCATACTTCAGTTGGTGGATACTGGCATTATGGCTGTGGATGAGGAGACAGGTGAAGTGGAATGGGTAAACGATGCCCTAAAGAAGATGCTCGGCCTCCCCTACCTCAAAAGTATAGACAACCTGGACAAGCGTTACCCTATCCTGCTTAATGCGCTGCAAAGTATAAAGTCCGGTGAAAGTATACTTACAAAGTTAAAGCTGCCATCTGGTCAGTCGCAGGTGCTGGTTTCGGCTACAGCCTTTACCATGCAGCACCGCAACCTGCAGCTGGTAGTGCTCAAAAACGTAAGCGCCACCGTAGATGCTACCGAAACCGAGGCCTGGCAAAAGTTGCTCCGCGTTATGACGCATGAGATCATGAATTCCGTGGCACCCATTGCCTCGCTGGCCGATACTTTAGGCAAACACCTGCACCTGGAGCGGGAACGCTATACTTCGGAACCTGACACAACCGTTGATGTGGAAGTGCTACAAGATACGGAAGAAGGAATCGGCATCATCAAAAAACGTAGCGAAGGCTTGCTGCGCTTTACACAATTTTACCGCAACCTGAACAAATCGCAGCAGCTAAACCTCACTACTATTTATGTGCAGGAGCTTTTCAAAAGTATAAATGCCCTGATGTATCCAAGGCTTAAAGAGGCTGGCATAGACTTTAGCTGCAAAGTATCACCCCCTAACCTGGTCATAAATGGAGATGTAAATTTGCTGGAGCAAGTAATTATCAACCTGATTACCAATGCCCAGCGTGCGGTGTTGGATCGGCTATCTCCACAAATTATACTTATAGCCGGTCAGCAGGACGGGAAAGTAACGATAGAAGTACACGACAACGGCACAGGCATTCCGGAAGAAATACTGGAGAACATCTTCATACCTTTCTTTACCTCTCACAAAGAAGGCTCCGGCATAGGCCTTAGCCTGTCCAAACACATCATGCTGCTGCACAAGGGCACTATACAAGTTGAAAGTGAGGAAAGCGTGGGCAGTACATTTAAACTGGTGTTTTAGAAAATAGTCCTCCCTTCGATCTACTTACGTTTTATTCTCAAATCTCCACTCTCGCCGGCGTAGATTTGTGCCCCATTGTGCCAGTTTGCCTAAGGCTCAGAGCTTATGCCGCAAGTTTAGCGAAGCGTAACTTGTGGCTACACATGATGCCAGTTTGCAACTGGCTATCTGTGTAAGCAGAAAAGAATACTTTAGCTGATTTATACTTTGAGAGATTTATACTTTATCGTCTATTCCCAAAGTATAAAGTATAAAACAGGCCGTCGCAGTCCTTGCTTTTTCAAAGCAAAGCAGTTGAAAACTCCTGCCATACATAGCCACAAGTTACGCTTTGCTAAACTTGCGGCATATTTGCTTCTTTCAAACTCTCATTCAAATCTCCTAAGCTTATATAGCTAAAAATTTATATTTACTTTTGGTGTTTAAACAGTCGAACTTAAACACCACCTATACTATGAAAAAACACTACCGCTCCGAGAGCAACTGCTTAAACTGTGAGGCAACTGTTACGGGTAATTTCTGCTCCGTTTGTGGGCAGGAAAACCTGGAATTGCACGAAAACTTTCTGCACCTGGTGCTGCACAGCGTCGGGCACTACTTCCACTTAGAGTCAAAGTTTTTCAAAAGCATGGTGCCGCTTCTAACCAAACCAGGTCATCTTACAAAAGAGTACTTTGCCGGTAAACGCGCCTCGCATCTCAACCCGATCAGCATGTACATCTTTATCAGTATAGTTTTCTTCTTTCTTTTTACGGCCAACACCAATATCAACAAAAAGGGTATTATTAAAGAGAATGCTACTGAAAAAACCAAAAGCGCAGAAGCAGTTGCAGGGAAGGCAGCTAAGGACTTAGGAAACTATATTAAGACAGACATTACTAACACACAGGCAGTAAAAGACAGCGCCAGAAACCGAAACACAGTAAAGGAATCAAACAAGAAAGATTCTGTCGGTGAATTTAACATACCGCTAGGGACATTTAACGAGAAGTTTAGAAAGGTAAAAAACGACGAACTGCAGTTTGAGCTTTTTAAAAACAAGCTGACAAGTCACTTGCCGAAGATCATGTTCATCCTGCTACCCCTGTTTGCCCTTATCCTGAAGCTGGTGAGCATCAGGTCGAAGAAATACTACACAGAGCACCTGATCTACTCGATACACGTACATTCGTTCCTTTTCCTGTTCGGCTCCATACTGATCTTACTAAAGTGGATGCTGCCTTTCGTCTCGGGCTGGATACAGTTTCTGGGCATTCTTGTTATACTTTGGTACATCTACCGGTCCATGCGCACAATTTACAATAGCACCCGCTGGCGCACTGTTACTAAGTTTTTGCTGCTGGCTTTCGCTTATACTTTTCTGTTGTTTTTAAGTGGCCTTACAGTAGTGGTGGCTACGCTTTACACTATGTAAGGCATAAGCTTACAGCTAAAATCACTTAAGATACCGCTGCAAAGCCAAAAGGCTTTAACTATTCTATGCCGCCGCCGTTCAAATCTGCATAAGTATAAATCTATACTTAACAGGTGCTTATACTTTAAACTCAGAACTATGGCGGCCCAGAACCTACAGCAGCAAGTAGTTGATATTTTAGCCACAGCAGATGTTAAGATAAACGGCCCCGATCCGTGGGACCTGCAGGTGCACGACGGCAGGTTTTACAAGCGTATACTTTCGGATGGCACCCTTGGGCTGGGCGAGTCTTACATGGACGGCTGGTGGGACTGCCAAAGTATAGACCAGTTTGTGTTTAAAGTGCTCCGGGCCGACCTGTATAAAAGAGCAAAACTAAGCTGGCGCTCGAAGCTACAGGTGCTGCTGGCAAAACTGCTGAACATGCAGGCCAAAGGCAAAGCTGCCCGCAACGCACAACGCCACTACGACATCGGCAACAGATTGTACCAGTTGATGCTGGACAAGCGCATGACCTACAGCTGCGGCTACTGGAAAGATGCAGACAACCTGGACCAGGCCCAGGAAAACAAACTAGACCTTATCTGTCGGAAATTATACTTGAAGCCCGGACAACGCGTGCTGGATATAGGCTGTGGCTGGGGCAGCTTTGCCGGGTTTGCCGCGGAAAAGTATGGCGTAGAGGTGGTAGGTATAACCGTATCGGAAGAGCAGGCGGCACTGGCCCGGGAGAGGTACAAAGGCTTACCTATAGAAATACGCCTGCAAGACTACCGCGACATAAACGAGCCGTTTGACCATGTGGTATCGGTGGGCATGGTAGAGCACGTGGGTTACCGCAACCACCGGAAATTTATGCAGGTGGCAGCACGCTGCCTAAAGGATGATGGCCTGTTTCTGCTGCACACCATCGGTCACAACTATTCCAGAACCTCTGCCGATCCATTTACAGATACGTATGTTTTCCCGAACTCGGTGATACCTTCTATCAAACAACTCGGCGCGGCCATGGAGCATATTTTTAAGGTAGAAGACTGGCATAACTTCGGCCCCTACTACGACCCAACTTTGATGGCGTGGTTCGACAATTTTGATCGCAACTGGGAGCAACTGCAGGGAGAATACGGAGCGCGCTTTTACCGCATGTGGAAATACTACCTGCTTTCCAGCGCAGGCTCGTTCAGGGCTCGCAACAACCAGCTGTGGCAGCTGGTACTGTCTAAGGCAGGGATCGCAGGAGGGTATACAGCAGTAAGGTGATGTAAAGCATAGCCAAAAAGTATAAAGTATAACTTGTAAGCTTTTACTTCAGCATAAAGCGCGCAGAGGTTACTTCATGCTCTGTTATTAACCGGCCAATGTAACTGCCTGCCGGCAACTTTTCCCTTCTTAACTGAAACACAAAATACTCTCCTGCTTGCCCTGTGCCTTCAGCTAATACCATTAACGTGTTACCCTGCATGTTCAGAATTTCAAGTTTGTAGCGTCCGGCTTGCTTTAGCTTAAAACTTAGGTCTGTTTTATTACCGAAGCTCTTTGGTGATGCAGAAAGCGATAAACGTTCCTCTCCTATCCCCCCGCCAAGCGTCGAGGCTTTCCTAATTCCATCGCCGGGCGCAAGGGCCTTTTCTGTGCCGGCAGTAATAAATGGATTAACGCTGGTTTCGGTAGCTGCTATTTCTCCCTGCCCAAAGACAAATTCCAGTCTCGACAGGAAAGCCAATAACAGCAGAAGCTTGATCAATGGTCCGATGCTTTTTTTCATGCCAGATGTTTGAAAACAATACTTTGCAACACACCCACTCCTATTATTTTGGGGATTGTGATAAAAGTACAAATTCAAACACCGCACTACCAGGAATAAATATTGCCAAAGGTAACATCATCAGCATAATAGATTATTGCAAGTAATTTCAAAATGAATACCCGAAACACCTTATAACACAATAATCAAATAATTATTATACAACTTTCACGGAGATAATATTACCATTCTCCTGACCTTGGGTAACATCATAGCACATCATGACTGAGTTCAAAATTATCAAGACAGACAAAATCCTTAAAGTGAAAGGCACCCTGCAGTAAATTTTGCCACAGGGTGCCTTTCTCAAGAAATTATTTCTCTATCCTACTTTATTAGTAGCATTGTGCCTGAACGGCTGGAGTTACCGTTCACCAGCTTGTAAATATAAACTCCGCTTTTATTTTCGGATGCTTTAAAGTTATAAGTATAAGTTTGACCAGTTTCCACGTTGCCCTCAAAGAGCGTTGCTACCTCACGGCCAGTTACATCATAAACCTTTAACAATGTATAACCAGACTCTTTTGCTTTAAAGCTGATCGTGGTGCTTTCAGAGAATGGGTTAGGGTAGCTTAAGACCATTTCATCCGCTTTGTTTACCTCTGACATTGCAACTGCCGGACTTGCAGTAGAGCCGCCTGCGATAACCGTTGCCGGAGGCATATCAAATGCTTCCTTCTGGTCAAATCTATAGTAGCTTAGGCCCTGACTGGCGCTATAGCCCACGCCTCTTCTTGCAAAGGCACTCCAGATCAGTTCTTGGTTAGCACCGCCATAGTTTAGCTGATCAGCTAAAAGTATAGCATTGCGGCCATCCACAAAGCCAGGATAGCATGGTTGCAGTTTTAAGCCGTCGATAACCAATTGCATAGCCATGTTGTTACCTCCCTTGCCGTTATAAAGGTCTGGGTCGAAGCCGTACTTATCTATCAGATCCCATGTCATTTCCCAGAGTATAGTAGCAAACACAAAACCAATACCGTGCGGAGCTGAAAGATTTGGATTGTTGGTGGCACCATAAGTATAACTGTTCACGCTAATGTCAGTGGAGTAAGGAGCAGGTCTGATACCCCGGCCCTCTACAGGCTGCCCTGAAGCATATGTACCTATACCTCTGATCTTATTACGGGTATCACCTTTCTTCATGGTCATCATTAGTCCAAACCAGTCGCTCCAGCCTTCACCCATCTGTTCGGTTGTCAATACCTGACCACTGGCAAGCACCTGGGTTGGCAAGCAGGAAGTAGTATTACGGCCACCTGTCAGTCGGTTTGAAATGCCATGACCGTATTCATGCACAATGATGCCATTGTCAAAATCACCGTCAATCTCAGGCCCAGAACCATCGTCTTTTAGGCTTACGGTTACCTCTTGATTTGCATCCAGTAATGCTCTGATGCTGGCACCTGTTATATCGCTGATCATCACCGAAGGAATCGTAATTGAAGGATCGGCACCGCCCATAGTACTTGGAGCACCCGGTGCATTATTAATAACCACTACCGCAATGGCTCCGGCATTTTGAGCGTTTTTAACTTTATCTACAAAAGGACAATTACCTCTGTATACTACTGCTATTTTGCCTGAAACAGCCGCAGCATTAAGTACTGTGCCACACCCCTCCACTGCGTTAACACCTTCGCTGTTTACCAGAACTAATTTTCCGGTTACTGGAGTGGAAGTAAGAGCCGGACCAAAAGCTGCAGTGGCTGAAGGATTACTTCCGGCAATAGATGAAGGCGACGTCACCCTAAATTTATCAGGATCAGGAATACCACTCCAAAGGTACATCTGCATTCTTGGTCTTCTGCCATCAATTGGAGTAGCAAAGTTTGCATTATTTCGTGTGGTTTGTCCTGCCGGTGGGATAGGAATGTTCCGTGCATCCTGTGCTTCTGCCATTACATAATCACCTCCAAGACCTGACTTGCCAAAGTTAGTTCTCTGAAAGTTGCCACTCTCTTCGTCAAAGCCATACTTGTACCACACATCATGTGTAATATTATTCCAATAGAAAAGGTTGGTGATGGCAGCATCACGATAAGTTTCTGGTTGCTGCGAAAAGTTTAAAGGGTATTTGAAAACCCTCTGGGTTCCACCGTCCGGGCTATGGCCATGCACTACATCTGCTCCATTATCGGCATTACTTACTATATGACCTTTATTATTCGGGTCTTCGTAAGCGTACACGTTATTGCCTCTGGTTATGGTGTAGCTTTTCTTGTCGTCTGTGTGCCAACCATTCGGCGATGCCATTTTGTCTACCACAGCAGCCGCGTTCATCGGTTTTCGGCCGCCATGGCTTGGACTTTCAAATGGCATAGGATATACTTCATAAACACCTGGTGTATTTCCTTGATTAACAGGTCCGGCCATTGGCGAATACGGAGTCATATCAATATCCCCATCCATTGCCAGGGACACTTCGTGCCGGTGCGTATCGTGGAGGTATTTTCCTCCGGCACCGTCATTTTCGAACACGCAATGCACCACCATGTTGTCTTTGTCCAGCAGTTCTCCTGTTTTGGCATCTACCCGGATATTCCACCAGTTTTGCGCATCCAGTTCATAGATGGATACCTCCCAGGCCAGTCTCAGACTACCATCAAACATAGGCTGATAAACTAGCTTAGCAGGTATTGTTTCCAGTGAGACACCACCTTTCGAAAGCACTACTTCTTTATTTCTGTTATTTGTTCTCTCCAATACAGTTAATGGCTCTGAAACGGTAACGCCTAAATGGCGCGCAGCTGCTTGAACTGCCCCCTCAGCGTCCAGAACAGGCTGTTTACTATTCACTTTACTTTCAATATCTTCATGAAAACGGTTGCCTACATTCACAACCTTTCCATCGCTGGAGATACTCATGTTAGTTATGGCACCATGAATTTCAATACCTTCATACCGCTGCATAATGTAGTAGTGCTTTACACCACTCTTTTTACTTTCGGCTTCACTGCCTAGCGCCAGGTCCTGTATGTCTTTGTCTTTTACTTTAAGTGCTTGTTTATTTTTTTGTATGTGATCAAGCGCTACCTGTGGAATTGGCTTTTTCTCGGACTGGCGGTTCCCTTGGGCGAAGGCAACACTGCCACCGAACAGCATGACTACAATAATAGCCAGCCGCGTACAATCGCGTAAATATTTAACCATAGATTTTTGAGTGAAGATGTTAGGAAATAAATCAGACGATATATACGGATAGTCTATAAAACAAGCGATTGCATATCCATAAATTATACTATTGCATTATAAGTATTTTACATCTATATTGGAATGCTAAAATAAATATTCATATATAGAACTAACATATTATATAAAACTACAAACCAGGCAATTACAACAGCCACACATTACAAAACCAGTGCAAACTGCGCCATAACCCACCGGCACACTCCGGCAGGCTATGTTTTAAATATATTCCTATTTCATAAAACTTATTTCAGGCCTCAGGCAGCACTATTCCGGTATTAGGCAAAACTTAGAAAGATGACCTTGATAAAATCTACTTACCAATTTTATTTTAGTGTTTAAACACCGTCATTGGTCCTATGTTATTTTTGGTTCAATTTTGCATGCAGAACATGTTGTGGCTTAATTTTTAAAATAAGTGGGGCAGTCAAATTATTTGCAGCTAACTCTTGTTACCATATCAAGCAAAAGTGGATAACTATCTGGAAAACTACTGGATAAAAAGCACTCCCATCTCAGCTTCAGATTGATTATCTTTGTAGTAATGGAAAATTTTGTAGTATCAGCGCGTAAGTACCGTCCAACCACGTTCGACAGTGTGGTGGGGCAGCACCATATAACCAATACCCTTAAAAACGCCATCAGCAGCAAGCATTTGGCGCAGGCCTTTTTGTTTTGTGGCCCAAGAGGTGTGGGTAAAACCACCTGTGCCCGTATTTTGGCCAAAACCATAAACTGCCAGAACATTACCCCGGAAACAGAGGCCTGCAACGAGTGCGAATCGTGCAAAAGCTTTAACAGCAGCAGCTCGTTCAACATCCATGAGCTCGATGCCGCTTCCAACAACTCAGTAGAGGATATCCGAAACCTGGTGGAGCAGGTACGCTATGCGCCGCAAACAGGCAAGTATAAGATCTACATCATAGATGAGGTGCACATGCTCTCGAACCAGGCCTTCAACGCCTTCCTGAAGACGCTGGAGGAGCCGCCATCCTACGCCATCTTTATACTTGCCACCACCGAGCGCCACAAAATTATCCCGACCATACTTTCGCGTTGCCAGATCTTCGATTTTAACAGAATCAGGATAGAGGATATGGTGCGCCACCTGGGCAACATCGCCCAAAAGGAAAGCATACAGGCCGAGCAGGACGCCCTGCACCTGATCTCCCAGAAAGCAGATGGGGCCTTGCGCGATGCCCTGTCTATTTTCGACCAGATGGTGACGTTCTCGGGTAGCAATGTGACTTACAAGGCTACCGTTGAGAACCTGCACATACTCGACTACGACTACTACTTCCGGTTAACAGACCATTTGCTGGAGCAGAACCTGCCTGGTTCGCTGCTGCTGTACGATGAGATCCTGAAAAACGGCTTCGACTCGCACAACTTCCTGATCGGCATTGCAGAGCACTTCCGCAGCCTGCTGGTGTGCAAAGACCCGCAGACGATACAGTTGCTGGAGGTATCGGACAACATCAAGGCAAAGTATGCGGAGCAGTCGCAGAAGGCAAGTGTGAGCTTCCTTTTATCGGGTCTAAACCTGGTAAGCACCTGCGACACCAACTACAAAAGCAGCAAAAACCAGCGCCTGCACGTAGAGCTTTGCCTGATGAAACTGGCCCACCTGAATGCAGCCCTGAGTTTTGCCAGCGAGGGAAACGAACCAAAAAAAGCTAAGGTAGCAGCCCCGGCACCAGCCGCTACCGGAAATACAGGTGCCATACCTTCTGCTGCCATGCAGCCAGCCCATAACCAGGGCACGGTTCCGTCGCAGCAGATGCAGCAACCTGCGCCGGGTAGCGTGCCATCAGAGCGCATGCAACCGCCGCACACGCCAACGCATGTGCCATCCGAAGGTTTGCAGCAACCTCCAAAGCAGCAGGAAGTAACACCCGATGCACACCTGACGCCGCCAAAGGCACAGGCAGCCCCGGAACAGCCGCGCTCTAAAGTACAGTTGCCTCCGCCGAAAAAACTGGGCAAGCTGCCTAGCCTGAAAGACCTGCAGAACCAGCAGGCCGCCGCTACAAATGTGGTGGTAGCCGAAGAAGAGGAAGACGCCAACTATGGTGCCGTGGTGCCTGTTGATGAGGCGCGCCTGAAAACGGTTTGGCATGCTATACTTCGCCGCAAAAAGGCAGAGAACATGATGGAGTTCACGCTCCTGAACCGCCAGTACCACATCAGCGCCGACAACGAAGTTATACTTCACCTGGAAAACCACGTGATGATGGACCAGTTTACGGCCATACGCCCCGAGATACTGCGTGAACTAAAGGCACAGACAGGCAACAGAAGTATAAAACTGAAAGCAGAGGTAGTGGAAGTGCAGGACGATAGCCGAAAACTTTATACTTCTCAGGATAAGTTTAACTATCTCGCCGAGAAATACCCGGTGATCGTCGATTTAAAGCAGCGTTTTGGCTTAGATACGGATTTCTAAATCTGTTATATACTATATTCGTATAGTTACACCGTCACTAATCAAGCTATACTATGATAATCAAAAAGGGAGTATCTCTGTTTTTGATCGCGTCTGTTTTTGCATTTACCCAGTGCAAGAACGAAACGTATCAGACGCAGTCAACCACTGACACAACAGCCACTGCTAGCCCAGCAGTAAAAGAGTACAAGTATGAAACCGTGCCCGGCGACCCACTGAATGCCCGCATTTATACGTTGGACAACGGCCTGAAAGTATACTTATCGGATTACGAAGAGGCACCTCGCATTCAGACGTTTATAGCAGTTCGCGCCGGCTCTAAAAACGACCCTGCTGATGCCACCGGCCTTGCCCATTACCTGGAGCACATGGTGTTTAAAGGCACCACGGAGTTAGGCACACAGAACTGGGAGAAGGAAAAAGTGGAGCTGGATAAGATCGAGGCACTCTACGAAAAGTATAGAGCCACCACCGATGAAGCCGCCCGCAAAAAGATCTATGCCCAGATCGACTCTGTTTCGGGTGTTGCTGCTACCTATGCCGTTGCCAACGAGTATGACAAGATCCTGGGCGCTATTGGGGCAAAAGGCACCAATGCCTATACCTGGGTAGACCAGACAGTTTATACCAACGACATCCCAAGTAACCAACTGGAGCGCTGGATAGAGCTGGAGGCAGATCGCTTCGGCGACATGGTGCCGCGTATTTTCCATACGGAGCTGGAGGCTGTGTATGAAGAGAAAAACCGTACCCTAGACAGCGACGGACGCAAAGTGGCAGAGGTCATCAACACCGCCCTTTTCCCAACGCACCAGTACGGTACCCAGACAACTATAGGCACTATAGAACACCTGAAGAATCCTTCCATCACCGAGATCAAAAAGTACTATAACAAATACTACGTACCGAATAACATGGCCATTGCCATGAGCGGAGACATCGATTTCGACAAGACCATCCGTTTGATAGACAAGTACTGGGGAAGTATGGCGCAGCAGCCGGTACCGGCTTTTAATGTAGCTGATGAAAAAACTATTCAGCAGCCAATTGTGAAGGAAATACTGGGGCCAGATGCCGAGAACGTATCTATCGCCTACCGCACACCGGGCATTAACACCCGCGATGCGCTTGTAATACAGATGATCAGCAACTTGCTTTATAACGGCCAGGCCGGTTTGATAGACCTGAACCTGAACCAGCAGCAGAAAGTGCTGAACTCGTACGCCTACGACACGCCGATGAAGGACTATGGCACGTTCCGGATGACGGGCATGCCACGCCAGGGCCAGACCCTGGACCAGGTGCGCGACCTGTTGCTGCAGCAGCTGGATATGATCAAGAAAGGTAATTTTGACGAAGACCTTATCCAGGCGGTTGTAAACAACGACAAGATCAACACTATGAAGGCCTATGAGCAGAACAGCAACCGCGCCGATGCCTTTGTAACAGCCTTTATCTATGACATGCCGTGGCAAAAGTTTGTAAGCCGCCAGGATGAGTTTGCTGGTATTACCAAGCAGGATGTGATGGATGTGGCTAACAAGTACTTTGGTAATAACTATGTGCTGGTATACAAGCGTACCGGCAAAGACCCGAACGCGCAAAAAGTGGAGAAGCCAGCCATTACGCCGGTAGCCGTTAACCGCGATGTGCAATCGGAGTACTACAAAGAGTTTATGGCCAAGAAAGTAGAGCCGCTGCAGCCTGTTTTCCTTGATTATAAAAAAGACATCACCGAAACTACCCTGAAGCAGAACATCCCACTGCTGTATACTAAGAACAAAGACAATGGCTTGTTCCAGCTATACTACATCCTGGACATGGGCACCAACAACGACCAGAAACTAGGACTGGCTGTTAACTACCTCAAGTACCTGGGTAACGATAAGTATACGGCAGAAGAGCTTCAGAAAGAGTTCTACAAGTTGGGTACTTCATTTGACGTGTTCTCTTCCGGCGACCAGGTATATGTAAGCTTGTCTGGCCTGGATGAGAACTTCGAGAAAGGCCTGAACCTTTTTGAGAGCGTATTAGCTAACCCGAAACCAGACCAGCAGGCCCTGAACGACATGGTAGCCGGTATCCTGAAAGCCCGCGCTGATGCCAAGAAAAACAAAGGCGTTATTCTGCAGCAGGCCATGGTGAACTACGCCAAGTATGGCCCTAAGAATCCGTTTAACACGGTACTGAGCGAGAAAGAGCTAAAGGCTATTAAACCGCAGGAGTTGGTGAACATCATCAAGAGCATCCCGACTTACGAGCACCGCGTGCTATACTATGGTCCACGTGAAACCGACAAGTTAGTAGCTGCCTTGAATACAGGCCATATGGTACCAGCTAAACTAAAGCCAGTACCTGCCGAAAAAGTATATAAGGAGATCGATTTTACGCAGCCAACGGTTTACTGGGCAGATTACGACATGGTGCAGGCCGAAATGCTATTCCTGAGCAAGTCGGTGCCTTACAGCAAAGACATTATTCCGGTAGTGCGCCTATACAACGAATACATGGGTGGCATCGTGTTCCAGGACCTGCGTGAGTCGAAGGCCCTAGCCTACTCTACTTACTCGTTCTATAGCCCTGCTTCTAAAAAGGACCGCGCCAATTACCTGATCTCATACATCGGGGCGCAGTCGGATAAACTGGCGGAGGCGATGGCCGGCATGCAGAACCTGCTAACGGATATGCCTTTGGCAGATGCCAACTTCCAGAACGCACAGGCTGCCCTGCGCAATAGCATCTCTACGGAGCGCATCACCAAAGCCGGCATCCTGTTCGACTACGAGCGTGCCAAAAAGCTAGGCCTGAACTACGATATCCGCCAGGACGTGTACCAGAGCGCCAACACCATGACCTTCGATCAGATGAAGGAGTTCCAGCAGAAGTATGTGAAAGCCCAGCCGCAGGTTATACTTGTGATCGGCTCTAAAGACAAGCTGAACTTCAAAGCACTGGAGAAGTATGGCAAAGTGAAGCAACTGGATCTGAAGACCTTGTTTGGGTATTAACCTCCCCCTGCCCCCTCCTAAAAACAGGAGGGGGTATTTTTTTTGTCCATACTTTTCATGCCGCAAGTTTAGCGATAGCGCAACTTGTGGCTATCCATGAGGCCAGTTTGTAACTGGCGTATATTCTAAAGCTATACTTCCGCCAGTTACAAACTGGCCCCATACTTCACCACCAGTTACCGCTGCGCTAAAACTGGCGGTATGGTTAGTTCAGAAGTATAATTTCCACCATTCCTTTTCCTCCTGCATAATCAATGGCGCTGCTATAAGGATAGTTCTGCGGCTCGTACACAAAGCCAGCTTCTACAGGATTATTGTGAATGTAATTTAATTTCTGATCCATCAGGAAGTTTGAATTTAGCTCGATAGGCTGGTTATGCTACTGCCAGAACTGGAAAGTTTGGTTATTGTTGTTCCGCACACCAGCTCGTTCAAACATCCAGAGCATCCACTCCTTTCTACTTTCCTGTGGGTTATCAGAGATGGCTTTAATTATAGTTTTAGAAGTATGCTTCTTCAGGTCCCGGATAATGCCTGACTGGTTTTCTGTTTGCGAGCCAATAATCAAATGTACATGGTTCGACATAATGCACCAGGCATATACTTCCAGCCCTTTGTTTTTAACACAATAATTCAGGCTCTCAACTACAATATCTTTATATGCAGGTCTAGTAAAAACGTCTATCCAATTCACCGTGGCAAACGAGATGAAGTGCAGTTTACTCTGGTCGCTAATCTTATAATTCCGGCTCATGGCATACTATACGAACATACCGCCAGTTTGAGCGCAGCGGTAACTGGTGGTGGGGTATGGCGCCAGTTTGTAACTGGCGAAAGTATAAAGTTGGATAACGCCAGTTACAAACTGGCCTCATGGATAGCCACAAGTTGCGCTCACGCTAAACTTGCGGCATGGGGGGGCTCACACTAAACTTGCGGTATCAAGAAAAAAAGTCAGAATAACTCATGGCATTTATCATAAGAACTATGAATCAACTTCTTATTTATTTGTTTATATTTTTTACTTTTAGTAGTTCTTGAAACTAAAATAAATGGAAAAAAAATACCAAGTCTTTGTTAGCTCAACATATCAAGATTTTACAGAAGAAAGAAGGGAGGTTATTCAAGCATTATTAGAATTAGATTGTATTCCAGTTGGCATGGAAATGTTTCCTGCGACTGATGATGATCAATGGACTTTAATAAAGAATCTCATAAATGACTGTGACTACTATATTCTCATAATAGGAGCAAGATATGGTTCTGAAAGCGCTGAAGGTATCAGTTATACTCAAATGGAATTCCAGTATGCGCTCGATCAGGGAATACCTATAATTTCATTTTTACATAAAAATCCAGATACTGTATCTGTTTCTAAAACAGACAAGGACGAAGATAAAAGAAGGAAGCTGGAAGAATTCAGGAAATTAGCAGAGAAAAAACTTGTAAGATTCTGGGAGTCACCCATTGAACTTGGATCTGTTGTAAGTAGAAGTCTTGTCAAATTAATTAAAAGTCATCCTCGGACTGGATGGGTAAAAGCTGATAATTTAGGTTCTGAAGAAGCCCAGCTAGAAATACTTAAACTTCGAGAAAAAGTATCTGAACTAGAGACAGTAAAACTATCGGTCAACCTAGTGGAATTGGCTCAAGGAGATGATAGATTTGTGGTAAATGTTGTTTTTAAAGAAGAAAGGTATACGATTAATAATATTCGCACCTCAGTAGAAGTAACTTGGAATGATTTATTTAAAAAATCTTGTACAATACTTATGAATGAGGCTTCTGAATTAGATTTTAAAAACCATCTAAATACATACCTCAAATATCTTCTAAAAGGGGAGTACAGTGCATTTTATGATTTTACAATCATTAAGGATAATTTTGCTCAAATTCTAATTCAATTAAAAGCACTAGGTTTAATTGAAAAAAGTATAAAAAAGAGATCTCTTAAGGACACAAACACTTATTGGACATTAACATCTAGAGGGGATAAGTATCTTACTGAACTTAGAGCAATAAAGCGAGAAGTTGTTTTATAACGTATAAGAAACAAGGATAAAGTATACATGAGAAAGGCCACCCGATCTCTCAGGCAGCCTTTCTCTTTTATACTATATACTTCTACTTAGAAGTTACTCAGCGCAGCGTTTAGCGTTTCGCTTGGGCACATGGCTTTGCTAGTTTTTTCTTCGTCCGGGTGGTAGTAACCGCCGATCTCAACAGGCTTGCCTTGTGCGGCGATCTGCTCGTCTACGATCTTCTGCTCGTTGTCGGTTAGCTCTTTGGCCAGGCTAGAGAACTTCTCTTTCAGCTCCTGATTTTTGTCCTGCTTGGCAAGTGCCTGAGCCCAGTACATGGCCAGGTAGAAGTGGCTGCCACGGTTGTCGATGCCGCCAACTTTACGCGCCGGCGACTTGTCTTTCTCCAGGAACTCAGCGTTGGCTTTATTCAGTGCCTCTGCCAATACCTCAGCCTTCTCGTTCTTGGTCTTGTAAGCAAGATCTTCCAGAGAAACGGCCAATGCCAGGAACTCACCCAATGAATCCCAACGCAGGTAGTTTTCTTCTACGAACTGCTCTACGTGCTTAGGTGCAGAACCACCCGCTCCTGTCTCGAACAGGCCACCGCCATCCAGCAACGGAACAATAGAAAGCATTTTTGCGCTGGTGCCAAGCTCCAGGATCGGGAACAGGTCAGTCAGGTAGTCGCGGAGTACGTTACCAGTTACTGAGATGGTATCTTTACCAGCTTTGGCGCGCTCGCAAGTATAACGCATGGCCTCTACCGGCGACATGATCTTGATTTCAAGGCCGTTGGTGTCATGGTCCTGCAGGTACTTTTCTACTTTTATGATCAGGTTAGCATCGTGTGCACGCTGTGGGTCCAGCCAGAAAATGGCAGGCGTATTCGTGATGCGGGCTCTTGTAACGGCCAGCTTCACCCAGTCCTGGATAGCTACGTCTTTTGTCTGGCAAGCTCTGAAGATATCGCCTTTTGCTACTGGCTGCTCCATCATCACGTTACCATTGGCATCCACCACACGCACCGTTCCGGCCTCAGCCATTTCAAATGTTTTATCGTGCGAGCCATACTCCTCGGCTTTCTGCGCCATCAGGCCGATGTTCGGAACAGTACCCATAGTTGTCGGGTCGAAAGCGCCGTTCTCTTTGTTGAACTTGATCACTTCCTGGTAGATACCGGCGTAAGAGCGGTCCGGAATGATGGCTACCGTATCTTTCGGCTTGCCATCAGGTCCCCACATCTGGCCTGACGTACGGATAGCCGCCGGCATAGACGCGTCGATGATCACGTCGCTAGGCACGTGCAGGTTCGTAATGCCTTTGTCAGAGTTTACCATTGCCAGTTCAGGGCGCTTCTCCATCTCAGCTTTCAGGTCAGCTTCGATCTCGACACGCTTCTGTTCTGACAAACTCTGGATTTTGTTGTACACGTCGCCCAAACCGTTATTTGCGTCAACGCCGATTTCCTTAAATGTAGCAGCATGCTTGGCAAACGTATCCTTAAAGAACACTTTTACCGCATGGCCGAACATGATAGGGTCAGAAACCTTCATCATGGTAGCTTTCAGGTGCAGCGACAACAGGATGTTATCTTCTTTTGCCTCATTGATGGCCTTCTCGAAGAAAGCGTTCAGGGCATCCACGTGCATCACAGAAGAGTCCATCACTTCGCCATCTTTCAAAGCGATCTTCTCCTTTAATACTTTGGTGTTGCCATTGGCATCCACAAACTCGATGCGCACCTCTGTAGCCTTATCAGCCACAAACGATTTCTCGCTGCCATAGAAGTCGCCTTCCGTCATGTGGGCAACGCGTGTTTTAGAGTCTGATGACCATTTACCCATGGAGTGCGGGTGGCTTTTGGCATACTGCTTCACGGCATCAGCTACACGGCGGTCAGAGTTACCTTCACGCAGTACAGGGTTTACCGCGCTACCCAGAATTTTGGCATAGCGAGCTTTGATATCTTTTTCCTCTTCTGTTTTAGGCTCAGAAGGATAGTTTGGAATATTGTAGCCCTGCGACTGCAGTTCTTTGATAGCCGCGTTCAGCTGCGGGATAGAGGCACTAATGTTTGGCAATTTGATGATGTTCGCCTCCGGTGTTTTAGCTAGATCGCCCAGGTAAGCCAGGTCATCCGACTGCTTCTGCTCATCAGAAAGGTTCTCCGGGAAGGCAGCAATGATACGGCCAGCCAGGGAGATGTCTCTTGTCTCTACTTCGATGCCGGCAGCTTTTGTGAAAGCCTGAACTATAGGTAAGAAAGAGCGCGTGGCAAGTGCCGGCGCCTCATCGGTAATCGTATAGATGATCTTTGATGCTTTTGTCGTCATTATAAAGTGTTAGTTAAGTCTGTGCCTCTGCCACCGCGCAGCAAAAACACAGGTTAAAAATACTGTTTTAAGGTTGATACAACATTAAAGTCCGAGCATAGGACCACAAGATTTAGCCACGCCGGATCAGGGAACAAATATAAGAGTCTTTTTGATATTGGTGGGGTATTATGGCAGGTTTATGGGTTTTATTCAGCACCAGGCATGGCGTAATTTATAAACGTTGTAACACAGTGTGTTCTTACTCTTTTGCCATTAACACAAAACTTCTGAAGCTGTCAGGCACGGAGGCTTTATACTTAAAAACAAATCCACCCAATAGTATAGCAATTTATACTTACTAAGTAATTAGTTCGCTTGGTATAAACAGGTTATGTGTTCGCTAAAAGTAATCCTGCGGCCAAAAACATCTTAAAAGGAGCATATGTACAACAAGAGAATATAGTATTTACCTATTTTACTTATGATTCACATCCTTACTTTACCTGCCTGCAGGATAATACTCTTGCTTATCTTGTGTGCCTTTTACGTTCACCCAGCTTTCCCGGAGCCGATCAGGATCATGGCGCTGGGGAACTCCATTACGCAATCGAACCAGGCTAATTACAGTTACCGGTACTACCTCTGGAAAAAACTACTGGACGCTAACATGGAGGTAGATTTTGTTGGCTCGCATGCGGTAAACAACGGCGGCAACCCGGCATGGCCACAGCATAAAGGCCAGAGCTTCGACCCCGACAACGAAGGCCATTGGGGCTGGAGTGCAGACCAGATACTTTATGGCAACTCAGGAGAACCTGCCAAAGGCAAACTAAGCCAGTGGCTTGCTGGCTATACCCCCGATGTAGTGCTAATGCATGTGGGCACAAACGATATGTTCCGGGACCAATCGCTGGATGAAACGCTGGATGAGCTGCGCGAAATTGTGAGGCAGCTAAGAGCGGACAATCCGGATGTAACGATACTCATGGCGCAATTGATTCCGGCCTATGATCAGAAAGTAGGGCCAACGGCCGCCAATAACATCAGGCTATTAAATGACCGCATACCGGCCCTGGTCAATGAACTCAATACCGCCGCATCCCAGGTTATACTTGTAGACCAATACACTGGCTTTGATGCAACAACCGGCGTCGACACCTGGGATGGCATACACCCCAATGCAAGCGGAGACGAAAAAATGGCGCAGCGCTGGTTCGATGCTTTAATGGATGCCATCATTCCTTTGCCTGTTACTTTGATCTCATTCAGCGGAAGGCACATTCCGGATAAAGGAGTAGAGTTAAAATGGGCAACAGCATCAGAAGAGAATAATGCACAGTTTGAGGTTCAGCGTTCTGAAGGTGCCAGCTCGTTTTCAACTATTGCCACCCTGGCAGGACGCGGCAATACGCACCATCTGATAAACTATACTTACCTGGACTCAACTGCGTTTAGCGGCACCTATTACTATCGCTTAAAACAAACTGATCTGGATGGCGTGAGCAGCTACTCAAACATTATTCAGGTACAAGCTGCAGCTTCAAGTGCCAGTCTGCAGGTTTACCCTACTGTTAATGTGCAGGAAAAGGTAAGTATAAACCTTAGCGGACAAAGACCTTTTGCGAAGGTGGAGATCTGGGTCTATACTTTGTCAGGGAAGCGGATAAAGCATTTGGTAAGGCAATGCGCTGCCAATGGTGTGCTGCTGATGGACCTGTATTTTAACGAAAGTCAACAATCAGGCTTATATCTGGTGCAGGTTGCTACACCACACGGTAAGCTGCAGAGAGAGTTTATAGTAAAATAGTGGTTTACTCTTTATCCTGCTCCTGCAACAACTGAATCACCTCTTCATCGGAGGTCTGGTAAAACTCTTCGTAGAACTGCCCAACCGCCTGAAAAAACGGAGGGGTTAGCAGGCAAACTACTTCATCAACCATTTGCTCGAAACGGCGCACCGCCTCAGGTGGCGCCACCGGCACGGCAATCACTATTTTTTTGGGATGCTCGGTTTTAACCAGCTTTACAGTAGCCTCCAGTGTTTTGCCGGTGGCAATGCCGTCGTCTACAATAATTACTGTCTTGTCTTTTAAGGGCACATGTGTGCGGTTGCCCATAAACAGCTTATACTTCTCCTTCAGGCTCTCCCGGATGCGCTGCACCTCTGCGTTTACATATTTGTCGGGTACTTCGGCGCGTTCATCCACGGCTACACTTTTTAAGCTTACAGAGCCAATGGCAAACTCCGGGTTGGCTGGGTGCCCGATCTTTTTAGTAAGCGTTACTTCTAAGGGCATGCCAAGACTTTTAGCAATAGGCGCGGCAACAGGCACGCCTCCGCGGGGTATCGCCAGCACAACCCCGTCCGTTCCTTTATACTTCTGTAACCGCTGCGCCAATTCCTGCGCCGCACTCTCACGGCTGTGTATCATTTCCATAGCTTTTTCAATTGTGAATGAGTGAGTGTGTGCATGAGCGAGTGAAGCCGCCAATCAGATATTTTTTTGTTATTCACTCAATCACTCATTCGCTCATTCTCCCATTAGTAATGTCACGGTTTGTCCTGACGCAAAGGGTGCTGCTTGCCGGGTTCCAGGTATTTGCGAAACCAGTCGGTGGCCAGTTGCGCTGCCATCTCCAACGCGCCAGGTTCTTCGAACAGGTGTGTGGCATCGGGCACGATCTCCATATCCTTCAGGCACTGAAGCCGGTCATGGGCCTGTTTGTTTAAACTGATAACCGGGTCGTCTTTTCCACCCACGATTAGCAAAGTTGGCGATTGCACGTCCGGCAAAACTGCATCTGCCAGGTCGGGCCGGCCTCCGCGGCTAACTACAGCCTTTACCATATCGCCAAGGGCAGCGGCGGCTCCCAAGGCGGATGCGGCACCGGTGCTTGCCCCAAAATAGCCAATATTGTAGTCAGTCAGCCGATCATCTTTCATCACCCAATTGGTAGCGTCAACCAAGCGCTGCGTGATCAGGGGGATGTTAAAGCGGTTATCATAGTTTTCGTCTTCCTGCGGCGTAAGCAGGTCGAAGAGTAAGGTAGCGAAGCCGGACCGCTGCAGGTGTTCGGCAACAAAACGGTTGCGTGTACTTAAGCGGCTGCTCCCACTGCCATGCGAGAATATAACCAGTCCTTTAGCGTTTTCCGGCACCGAAAGATCACCTGTGAGTGTTGCCTGGCCTACCGGGATGTCTACCTGCTCGCTAATAATTAAGTCTGTCATAGCTGTCTGGGTTTGATTTCATAAATACAGAGGCTGCATGTTTTGAATTACGCCCATAAATCTTAGAAGTTCAGAATGTTACACCATTACACACCGCTGTGCGTACAGCAAGTATAAAATCCCCAACTGTCATGTTTAAACCTGTAAGTATACTTTTGTTGGCCTTTATTATTCTGGCATCCTGCAGTTCGGAGCAAACCACCACCATTACAGAGGACCAGCAAGTTAATACTAACTCACACCAGGAAACCGACTCTGCCAGAAATTTCAAGGAGGCATTCGGCAGCTTTTTCGACGCTGTGCAACAGTCCGACACGGCTGTGATCAACCGGTTTATTCATCCAAAGTATAACCTCTGGATAATTGAGCAGCCGGGTGCCCTGCCCAAAATGACACAGGTAGCCAGGATACAGAACTTTGGCCGTGAGTATCAAAACAGGTCATTTTTTACCATAGCCGAGGAGATGCAGGCCTGCAAGCTAACCGAAGAGCCACTCCCGGATTTTGACTGCGCCGACATGAATTACGATGAAGGCAAAAGCGGCTACAGCAAAGACGGCTGCTTTGCCTGGAATGCCGACAAATTCAGGAAGAGTGGTTATTGGAACTACGCCAGCCTTTCCGATGCTGAGATCCAACGCATAGAGGCTACCCTACCATTAGTACAAAAAACTGTACTGCACACCAATACCTCTTTCGAGTTTCACTTCGGCCAGGTAAACGGGCAATGGTACCTGCTCTTTGCCAAGCTCATTTACCCCTGCAGCGCGTAAGCTTCAATCTTGAAAGAGTGGATGGGTAAGTGTATAAGACTATGGCTTATACTTATTACTACCATCATTCGTAATTCTTAATTCTTAATTCATAATTCTAAAAACATGGCCTACTACCGAAGACATGCTGTTCCCCCACCCGATCCTAACCTGCTCAGAGACCTTACTGCTCTGCAAAACAAAATGCAGCAGCGTATCATCATCCAAAAACCTGACTTCGACCTCAAACTTATTGCCGGCTGCGATTCTTCTTTTGTAGGCGAAGACGCTATACTTTCCGTGTTCGTACTCATGACATACCCCGAACTGGAAGTACTGGAGAAAGTATGGCATTACGGCCCGGTAGAGTTGCCCTATGTACCCGGCTTTCTGTCCTTTAGAGAAGCGCCAAACCTGCTGGAAGCCTATAAAAAGCTCGACCAAAAGCCCGACCTGATCATGGTAGACGGTCACGGCATCTCACACCCGCGCCGCCTGGGCATCGCCACCCACCTGGGCCTGCACCTCGACAAACCCACCATCGGCGTAGCCAAAAAGGTGCTGGTAGGCAAGTATAAAGAACCTGCCGCTACTAAAGGCTCTGTCTCCCCGCTGGAGTATAAAGGCGAGATCATCGCCAACGTTCTCTGCACCAAAGACAACGTTAAGCCCGTCTTTGTCTCCCCCGGCCACCTCATGGATCTCGAATCAGCCACCGAGATCGCCCTGAATTGCGCCACCAAGTATAAACTCCCCGAACCCACCCGCCTGGCCGACCATTATGCGGCGGTGTTTAAGAAGGAGGTCTGAATCAGGATTTGCAGGATTTTTGGATGGACAGGATGTTCAGCACGAGTGAATAAATTTTTGAGCATTATAAAATTTGCAATTATAGATAATGAAGCGATTGGATGAGGTTACATACAAAATAATAGGATGCGCCATGAAGGTACATAACACATTAGGCAACGGATTTCAGGAGGTAATTTATCAGCGATGTTTAGCAATTGAATTACAAACGGCTGGGCTAAATTTTGTGCGGGAAAAAGAACAAACAATCTACTATAACAACATAGAAGTTGGTAGCCGAAGAGCTGATTTTATAGTTGAAAGCAATATTGTGATAGAACTGAAGGCGTTAATCAGTTTAGAAGACATTCACCTGGCACAAGCCAAGAACTATACTGTCGCCTACAATTTACCAGTTGGCTTGCTTATTAACTTTGGTAGTATCAGCCTCCAATACAAGAAAGTATTTAACAGCAAGTATAAATCGTTAACATAATTTAAATCCTAAGATTAATTTGTGCTGAACATCCTGTCCATCCCATAATCCTGTAAATCCTGATTCAGACAAAAAGTCCGAAATTCACCAAACACCACTCCAGCAACCTGTCATTATTTCAGCAGAATCACCTAAAAGTACCATTGGTTCACCCTTTGCTTCTGAACTCGTAGAAATAAAACTAAGGGAAAACAGACAAAGGCATATGAATTTTAACAACTATACCATCAAAGCCCAGGAGGCCATACAGAAGGCTACTGAGATAGCAGGCGGCAATCAGCAGCAGGCTATCGAAACCGGGCATATTTTAAAAGCTATTCTGGAGACAGACGAGAACGTAACCAACTTCCTGCTTCAGAAATTAGGCGTTAACGGAAACATCCTGCACAGCAAGCTGGACGAGATCATGGCGGCTTACCCGAAAGTGAGCGGCGGCAGTCCGTACCTAGCTAACGATGCGGCTGCAGCGCTACAAAAAGCTACTTCTTATTTAAAGGAATTTGGAGATGAGTATGTGGCCATTGAGCACATGCTGCTGGGCATACTTGCTGGCCGCGATAAAGTGGCTGGCCTGATGAAGGATGTTGGCTTTAACGAAAAAGACCTTAAAAAAGCCATAAAAGAATTGCGTGGTGGAGCTAAGGTAACTGACCAGAACGCTGAGGCTAAGTATAACTCCCTGAAACGCTATGCAAAAAACCTGAACGAGCTGGCTCGTGCCGGCAAAATAGACCCTGTGATTGGCCGTGACGAGGAGATCCGACGTGTACTGCAGATCCTGAGCCGAAGAACTAAGAACAACCCCGTGTTGCTTGGTGAGCCTGGCGTGGGTAAAACCGCTATTGTAGAAGGCTTAGCACAGCGTATTGTATCTGGTGATGTGCCGGAAAACCTAAAAAACAAAACGCTGATGAGCCTGGATATGGGCTTATTGGTGGCAGGCGCCAAGTATAAAGGTGAGTTTGAAGAGCGTCTAAAAGCCGTGATTAAAGAAGTGGTGGATGCTGAAGGTGAGATTGTGTTGTTCATCGACGAGATTCATACGTTGATCGGGGCCGGTGCGGGTGGCGAAAGTGCCATGGATGCGGCCAACCTGCTTAAGCCAGCCCTGGCGCGTGGCGAACTGCATGCCATCGGTGCGACTACCCTAAAAGAGTATCAGAAGTACATAGAGAAGGACAAGGCTCTGGAACGTCGTTTCCAGGCGGTGATGGTGGACGAACCAAGCGTGCCGGATGCCATTTCCATACTTCGCGGTATTAAGGATAAGTATGAGGTACACCACGGGGTACGCATCAAAGACGATGCGATCATAGCCGCAGTGGAGTTATCGAACCGCTACATCACTGACAGATTTTTGCCAGACAAGGCCATTGACCTGATGGATGAGGCGGCTGCAAAATTACGTATCGAGATCGACTCGCTGCCGGTAGAACTGGACGAATTGCAGCGTCGCATCATGCAGCTGGAGATCGAGCGTGAGGCAATACGTCGTGAGAATGATAAGGACAAGGAAACGGTGCTTTCTAAGGAGATTGCTGATCTTTCTACCAAACGCGATGACCTGAAAGCCAAGTGGCAGAACGAGAAGCAGATCATCGAGGGCATTCAGAAAGAAAAGGAAAACATTGAGCAGTATAAACTGGAGGCTGAGCAGGCTGAACGTAGCGGTGATTATGGCCGTGTGGCGGAGTTGCGTTACGGTAAAATTCAGGAGGCTGAGGCACACCTGAAAGAATTGCAGGAGCAGGTACACCAAATGCAGGGCGAGAACCCGATGCTGAAGGAGGAAGTGAATGCCGAGGATATTGCCGAAGTAGTTGCCAAATGGACGGGCATACCTGTTAGCAAAATGCTGCAAAGCGACCGCGAAAAACTGTTGCACCTGGAGCAGGAACTGGGCAAACGCGTAGCTGGGCAGGAAGAGGCAATTGAGGCCATCTCTGATGCAGTACGACGTAGCCGTGCCGGCATGCAGGACCCGAAACGTCCGATCGGTTCGTTCATATTTCTGGGTACAACCGGTGTAGGTAAAACAGAGCTTGCCAAGGCGCTGGCCGATTACCTGTTCAACGACGAGAACGCCATGGTGCGCATCGATATGAGTGAGTATCAGGAACGCCACGCCGTAAGCCGCATGGTGGGTGCGCCTCCGGGATACGTGGGCTACGACGAAGGTGGTCAGTTAACCGAGGCTGTGCGCCGTAAGCCATACTCTGTGGTGCTGCTCGACGAGATCGAAAAAGCGCATCCGGATGTGTTCAACATACTTCTGCAGGTACTCGACGATGGCCGCCTGACCGACAGCAAAGGCCGTGTGGTAAACTTCAAGAACACCATCATCATCATGACCTCCAACATCGGTTCGCACATTATCCAGAGCAATTTCGAGACGATGGATGAATTTAACCATGATGAGGTGATTGAGAAGACCAAGGAAGAGGTATTTGAACTTCTGAAGAAGTCGGTAAGGCCGGAGTTCCTGAACCGTATTGATGAACTGGTGATGTTCCGTCCGTTGAGCCGAGAGGATATCCGCCAGATCGTAGAGATACAGTTCGGCCATATTCAGGACCGACTGGAGGATGCCGGCATACGACTGGTAGCCTCCGACGAGGTACTGGATTACCTGGGCGAGCAGGGCTACGACCCACAGTTCGGCGCCCGACCACTGAAGCGCGTTATCCAGCGCCAAGTATTAAACGAGCTATCAAAAGAGATCCTGTCTGGCAAGATCAGCAAGGACTCTGTGGTAGAGGCCACGCTGGAGAACGGTCAGATACGATTCAACAACATAGACGTAGAGATACCGACAGGAGAGTAATTGTGATTTAGTTTAAAGTATAGATTAGCTGTAAACCCCGCTATTCCTTAGGAGTAGCGGGGTTTTGTATCTGTTAATAAATATCTATATTAACACTTCCAATACACACTACCTTATGCTAAACAGCTTAAAAACAATCTCCTTAATCAAAATTAAAACAGCAGGCATCAGCCTGCTTGCTCCGGGGCTAATCATACTATTTCTGGGGTTAAATCAGCATCCGCCCACAATCAACAAAGGCTTACATTACTCTGTTATAATTGCTTTGCTGTTTCAGATAACAGGAGTTATTCTTTTGGGCATTTACTATTTCAAAACCGACAAACGGCAACTTTATACTCGCCTGTTTATTGCTGTTCTGATGCTGGCTTTGGTTAAGGTTTATTTTATCTTCCGTTAAAGACATTATCTGCCGCCCCGAAGGCATTCGGGGTGGCTTTTCATGAGGCAAGCTTTCAGCTTGCGTTACCTATACTTGTTACTTTCGCAAGCTGAAAGCTTGCTTCATGCACCACCACGAGCTGAAAGCTCCCGGTAGAAAATACATAAATGCAACCAGATACTTACTTTCTGAGTTAGCTGCTGCATGAGTCGTAGCTATAAATTCCGGGATCAGTCAAAGCTATACTTTGTTTCCTTTGCCGTGGTAAACTGGATTGATGTTTTCGTACGGCGGGAGTATAAAGAGATTGTAGTGGAAAGCTTACAATACTGTATAAAATAGAAAGGGCTGGAAGTGTATGCCTGGGTGATCATGAGCAGTCACGTCCATTTAATTATCGGCAGCACTAAAGAACCGCTGGAAGGCATTCTTCGCGACATGAAAAGGCATACGGCTAAAGCCATACTTAAACTTATCGAGGAGCACAACCAGGAAAGTCGGAAGGATTGGCTTCTTTGGATGTTCAAACGCGTAGGCAGTTATAATCCTAGCACCGAAGTTTATCAGTTCTGGCAACATCATAATCATCCTATCGAGCTTAGCAATACCTTCCTTTTAGAGCAGAAACTAGACTACCTGCATCAAAACCCCGTTGAAGCCGGCTTTGTAGAAGAGCCTTGGGAATATTTATACAGCAGCGCCAGAGATTATGCTGGCAACAAGGGACTGGTCGACGTTATATTAATTGAGTAAACCTGCCGCGAGCTTTCAGCTCGTGGTAAGTATGAGGCAAGCTTTCAACTTGCGTTTTATAATATTTCATGCATTCGCAAGCTGAAAGCTTGCCTCATTTCCGTTCCAAGCTGAAAGCTTGAAACAGGTGCGTAAAATCCATACTTTGCAGTTGCTATACTTTAATACCTCCTAACCATGCTCAAAAAGCACCTACTGCTCCTGCTCTTTACTCTAACCATACTTACCGCTCAGGCTAAAGTAGATACCCTTACCATCCAAAGCCCATCAATGCAGAGAACGCTGAAGGCTGGCGTGGTAACTCCGGAAGGCTATAACAAGAAAAAGAACGGCCCTTATCCTGTTTTATACTTACTGCACGGCTACAGCGGCAATTTCAGTAACTGGCTAATAGTACCCCCGCAAAAAGACCTGCTCCAAAGTATGGCCAACAAGTATAACTTCATCATCGTTACCCCGGACGGTGGCTACAGCAGTTGGTATTTTGATAGCCCAGTTGACCCGACCAGCCAGTACGAAACCTTTATTACGCAGGAGCTGGTGCAGCTGATAGACACCAAGTATAAAACCATCAAAGAGAAAAATGGCCGCTTTATTTCCGGTTTAAGTATGGGCGGACATGGGGCTTTATACTTATCGTCCAGGCATCCGGATTTATACTTAGCCGCAGGAAGCATGAGCGGCTCTGTAAACATTGCTGCCATAGACCGCAAAAACCTATTGCCAAGTATAGAGGCCGTGCTTGGGCCGAAACAGCAAAATCAGCAGCGCTATGAGGAGAACTCTATAGTACACATGGTGCCGAAGCTAAAACAAAGCCGTGTAAGTTTTATGATTGACTGCGGTGTGAATGATTTCCTGATCGAGGATAACCGTGAGCTGCACCGGAGAATGGTTGCCGAAAAAGTGCCACATGAGTACATAGAGCGGCCCGGCGCACATTCCTGGACTTACTGGGGCAACGCGCTGGAATATCATCTTTTATTCTTCCAGAAAGAAAGAGCAAAAAGCCTCAAAACCTGATAATCTTTATACTTTTATAAATAAGCATTTCACTATTAAGCTATATTACAGCATTTTACTGCTATTTATAAAAATTGAGCAATAATATACTGCCATTCCTGAACTACAAGCTTGCAAAACACTGTGCAAACACGTAATTTGCCACAATTAGTAAAACTGTAACTGTATAAAAACAAGCAGGGTGTCTTCTGTTTTTACAACCTATACAAAGCTAGGCTTTCATCATATTTTTAACCTGCAGGCTTACGACCACATGCTGTTCCTGCTGGCACTTTGCGCCATCTATACTTTAAGCGACTGGCGAAAGGTACTGGCATTGGTAACCAGCTTCACGCTTGGCCACTCTGTTACCCTGGCACTGTCCACGTTCAATCTTATCCAGTTCGATACCGCCTTAATTGAGTTTCTGATACCGGTAACCATACTTTTTACCTGCCTTACCAATTTCTTTAAACTGAAGGGCGCAGCCTCCAAGCAGCATACCATATTTTCGCTGCATAACCTGATGGCGGTTTTCTTTGGACTGGTGCATGGCATGGGCTTTTCCAATTACCTGAAGTCTTTGCTCGGGCACGGCTCCGACACCTGGTTGCAGTTGCTTGCCTTTAATGTGGGCATCGAACTTGGCCAGTTGCTTATCGTCCTGATACTGCTTGTCGTGGCATTTATACTTTTAAACATTTTCAATGCCCGGAAACGCGATTGGATCATGGTGCTGTCGAGTGCGGCGGCAGGCATTTCGCTTATCCTGATCATGCAGACCAATATATTTTAGCACACAAACAACCTACTATCCCTAAACTTAACTAACCTAACTACCAACCCACGAATGAGAAACCTACTTACCGGCTTAGCTCTGATTGGTATGCTCGCAGGGCCTGCAATTGCTCAGGCACAGGACAATACCGACAAATCGAAGTTTAAGCAGCTGCAGCAGGAGTTGCCAACGCCGAACACATACCGCACCGCCTCCGGTGCACCAGGCCACGAGTACTGGCAACAGCGCGCCGATTATACTATTAAGGTTGAGCTGGACGACAAAAAGCAGTCTATCAAAGGCTCTGAAAGTATAACCTACACCAACAACTCGCCGGATGTGCTTACCTACCTGTGGGTGCAGTTGGACCAGAATATCTTCGAGCCAAACTCCATGACCAACCTGACCCGAACCGGCGAACTGAAGCAGCAGATGTCGGTGCAGGCGGTGGAGTACATGACCCGCGAGAAATTTGACGGTGGCTTTAAGATTGAGCAGGTAAAAGACCGCAATGGCAAAAACCTGAAGTATACCATCAACAACACCATGATGCGTATCGACCTGCCTTCGCCGCTAAAGCCAAAGCAGAGCTATACTTTCAGCATCGACTGGCACCACAACATCAACGACCAGAAAGCACTTGGCGGCCGTTCAGGTTACGAGTATTTCCCGGAGGATGGTAACTACCTGTACGAAATGGCGCAGTGGTTCCCGAGAATGGCCGTGTATGACGACGTAAACGGTTGGCAGCACAAGCAGTTTCTGGGCAGCGGCGAGTTTGCCCTGCCTTTCGGTGATTACAAAGTAAGTATAACCGTACCAGCAGACCACGTGGTAGGCGCAACCGGAGAGCTCCAGAACGCAAGCCAGGTGTTGTCTACTACGATGCAGAAGCGCTTTGCCGAGGCCATGAAAAGCAACAAGCCTGTAGTTATTGTAAATCAGGACGAAGCCGCTAATGCGGAGAAGAACCCTGTAAACAGTAAAAAGACCTGGGTTTACGCCGCTAAAAATGTGCGCGATTTTGCCTGGGCCAGCTCACGCAAATTTATCTGGGATGCCATGAACGTGAATGTAGGCGGCAAAAATGTGCTGGCTATGTCGTACTATCCCAAAGAGGCTAACCCGCTTTGGGGTCAGTATTCTACCGAGTCAGTGGCTCATACCTTGAAAGTATACTCCAAGCATACCATCGATTACCCATACCCTGTGGCTATTTCGGTACATGGCCCTGTAGGTGGCATGGAGTACCCGATGCTTTCATTTAACGGTTACCGCCCTGAGGCAGATGGCACCTACTCCGACCGTACCAAGTATGGCCTGATCTCCGTGATCATCCACGAAGTAGGTCATAACTTCTTCCCGATGATCATCAACTCCGACGAACGCCAGTGGACATGGATGGATGAAGGTCTGAACACCTTTATGCAGTACCTGGCCGAGCAGGAGTGGGAAAGAAACTACCCGTCACGCCGCGGCGAGCCTGCTAACATTGTAGAGTACATGAAGAGCGCCAAAAACGCGCAGGTGCCTATCATGACAAACTCAGAGTCTGTGCTTCAGTTCGGCAATAACGCGTATGGTAAGCCAGCCACCGCCCTAAATGTTTTACGTGAAACAGTAATGGGCCGCGAGCTTTTCGATTATGCTTTTAAGGAGTATTCGCAGCGCTGGGCATTTAAACACCCGATGCCTGCCGATTTCTTCCGTACCATGGAGGATGCTTCTGGCGTGGACCTGGACTGGTTCTGGAGAGGCTGGTTCTATACTACCGACCACACTGATATCTCTATTGAGAATGTGAAGTGGTATACGATCGACTCGCAGAACCCTGAGTTTGTGAACGCACAGCTACGTGAGCAGCAGAACAAGGCTCCTAAAACCTTATCGCAGCAGCGCAACCTGAAAGATATCCAGAAAACCAGGCTGGACGAAAGACCGGAACTGAAGGACTTTTACAACAGCTACGACCCGCTGGCAACCACAGCAACTGACCAGCAGCGCTACCAGGCTTTCCTTAAAAACCTGACACCTGCCGAGAAAAAAGCCCTTGACTCTGGCCTGAACTTCTACGAGGTAAACTTCAAGAACATCGGCGGTTTGGTGATGCCTTTGATCGTACGCATGGAGTTTGAAGATGGCACGGAAGAAGTAGTAAACATTCCGGCCGAGATCTGGCGCTACGACAACGAAAATATCACAAAAGTATTTGTAACAGAAAAACCAGTTGTAAACTTCGAACTGGACCCATACCTGCAAACTGCCGATACCGAGCTATCTAATAATTACTTCCCTCGTCGCCTGGCCCCGTCACGCTTCGAGCTTTATAAACAGCAGCAGCGCGAGCAGCAAAACCCAATGCAACGCGAACGCTCCACGAGCCGTAACGGCAGCAGAAACAATACCGGCCAATAATTATACACATCTCACCTTAAACACAAAATCCCCCAGGCGCATCGTCTGGGGGATTTTTTTATTATGTGATAAACTGAAGTCAGTTTATACTTTGAAGATGCCAGCACCTCCCTTCTCACAAGATCTCCCGAAACATGTTCGGGATGTTTCACTTACAGAATGTCATTTCGAACGCTAGTGAGAAATCTGAAATAATGCGGTACTATGAAATACTCCAGATTTCTCCCGTTGGTCGAAATGACACTCATTCTTTAATTTATCACCTAATCCCCGCCATACTTGTTGATGAAATCCTGCGATACCCTGTCGCCTTTCCGGACGAAAGGCCTGATGATTAGGCGGGTACTGTTCTCGTAGGTGAAGAACTTGTAGATCCAGTTGCTGAGCACGACCAGCTTGTTTCGGAAGCCTATCAGGTACATGATGTGCACAAACAGCCAGATGACCCAGGCAAAGAAACCGCTCAAGTGCATGTTGTTTGGCAGGTCGGCCACGGCGCGGTTACGTCCAATAATAGCCAGTGAGCCCTTGTCGTAGTATTTAAACGGCTCCAGAGGTTCTTTCCTGATGATCCGGCGCAGGTTCTTGGCCAGCAGTTTGCCCTGCTGTATGGCTGGCTGCGCCACCCCAGGGTGCCCCTTCGGAAACTCAGGGGTTTTCATCATGGCCACATCGCCTATGGCAAAAATACTGTCGTAGCCAAGCACCTGGTTAAACTCGTTTACCAGGTAGCGTCCACGCTCCACGCATTCCTCCGGCAACCCGGGCAATACCGCCCCGGATACACCTGCCGCCCAGATCAGGGTATTTGTTTTGATCTGCTCGCCGCCCTTAAGTATAACCGTCTCTCCGTCGTAACCTTCAACCAGCGTATTCAGCTTAATGATAATCCCGAGTTCGTTCAGGTACTTATAGGTTTTCTGGCTGGCCTCTTCCGACATAGGTGGCAACACCCTGTCAAGCCCTTCCACCAGGTAGATATTCATCTGGCTGAAGTCCATACCGGGGTAATCTGTTGGCAGTACGTGCTTCTTCATTTCGGCAAGTGCGCCGGCCAGTTCAACGCCGGTTGGTCCCGCCCCCACGATCACAAAGTTCATCAGGGTTTGCCTTATCTCCGGGTCGCTGGTCATGTTGGCCTGCTCAAAGCACTGCAGCATCTGGCTGCGCAGATTCAGAGCCTGTGGTATCTGCTTCAGCGGGAAGCCATACTTCTTTATCTGTTCGTTACCAAAGTAGTTGATCTTGGTTCCGGTTGCGATCACCAGGAAATCGAAAGGCAGTTCCCCGATCAGGGTGTCTACGGTTTTGGCAACAGGATTAATGCCGGTTACCTTTACCAGCCTGAAATGGAAATCCTCGTAATCGTCACTGCCGAACATCTTACGGAGTGGCTCTGCAATGGAGTCTGGTTCCAGGCCGGCTGTGGCCACCTGGTATAGCAAAGGCCAAAAGCCATGGTAATTCTGCTTGTCGAACATCACCACCTGGAAATTCTTCTCAGACAGTTTTCTGGCGAGGTTTATTCCCCCGAATCCGCCTCCAATAATAACCACGCGGGGTTTGGTAGTATCGGGTATATTTAGCGATAGCTTATCAGGTTTAAGCATAGTTTATTTTGTTTTGATAGTTGTGCAGCGCATAAATAAGGGGCTGCAGCATATGTTTAGCACATAAACACTTCTATCGCAAAATAACGCAGGGGGCTGTAGTAAGTTACTGTAATGCCTGCTTAAAGGCAACTGGCAGCAAATGCCGGCAAACGGAGCGCACAAAAAAACAAGATTTACCTAACCCTTCCGAGGAGTGGAATTTTTCCTCGTGCATGTAATTCCCCTCTGGGGGTAGGGGCCCTCTTTAAAGAGAGGGGTGCAGGGGTGTTTACACCTTCCTGGTTAATCATATATCGTAACTTGAGTAAATTAACAACTGCCCCTGGGATTTATACTTTATAAGATTTGCTACTGGCCGTTGCCTTTGAAAATGGCGTTGATAATCGCCGGTATGGCAAACGGGCTGATGGTAGGATACATGATGCGGTTTTGCTGCTGTTGCACCTGCTGTTGTTGCCAGAACCTGAAATTGGCGCCACCATCCATCGGGGTGTTCTTGAATAGCTCTTCCAGTCGTTCCGGGTCCAGGTTGCGCATGGCCATGGCTCGGCCCTCGTCGGGTAGCTTTACTTTGGCAACGGCCTCTTTAAAGTCACGTTCGGTTGGCCACGGAAAAACATCTACAGTAGGCAGTTCGGTTGGGTCCTCCTGCATCTGCATAATAATAGAGTAACTGTCGCTGCTATATGTTTTAGGGATGATCAGGTATTGCTTTTTGTAACCCAGCGCACTGAAAAGCACACTATCGCCGGCTACCACCGGCACTGAGAAAAAGCCAAACTCGTTGGACTGAGTACCACGGCTTGTTTTGGGCACATACACACTTACGCCGGCTACTCCGTACAGGCTATCGCCGGTGGCCACAAAGCCCGACAGCTGCACTACACGCTGCCGTGTTTGCGCCTGCGCTTCATTGGGCAGCAGCACCAGCAACAGAAGTATGGCCACAGCTGCACCCAGGGCTTTTTTAAGCCTGGAAGTATACTTTGTAAATATGGTTGCGCTTGTGCTCATTTCTTACAATTATAGGATTTATTATTTTATAATAGCAGCTTTTGCCTAATTTTGTTCTGTTCCCACAGCAACCATGAGGCTCAAACACTTCAGTATCACCTTTGGCGAGCAGATTCTGAAAGCACTGGCAGACGAATCCCGCATCCGCATTCTCAACCTGATAATGCATAACAAGGAAATGTGCACTTCGGACCTGGAGCAGGTGCTGGATTTTACGCAAACCAAAACCTCCCGCCACCTTACCTATCTCCGTAACGCCAGCCTTGTTACTTCACGTAAAACAGACCAATGGGTGTTTTACGCCATCAAGGACGAAGCCGCAGACTTTGTAAGCCAGATCTTTAGTTACCTGGAGCGCGACGCAACGCTGCAAAAAGACCAGGAAACTTACCAGATACTGTACTCGAACCGCGAACTGGCCATTAACAAATTGCAGGCCCGCCGTTGGGTATCTCCTTAATTTAGGCACCCTTGCTATAACTATTAAACCTTTCATTTATTGCAAGGTTTAATTTTTGCATCAGTCAGTTACAATGGCTAACTGCAACATTGTGCCATAAAGTTCGTTCTTTAGCACCTTCATTTATACTTTACCCCACATGAAACAGTACCAGCACATCCTCTTCGACCTTGACCACACGCTTTGGGATTTTGAGAAAAACTCAGAAGAAACAATTTATACTTTGTATGAAGAGTTTGAGCTGGCCGGCTTTGCCATGTTCGACAAAGATTCGTTTTACAAGAAGTATAAATTTGTGAACGCCTTGATGTGGGACTTGTATAATAAGGGCAAGATTGACCAAAAGGAGCTGCGCGAGAACCGCTTTAAGAAAACGTTGATGGGCCTGGGCCTGGAGGAGCACGAGGTACCGGCCGGTATTTCGGATGCGTACACGGACCTGTGCCCTACCAAAACGGCTGTTTTTCCTTATACTTACGAGGTGCTGCAATACCTGCAGCCAAAGTATAATTTACACATTATCACCAATGGCTTTAAAGAAGTTCAGCACATCAAAATGGCATCTTCTAACCTGCATGGCTATTTTAAAGAGATCGTAACCTCTGAGTGCTGTGGCTATAAGAAACCAGACCGCCGCATGTTCGAGCACCTGCTGGACCGCATTGCCGTAACGCCTGACAACTGCCTAATGATAGGTGACAACTTTGAGTGTGATGTGGAAGGCGCCATGGCCTGCGGCATAGACCAGGTATACTTTAACCCGGAAGGTGTCCGAAGCAAAAAACGTCCCAAGCCAACCTATGAGATCATGTGCCTGAGCGAATTGAAAAGTATACTTTAAGCCCTTTACCCAGCCGCAGCCTTTGCCTCTAGGGCCCTGAACTCAGCTTCCATGTCCTTTATTTTACCCAAATCATCAATGTTGATGATCCTGCCCATGGACCTCTTCCTTGAGTTAAGCTTCGCCAGGACGGCTTTGGCGTAGTCCCAGTCTGCTCTGTTCCAGTTGGCTTGCTTTGCCTTTACCCGGTCAATAAAGGTCATGTAAGCGTGAGCAATGTTGGAGGCAGTAAGCGAACCCACGTCGGCATAAGGCCCTAAAAGCTCTCTTTCTGATTTAATGTGTAGTTGTTCGGTCTGTGATGCCGCAATGAGGGCAGAGGCTGCCAGAATACAGACCGTGAACAAGGCTATAGTTAACAGGATGTGTATGTAATGTATTCGTTTGGCTTCCATCTTTCTTGCCGTCCCTCATTCTTATGTACGCATCTGCTTTAAAGTTGGCTTATCCGTATAGCGCCTTGTAACAAGCCTGATACTATGCCACAAAATCAAATTATAAGACTTACCTTTGTTCAGATGCCGCCGCAAGGCTGCTTTAAGTTTTGATCAACCAATTCTAAATCTGTAACTATAAAACAAATGGCAACCGGATTTTTTAGAGTACCAACCCCAGTAAACGAACCTGTAAAGTCTTACGCACCTGGCTCGCCGGAGCGTGAAGAATTACTGCGCACCTATAAAGAGCTTAAGTCGAAGCAGATCGATGTGCCGATGTACATTGGCGGCGACAGAGTTTTCACAGACAACAAGCAGCCAATGCTGCAGCCGCACGACCACCAGCATATCCTGGGTCACTTCAGCGAAGGCGACGCGTCACACGTGGAACAGGCAATCAATGCGGCTCTGGCAGCACGCGAGGCCTGGGCTAACATGAACTGGGAGCATCGTGCTTCTATCTTCTTAAAAGCCGCTGAATTATTGGCCGGGCCATGGAGAGCGCGCTTAAATGCAGCCACCATGCTGGGCCAGTCTAAAAACGCTTACCAGGCCGAGATCGACTCTGCCTGCGAGCTGATCGACTTCCTGCGCTTTAACGTGCACTACATGACGGAGATCTACCAGATGCAGCCGGAGTCATCGCCGGGTATCTGGAACCGTATGGAGCACCGTCCACTGGAAGGCTTTGTGTTTGCATTAACACCGTTCAACTTCACGGCCATTGCCGGCAACCTGCCTTCTTGCGTGGCTATGCTGGGCAACGTAGTGGTTTGGAAACCTGCCCACACGCAGATCTATGCAGCACACATGATCATGGAACTGTTTAAAGAGGCCGGTTTGCCTGATGGTGTTATCAACCTGGTTTATGTGGATGGCCCTACTACTGGTGATGTCATCTTCAACCACGCTGATTTTGCAGGTATCCACTTCACAGGCAGCACAGGCGTGTTCCAGCACATCTGGAAAACAATCGGCACCAACATCCACAAGTATAAATCTTACCCACGCATTGTAGGCGAGACAGGTGGCAAAGACTTTATACTTGCCCATAAGTCTGCTGATGCAAAGGCGCTGGCCGTTTCAATTTCGCGTGGTGCATTCGAGTTCCAGGGTCAGAAATGCTCTGCTGCCTCCCGTGCCTACATCCCGAGCAACCTTTGGGAAGAGGTGAAAGGCTATGTGGTAGAAGACCTGAAGTCGTTCAAAATGGGTGCTCCGGAGGATTTCGGCAACTTTATCAACGCCGTTATCGACGAGAAGTCGTTCGACAAGATTGCCAAGTACATCGACAATGCGAAGAACAGCAACGAGGTAGAGATCATCGCAGGGGGCAACTACGACAAGTCAAAAGGTTACTTTATAGAGCCAACCGTATTGCTGTCGCATAACCCACAGTATGTGACCATGTGCGAGGAGATCTTCGGACCAGTGATCACGATCTATGTGTATGACGAGAACAACTTCGAAGACACAATAGAGCTGGTTAACTCTACTTCACCTTATGCCCTTACAGGTGCTATCTTCAGCCAGGACCGTTACGCAGTAGAGTATGCTACCAAGAAGCTGGACCAGGCTGCCGGTAACTTCTACATCAACGACAAGCCAACAGGCGCGGTGGTTGGGCAGCAGCCATTTGGTGGCGCGCGTGCTTCCGGCACCAACGACAAGGCCGGCTCTATGCTGAACCTGCTGCGTTGGGTATCGGCACGTTCTATCAAAGAAACGTTTGTTCCGCCAGTGGATTACCGTTATCCGTTCCTGGGTGAAAACAAGTAGTACTAACTACTCACCATAAGTATAAAACCCCTGCTTTACGTAGTTTTAGCAGGGGTTTTTCATTAAAAATCATTATAAGTGAGTATTTCACATATGGGCTTTTTTCAAGTTCTTTGCTACTTGATTATTGCACTACGTTATTTAGAAGTGTAATATCCGGAAAGCCTTCCAAGCTATCTAGAATTACAAACAGCCAACGATACTATTACCCCACCCCTTTAATAAAGCCATACTTTACCTGAAGTATGGCTTTTCGTTTTTATGCGCTTTTGTTTTCAGGGCAGGCAAAATCAATGCAACAGGGTATAATTTTTACTCCTATTTACATGATAGATAAACTTTTGATTAATGCCTATTTATACCTAATTTTGCTGCCTAATTTGACCAAAGGATTACAGAGTTATGGAACCAACTGTAAATCAGTATGTACCATCGGATTATCTACCGATTATTATCCAGTTCGCGGCGGCACTCGGATTCGTGATTTTTGCACTGGTGGCCACGCATTTGCTGGGCCCGAAACGCAATAGCGAAGTAAAGGGCTCAGCCTGGGAAAGCGGTATCGAGTCAGTGGGTGATGCGCGCACGCCTATTTCCTATAAATATTTCATGACGGCCATCCTGTTTGTGCTGTTCGACGTGGAGATCATCTTCATGTACCCTTGGGCAGTTAATTTCAGGGAGTTTGGCATGGAGGGATTTCTGCAGATGTTCGTGTTCATGGGCATGCTTCTTGCAGGTTTCTTCTACGTGATCAAAAAAGGTATCCTGAAGTGGGAATAGCCCGCTAAACTTTTCACAGGGCTTTTGTGTTCTTCTAATCGGTGCAATTGCACCTAAAAAAGACAAAGTCAAGCATTTAGAAATGAGCGATAATACAGATATAAAGTTAGCTGAGGCACCGGAGGGTATTTCTGGTGCAGGTTTTTTTGCCACCTCGTTTGAGAAGGTAATTGGACTGGCCCGCAAGCACTCGCTGTGGCCTTTGCCGTTTGCCACCTCTTGCTGTGGAATTGAGTACATGGCTACCATGGGCTCTAACTACGACATTTCCCGCTTTGGTTCGGAGCGCCCAAGCTTCTCGCCACGCCAGGCAGACATTCTGCTGGTAATGGGTACTATTGCCAAGAAAATGGGCCCGGTTGTGAAGCAGGTATACGAGCAGATGGCTGAACCACGCTGGGTAGTAGCTGTTGGCGCCTGCGCATGTTCGGGTGGTATCTTTGATACATACTCTGTGCTGCAGGGTATTGACCGCGTGGTACCTGTGGATGTGTACGTACCTGGCTGCCCGCCACGCCCGGAGCAAATACTGGATGGCCTGATGCGCGTTCAGGACCTGGCCGCTAACGAATCCCTGCGCCGCCGTAACTCTCCGGAGTACCAGGCGCTTTTAGCCTCTTACAATATTAAATAAGCAAATGGAGCTTACGAACGAAAACGTACTCGGCAAGATCATAAGCAAGTTTGGTGAAGATAACATCTGGGGAGCATACAACCCGGATGGCATCATGACATTTAACACCAACCGCGCAACGATTCACGAGCTTATTAAATACCTGCGCGATGATGAGGAACTGCAGATCAGCTTCCTGACCACGATGTGCGGTATCCATTTCCCTGAGCAGAAAGACCAGGAATTGTGCATGATGTACCAGTTGCACAGCCTGCGCCACAATTACCGCATCCGCATTAAGGTATACATGCCGGAGTCGGACCCTGTGATGCCAACCGTTACAGACCTTTACGCCACTGCCAACTGGATGGAGCGTGAGGCCTATGACTTCTATGGTTTCATCTTCACAGGCCACCCGAACCTGACCCGCATCCTGAACATTGAGGAGATGGAGTACCACCCGATGCTGAAGCAATACCCGCTGGAAGACCAGACAAGGGAAGACAAGATAAACACATTTTTCGGACGCTAAGCCAAAGTATAAAAAATGGCTACTGAACATAAAACAGCTGAGCTTACTGACCTGGAGCAGTTCCGTCTTGATCACGGACTGTCTCTGCATGAAGAACGGCCTTTAACCACGCTGAACCTGGGTCCTACGCACCCGGCTACGCATGGTATTTTCCAGAACATCCTGCAAATGGACGGCGAGAAGATCGTGGACGCTGTGCCAACGATCGGTTATATTCACCGTGCATTTGAGAAAATAGCAGAAAGAAGACCTTTCTACCAGATCACGCCGCTTACGGACCGCATGAACTACTGCTCATCCCCTATCAATAACATGGGGTATCACATGACGGTAGAGAAGCTTTTGGGTATTACGGTTCCAAAGCGTGCGCAGTACATCCGCGTGATCATGATGGAGCTGGCCCGTATCTCAGACCACCTGATCTGTAACTCGATCCTGGGTGTGGACTCTGGTGCGTTTACCGGCTTCCTGTACGTGATGCAGGAGCGTGAGCACATCTACGACATTTACGAGGAAGTATGCGGTGCCCGTCTGACAACGAACATGGGCCGCATTGGTGGCATGGAGCGTGACCTTTCTCCAAAGGCATTGCACCTGATCGGTGAGTTCCTGAAGCGCTTCCCGAAAGTATGGGCAGAGTTTGAGAAAATGCTTACCCGCAACCGTATCTTCATCGACAGAACTGTGGATGTGGGTGCTATCTCAGCAGAGCGTGCCCTAAGCTATGGTTTTACCGGTCCTAACCTGCGCGCCGCCGGTGTTGACTACGACGTGCGTGTGATGAATCCATACTCTTCTTATGAAGACTTTGAGTTTGAGATTCCGGTTGGCTCTAAAGGCGATACTTATGACCGCTTCCTGGTTAGAAATGCCGAAGTATGGGAAAGCTTGAAAATTATTGAGCAGGCTTACAAAAACCTGCCAGAAGGTTCTTACCACGCTGACGCGCCACACTACTACCTGCCTCCAAAGCAGGAAGTATACCGCAACATGGAAGCCCTTATCTATCACTTCAAGATTGTGATGGGTGAGATTGATGCTCCGGTTGGCGAAGTATACCATAGCGTAGAGGGCGGTAACGGCGAGTTAGGTTTCTACCTGATCTCAGACGGTGGCCGCACACCTTACAGACTGCACTTCCGCAGACCATGCTTTATTTATTACCAGGCTTATACAGAGATGATCAAAGGCGGTCAGTTGGCCGATGCTATCCTGACGCTGAGTAGCTTGAACGTAATTGCTGGCGAGCTGGACGCTTAATTAGAATTTTCAATTACCATTTATACATTGGCCCCGGCCGATGACAATACAAAAATGGCAGAGACTATAAACGAAGTAAAGTTTTCTGATGCGGCCATGGCCGAGATTCAGCGCTACATCAGCCACTACCCTGAGGGACGCCAAAAGTCTGCCTTGCTGCCTATCCTGCATATTGCGCAGGCGGAGTTCGGTGGCTGGGTAAGCCCGGAGGTAATGGACAAAGTTGCTGAGATCCTGAACATCAAGCCGATCGAAGTATACGAGGTAGCTACTTTCTATACTATGTTCAACCTGAAGCCGGTTGGAAAGCACGTGTTGGAAGTATGCCGCACTGGCCCCTGCTGCCTGCGTGGTGCAGACCAGATGATCGATATGATCAAGCAGAAGCTGAACATTGAGGAAGGCGAGACGACAGCAGACGGAATGTTTACCCTGAAGCCGGTAGAATGTCTTGCTTCATGCGGATCCGGCCCGATGCTACAAGTGCGCGAATTATACTACGAGAACATCGACAGCGAAGAAAAGCTGGACGCGTTTCTGGAGATGATGCGCAACAAGGAGCACGAAACGCCAACCTGGGCTAAGTAATTACTTGGACTTTGTGACAAAAGACTATCTGACAAAAGACTTTATACTTTATCTCTTTTGTCCTTTGTCAAAAAATCCTTTGTCAGTCAACAATAAAGTATAATCAGGCAGAAGCTGTTAAAGCAAAGCCAAGCTATATATCCTGCTAAAATGGGACTTAAAATATTAACCGAACATATTAACGTACCAGGCATTGAAACCTTGGAGGTATACCGTAAGCACGGCGGCTACAAATCTGTAGAAAAAGCCCTGAAAACGATGTCTCCGGATGAGGTGGTGGAAGAAGTGAAGACATCAGGCCTTCGTGGTCGTGGTGGTGCTGGTTTCCCTACTGGTATGAAGTGGAGCTTCCTGGCTAAACCAGAGGGCGTTCCGCGTTACCTGGTTTGCAACGCTGATGAGTCGGAGCCGGGCACTTTCAAGGACCGCTGGTTCATGGAAAAAAACCCGCACGCTTTAGTAGAAGGTATGATCACATCAAGCTACGCGCTTGGTGCCAATACATCTTATATCTACATCCGCGGCGAGTTGTTGTTCGTGCTGCGCATTCTGGAAAAAGCTATTGCTGAGGCATATGCAGCCGGATTGCTTGGTAAAAACATACTTGGTTCAGGTTACGACCTGGACCTGCACGTTGCTCCGGGTGGTGGTGCTTATATCTGCGGTGAGGAAACTGCCCTGCTGGAGTCTTTGGAAGGTAAGCGTGGCAACCCACGTAACAAGCCTCCATTCCCGGCTGTGAAAGGTCTTTTCCAGTGCCCTACGGTGGTAAACAACGTGGAGACCATTGCTTCTGTGCCTTGGATCGTGAACAACACTGGTGCAGAGTATGCCAAAATAGGTGTAGGCCGAAGCACAGGTACAAAACTTATCTCTGCAAGCGGTAATATCAATAACCCAGGTGTTTACGAGATCGAATTGGGTGTTCCGGTTGAGGAGTTCATCTATTCAGATCAGTACTGCGGTGGCATCTGGAAAGGAAAGCAACTAAAGGCTGTAGTGCCAGGAGGTTCTTCTGTTCCGATTCTGCCAGCCAACCTTATACTTAAAACGGCAGCCGGCGAAGATCGCCTGATGACATACGAATCGTTATCAGACGGTGGTTTCGTGAGCGGCTCTATGCTAGGTTCCGGTGCCTTTATCGTGTTTGACGAAGACCAGTGCATTGTGCGTAACACGTGGAACTATGCCCGCTTCTACCACCATGAGTCATGTGGCCAGTGTAGCCCATGCCGCGAAGGTACAGGCTGGATGGAGAAGGTGTTGCACCGCATAGAGTATGGCCACGGCCATCAGCAGGATATCGACCTGTTGGTAAGCGTGTCAAAGCAAATCGAGGGTAATACAATTTGTCCATTGGGTGATGCGGCTGCGTGGCCGGTAGCCAGTGCTATCCGTCACTTCCGCGACGAGTTTGAGTGGCACATCAAGCACCCGAAAGAGGCAACTGCTCCAGGTGCTGTGTACAGAGGCCAGCTGGCGGCTATAGAAGCGTAAGATCAAATACAAGTATCAAGACTTATACTTGATAAATACATAGCCTAAAATAAGGCGATAAAAAAGTATAGCTTAAATCGTTTGAGTTCTTCGCGATCAACGAACAACGAAAAACGAACAACGATAATAAAGATGGTTAAAATAACTTTCGACGGTATAGAGGTAGAGGTAGAAGAAGGTACTACCATTCTGCAGGCCGCTAGAAAAATCGGTGGCGATGTGGTGCCGCCTGCCATGTGTTATTACGGACCGTTAAAAGGCAGCGGCGGTAAGTGCCGTGTGTGCCTGGTTAAAGTAGCACAGGGTTCTGCCAAAGACCCACGTCCAATGCCAAAGCTGGTTGCTTCGTGTATCACACATGTGCAGGACGGCATGGTGGTGGAGAACACAACTAACGAAGACGTACTCAATGCCCGCAAAGGTATTGTTGAAATGCTGCTGATCAACCACCCGCTGGATTGCCCTGTATGCGACCAGGCTGGTGAGTGCGACCTGCAGAACCTTTCGTATGAGCACGGTGTGAGTGCTACCCGCTACGAGGAAGAGCGCCGCACTTTCAACAAAGTAGATCTGGGCCCATACATCCAGCTGCACATGACGCGCTGCATCCTGTGCTACCGTTGCGTGTATACTGCGGATCAGATCGCTGAGAACCGCGTGCATGGTGTATTGGGTCGTGGCGATGCCGCTGAGATCGGAACCTACATTGAGAATGTGATCGATAACGAGTTCTCAGGTAACGTGATCGATGTGTGCCCTGTGGGTGCCTTAACAGATAAGACGTGGCGCTTTAAGAACCGTGTTTGGTTTACCAAGCCTATGGATGCGCATCGCGACTGCCCTACCTGCTCTGGTAAAGTAACACTTTGGACGCGTGGCGAAGAAGTATTGCGTGTTACGGCCCGCAAAGATCAGTATGCTGAGGTAGAAGAGTTTATCTGTAATACCTGCCGCTTTGACAAGAAAGAGGTGAAAGACTGGACAATCGAAGGCCCACGCCACATCGACAGAGGCTCTGTTATCTCGGCTAACCACTACGAATTGCCGGTTGTTAACGTGCCGATCGTTCCAAACTTACCAGTATCCACCAAGAAAAACCTTCCACAGGAATAAGAAATGGAGTCTGTAGACCTATTATATAAAGCGATTTACATTCTGGCGATATTCGGCATCACCCTGCTGATAGCTACCTACTCAACATACTTCGAGCGTAAAATAGCTGCCTTCATCCAGGACCGCGTTGGCCCGAACCGTGCGGGTCCGCTGGGTTTGCTGCAGCCGTTGGCAGACGCCGGAAAGCTGTTCTTCAAAGAAGACTTTATACCTTCAAGAGCTAACAAAGCCTTATTCATTATTGGTCCGGGTATTGCGATGCTGGTAGCTACCATGTCCAGTGCCGTGATTCCTTTTGGAGACACCCTGACTATTGGCGGCCATGAGATCGTGTTGCAAGCCATTGAAGTAAACATAGGCGTACTGTACATCTTTGGCGTGGTATCGCTGGGTGTTTATGGTCTGATGATCGGTGGTTGGGCTTCTAACAACAAATTCTCCCTGCTTGGAGCAATCCGTGCTGCATCACAAAACATTAGCTACGAACTGGCCATGGGCCTTTCGCTTATTGCGGTGCTGATGATGACAGGCTCGTTGTCGCTTCGTGAGATCGCGGAGCAGCAGCAGGGCTTTAACTGGAACATCTGGTACCAGCCGCTTGGCTTTATCATTTTCCTGGTGTGTGCCTTTGCAGAAACAAACCGTACACCATTCGACTTACCAGAGTCTGAGGCCGAGCTTATCGGCGGATACCACACAGAGTATGGCTCCATGAAACTGGGTATGTACCTGTTTGCCGAGTACATCAACATCTTTGTGGCATCGGCAGTAATGGCAACTTTATACTTTGGTGCCTATAACTTCCCGTTCATGGAGGAGCTTCGCCAGTCGATCGCTGATCCGGTATTAGCCAACAACGTGGTAACGCTGGTAGGTGTAGGTGTGATGTTCGCTAAAATATTCATGTTCATCTTCTTCTTTATGTGGGTACGCTGGACGCTTCCGCGCTTCCGTTATGACCAACTGATGAAGCTGGGCTGGCAGATCCTGATTCCGCTTGCAATCCTGAACATCCTGCTGACAGGTGGCGGAATACTGCTGAAAGACTACTTATTTTAAACTATAGTACCGAAATTTGAATGTTGCCTGTAGCATACCTGTTCAAGTATAAAAGTATAAGGTAACGATCATAATCGAAATAGAGATGGAACCACTATCAAATAGAAGCAAGAAAGTGCAGAAAAGGGAAATGACCTTCGCGGAGAAGGCCTATCTTCCTGCTATTGCACAAGGTCTTGGTATCACGATAAAGCACTTCTTCAGAAAGAAAGCAACTGTACAGTACCCGGAGCAAACGCGTGAGCGCAGCGAGCACTGGCGTGGATTGCACGTGTTAAAACGCGATGAAAAGGGCGCTGAGCGTTGCACAGCCTGTGGTTTGTGCGCAGTAGCCTGCCCTGCCGAGGCCATCACCATGACGGCCGGAGAGCGTAAAGCGGGTGAAGAGCATCTCTACCGTGAGGAAAAGTATGCGGTAACTTACGAGGTAAACATGCTGCGCTGCATTTTCTGCGGATTGTGCGAAGAGGCTTGCCCGAAAGCGGCCATTTTCCTGCAGGATGATAAGATTGCGCCTGCCCGTTACGAGCGCGATGAATTTATTTACGGCAAAGACCGCCTGGTTGAGCCTCTGAAAACCACAGAAACGAAATAACCCGATGACAGAGAACCTGTTCTATTTCCTGAGTTCGCTTACGCTGCTTTGCGCTTTAATGGTGGTCATATCTAAAAACCCGGTGCACAGCGTGTTATTCCTGATCATTACGTTCTTTACCATATCAGGGCATTACATTTTGCTTAACGCACAGTTCCTGGCCGCCGTGAACATCATCGTTTATGCAGGTGCCATCATGGTGTTGTTCCTGTTCGTGATCATGTTCCTGAACCTTGGCAAAGACTCCGACAAGGGCATTAAGACATCCACTCTAAGCAAAATAGCCGGCACAGTGGCTGGTGGCTTGCTGTTTGTGATAATGATCGCAGCCCTGAAAGATGTGGAAATCGCAGGTTATAACCCGGACACATACAATTCACAGATCGGTATGGTGGAGAACCTGGGCGCAGTGCTGTTCAGAGAGTACCTGCTGCCGTTCGAGCTGGCATCTGTTCTGTTCCTGGTTGCCATGGTGGGTGCAGTAATGCTTGGCAAGAAAGAAACCGGCGAGCAGCATTTCTAAAGAACACCATCAGGTTTTGATATTTAGAGGCGGTTATAGCCCCTGCGCTATTTTAAAGCAGGGGCTATAACCGCCTCTAGTTTTGAAATCATCTTATCGTTAAATCCTATATGAGAAGCCAAAACTTTACCATCTGCACCAATTACATAAAGTGTAGGATAAGCTTTAACTAGAAAAGCATTGTCTATTGCCTCAGAAGCCAGTAAAGTGGGATATTTAATATCATTTCGGTACAAATAGTTCAAAATCTTTTCTTTTCTTAAAGGATTATCTTTGGAATTTATACCTAATACGACCAGCCCTTTAGAAGTATAATTCTGATAAAGCGTATTCAGATGTGGCATTGCCTGCAGGCAAGGATAACATGATAAATACCAAAAGTCCAGAATAACAACCTTTCCCTTATAATCAGATAGTTTTACCTCGTCACCTTGGAAATTATACATTGTTACGTCGGGTACGATACTACCTTTCTCAAGCGTTTTCAAATCAGAAATAAGAAGCGGCTGATAATACTCTATTTTATAGTCTTGTGGAAAGGTTAAATCTTTAAAATGAGTGTCCTGATTACTTCCGTTGATTACAATATTAGACAATGCTGTACTCTCATATTGAGAATTACCATTGTCTGTTGTAATGTACATAACCTTTTCGGGTAAAAAAGTAGTCTTATTTATCCAGAGCTTTAAAGTATCGCCGTCAAAACCGCTTTCTTGACGAGGTGGTCTAGTACGAGATACTACATAAAACTCAGGAGATTCTTCCTGCAAATTGCGCGATAGAACAGCAGGAGCATTTGTTAAAGCTGAAACATCAAACCCTTTAATAAGTCTGTCAACTATCATGTACCTGATAACATGCCCTGTAAGCGACTTTATACCATCTCTGACTGGGTCATAGACATAAACTAATTTATCTTCATGACTTATATTATAAGCCTCATCCCCAGTATACACTTGTTCCCAACCCTTACCAACCATATGAGCTTTAAATCCCAGTAATATATCTGATGTGTCCCTCATCAAAGTGCAGTTGCTGGTGAAAGTAGATGTATCATCGCTCATCATTGATTTACGAATATACTTTACATCATAATTAATGATACTGATATCAGCGATAGACTTATTAGATAATGCTATGATCTCCTCCGCTGTAAAATCTTCTGCTGCCAGTTCAGTAACAGGTGGTTTTGTACACGCTTGAAGTATAAATAGAAAGAGAATATAGGGCCAGCCAACTCTTAACACTTTTATTGCTATCATGGTATGATTCTAAGGATGAATATTCACTAAATATAAATAACTGAAAGAAACAGTACAAAATTTTTTAATGGTAACATTAATGAAACTCACAGATTATAACTTCTGCACATATAACTCTACCTCCAGCATTTCAGAACTACCCTGATCATCATCGGTAACAATAACCACTTTATACTTCTTATCTTTTACCAATTCAGTCACAACCAACGATTCCGCTTTTCCTTTAAAAGCTGTGCCTCCCGAAGCTTTAAGCTGTGCAACAGGTACAGGTAAGGGCGAGGCAGGATTTGTGGCATAAGGCAGATCCCGCAGCGGAATTATACCTACAAAGCTGCCCAACACTTCTCCATCCTGAATGGCATCCGGTGTATTCTCCACGGAAGCAGTAAAAAACAGTTTATCCCCTAGCGCGAAGGCCCCTGAAAAACCGGAAGGCACACCATTCAGGGCAGGCAGATCAAAATGGTAAACAGCCACAGCCGGAATAGGCCCATCTCTAAGTATAAAATCCTTAAAGTCATCTGCATTAAACCGGAACAACACATTTGGCCTGCCTCCAAAAGGGCGCTGTAATAAGTAGGCATACGCCTTGTCGATAGCAAGGCCTTCAATATTCAGTATGCCATCGGTTTCTATCTTTAGCACACGCTTCAGGAAAGTATAAAACCGGGTAAGGTCCAGTGGCCGAACAGCATAGTTCCCCGTTACATTCACCAAAAATCCGCCATTACGGGTAGCCGCGCTGCCAGACCCAAGCAGTAACAAAAGCGTATCGCGTCCATAAATAAGCTGGCTCATACTTTCAAGGTCGGGCTTGATGGCTTTAGGTATCCGGCCACCTTTAAAAGCGCTTGTATCAATCAAGGCATACTTTTTAGTTACTTTCTGCTGCTCATTAAGCTGGTACAAATACGGAGAATCATCGCTAAGTATAAAGTACCTGTTACCCACATTCTCCAGGCCGGATGCAGAAGGCAGATTGATGTAACTTTTAGAAGAAAGTATAGCGGCATCAACTTTTAGCTTGGGTGTGATCTCAGGGGCCGGGGCAATGGCAGGTTGAGAGGCCTTTTCGCCGGAGCTGCAGGCACTGGCCAGCGAAAGTATAAGAACAAATATGAACAGATGCTTATATGGCATATTAAATATATCTCAGGATTAAGCTTAGCTACGAAATCAGCAGCTAAAAGTATAAAAATCACAATTTAATCGATGCTTGCGTGCTGTTACTACCATGAAAAAAACAAGTGCCAGCCTTATCCCGATTTGGACAAAACCAACCACCTAAATAAGTAAAGAAGAGTGGAAATAAGTTATGGATTTTACAAAAATGGGGGTAACTTTGCGACTTGATTTTTGGACAGTAATTTAACAGTAATACGTTCAGTCCCATACAAGATGAACCAAATACCTGAGGTAATCAGAACCATTCCGTTGGAGTACTACATGTTCTTTAGTACTGCCCTGTTTGTGATTGGTGTGATCGGGGTGCTTACCCGCCGCAATGCGATCGTAATTTTTATGTGCGTGGAGCTTATGCTTAACGCCGTAAACATTTTGCTAACTGCCCTGTCTGCTTACAGAGCCGACGCCAATGCACAAGTTTTCGTGTTTTTTATCATGGCTGTGGCAGCGGCTGAAGTATGCGTTGGTCTTGCCATTATTGTAATGACGTACCGCAACATCCGATCCACAGATGTACAGGTTTTAAACTACCTGAAGTGGTAACGCCCTCATTTTAACCCTGAATAGCTTAAACACTTATACAGATGCAAGAAATTGTAATGCCGATTAGCAACCAGGAGATGGCACTACTTTGTCTGCTTGTTCCGATACTGCCCCTGCTGGGCTTTATCCTGAATGGCCTAGGCAACCGTAAACTGGCAAATGGCTTGGTAAGCATGATAGGCTGTGGCACCGTGCTGGCCTCTTTCCTTATTTCGATTTACCTGTTCCTCGACTTCATTGCAAACGGCAGCCGCGCCTATACTGTAGATTTCTACAACTGGGTGTCCGTAGCTGATTTGCAGATCGGATTCTCGTTTCTGATCGACCAGCTGACACTGCTGATGATGCTGATGGTAACGGGTATCGGATTCTTTATCCATCTGTACTCGGCCGGCTACATGAGCCACGACGAGAACTTTGGTAAGTTCTTCGCTTTCATCAACCTGTTCATGTTCTCAATGTTGTTGCTTGTGATGGGCTCTAACTACGTGATGATGTTCGTGGGCTGGGAAGGCGTGGGCCTTTGCTCCTACTTACTGATCGGTTTCTGGAACAAGAACACAAACTATAACAATGCGGCCAAGAAAGCCTTCGTGATGAACCGTATCGGTGACTTAGGCTTCCTGCTGGGCATATTCCTGATCTTTATCACATTCGGCTCGGTAAGCTATCCGCAGGTTTTCGCAGAGGCAGCCCGATTTACAGGTGGTATTGATACGAATATCATGATCGCGATTACCCTGCTGCTGTTTGTAGGTGCTATGGGTAAAAGTGCTCAGCTTCCGTTGTTTACCTGGCTACCAGACGCGATGGCAGGTCCTACGCCTGTTTCTGCCCTTATTCACGCGGCAACCATGGTTACGGCTGGTATCTACATGGTATTGCGTTCAAACGTACTATATGCGCTGGCTCCTACTACTTTAGAGATCATCGCTATAGTGGGTGTGGCAACGGCGGTGTTAGCAGCCACTATCGGTCTGGCTCAGAATGATATTAAAAAGGTACTGGCTTACTCTACTGTATCGCAGTTGGGTTACATGTTCCTGGCACTTGGCGTGATGGCGTTCTCTTCGTCTATCTTCCACGTTTTAACACACGCATTCTTCAAGGCGCTTCTGTTCCTGGGTGCTGGTTCTGTGATCCATGCCATGAGCAACGAGCAGGACATCCGTAACATGGGTGGCCTTAGAAAATACCTTCCTATTACCTTTATTACTTTCCTGATCGGTACACTGGCCATTGCCGGTATACCTCCTTTTGCTGGTTTCTTCTCTAAAGATGAGTTGCTGGCACATGTTTGGGAGCACAATAAAGTACTGTGGGGCTTAGGTATGCTGGCCTCTTTCATGACATCTTTCTACATGTTCCGTCTGGTGTTCCTTACTTTCTTCGGAACGTTCCGCGGTACAGCGTCTCAGAAAAGCCACTTGCACGAGTCACCTATCTCTATGACATTGCCACTTATCGTGCTGGCTATACTTTCTACGGTAGGTGGTTTCCTTGGAATTCCGGCTGTTTTCGGGGAAGGTAACCATATCCTTCAGAATTACCTTGCTCCTATTTATGATTATGCACAAGTAGCCAACGCTGCTGCGGTAGCTCCGCTTCATCTGGACCACGCTACAGAGTGGATGCTGATGGGCCTATCGGTGGGTGTTGCGGTAATTGCTGCGCTGATTGCTTACGTGATGTATGTGAGCAAGAAAACTGTGCCAGCTGCAGAAGGTGAGCGTTTATCTCCTATCCATAACCTGATCTATAACAAATATTACATCGACGAACTGTACGACACTATTATTGTGCGTCCGGTAATGTGGATGTCCACTGCTTTCCACCGTTTCCTGGATGTGATCGTTGTAGACGGTATCGTGAATGGCTTCGGCAAACTGGTAATGCAAAGCAGCCGCACACTGCGCTATGCGCAAAGCGGTGCCATAGGCTTCTATATTGTAGTAATGGTGTTCAGCATCGTTCTGATTCTATTTTTAAACTTCTTTATCGGATAAGGTTCTAAGAAGATGATTACAGCTCTTTTACTTTTCTGGCCTGCCTTAGCTGCACTACTGGTGCTGCTGATTAAAGGTGATGGCGCCAAGAAAGTGGCTTTTATTGCAGCGTTGGTAGAGTTCGCTCTTTCTTTATTCGCTGTATCTAGCTTCGATTCCCAAAACGGCACAACACAAATGGCACTTAGCTTTCCGTGGGTGGAGAGCGCCGGCATAAACTTCAGCATCGGCATGGACGGTATCAGCATCTTGATGGTGTTGTTAACCACATTCCTGGTGCCGCTGATCGTGCTCTCTTCTTTCAAGCATGAGTATAAAAACCCGAATGTGTTCTATGCACTGATCCTGTTCATGCAAACTGGCCTTATCGGGGTGTTTGTGGCTCTGGATGCGTTCGTGTTCTACTTCTTCTGGGAAGTTGCCCTGATTCCGGTATACTTTATCGCAGCGGTTTGGGGTGGTGAGAACAGGATCAAGGTTACGTTCAAGTTCTTTGTATACACTATCTTTGGTTCTCTTTTCATGCTGGCCGCTTTTGTATACTTATACTTGCAAACACCTGGTATCCACTCATCTGACATAAACGCATTTTACCAATTGGCATTAAGCACCGGTGAGCAGAGCTGGATCTTCTGGTTCCTGTTTATCGCATTTGCCATCAAAATGCCGATCTTCCCGTTCCATACCTGGCAGCCGGATACTTATACAGAGTCTCCTACACAAGCTACCATGCTTCTATCAGGCATAATGCTGAAAATGGGTATTTATGGCGTGATCCGTTGGTTACTACCAGTAGTGCCTATGGGTGTTAGCCAGTGGTCAGAACTGGTGCTTATACTTGCCATTATCGGCATCGTGTATGGCTCTATCATCGCCATCCGCCAGCGCGACCTGAAGCGTTTGATCGCTTACTCTTCCATTGCGCACGTTGGTTTAATTGCTGCCGGTATTTTTGCCTTAAACATGCAAGGCTTACAAGGTGGTATGATACAGATGCTAAGCCACGGTATCAACGTAGTAGGTCTGTTCTTCATCATCGATATCATCTTTAGCAGAACAAAAACTAGAGAGATTACCAGCCTGGGAGGTATCACACAAAATGCGAAAGCACTTTCGATCTTCTTTATGATCCTGATGCTGGGTTCAGTTGCTCTTCCCCTCACTAACGGCTTCATTGGCGAGTTCCTGCTGTTAGCTGGTGTGTTCCAGTATAACAACTACTTCGGTGCCGTTGCAGGACTTACCATTATACTTGGTGCGGTTTATATGCTGCGTATGTTCCAGGGTGTTATGTTCGGTACAAAGTCTGAGGCTACAGAAAATTTCTCAGATCTGACTTTCAATGAGAAAGCTGTACTGATCCCATTGGTGATCATGGTGTTCTGGATTGGCTTGTTCCCAAATACATTCCTGAGCATTTCAGAGCCTGCTGTTATTAATCTGTTAAGCATAATTAAGCGCTAGACAGCAAAAGAATAGAATAACGAGTTTATCAGAAATACGACGACATGACTTCGATTATACTTCTATCCGTATTTGGCATCGCGAACCTGTTTATAGGGTTCCTGAAGTCTAAGAGGATATTGTTGCCTCTGGCACTACTGTTTCTGGCGGTAGTGTTCGGTGTTAACCTGCTTAGCTGGAACAACACGCAGAGCTACTTCAACAACATGCTTACCATGGATAACTATGCGGTGGCATTTACAGGCATCATGACACTGACTACGTTGCTATTGTTGCCGTTCTCTCAGCGCTATGTGCGTGAAGGTGACTCTAACCTGGCCGAATATTACAGCTTGTTGCTCTTCTCTCTGGTAGGAGCTATCATGATGGTAAGCTATGAAAACATGCTGATGCTTTTCGTAGGAATTGAGATCCTTTCCATTGCAATGTATGTGGTAGCCGGTAGTAATAAGAAAAGCCTGCGCTCTAACGAAGCTGCTCTGAAATACTTTCTGATGGGAGCTTTCTTTACGGGCATACTGCTATTCGGCATTGTATTGATCTACGGAGCAACAGGTTCGTTTAACATCACAGAAATTGGCGCCGCACAAATTGCCACGGGTGGTGTAATGAACGGCATGTTTATACTTGGCCTATTACTACTTCTGATAGGTATTTCCTTCAAAATCTCTGCAGCGCCGTTCCACTTCTGGACGCCGGATGTGTACGAGGGTGCGCCAACGTTCTTTACTGCCTTCATGTCAACGGTGGTTAAAACTGCTGGCGTGGCCGCTTTCTTTAAATTAATGGCTGCCGCTTTCTCAGCTTCATACGCCACCTGGTTCCCGACATTAATAGCCATTACCGTATTAACACTTGTGGTTGGTAATATTGGTGCCGTTATCCAGACAAGCGCAAAGCGTATGCTAGCTTACTCAAGTATATCGCATGCGGGTTACCTGCTCATGTCGCTTATCGCCTTTAACGGTAACTCAGCATCTTCTATCCTGTTCTACTCGCTGGCTTATGCCACTGCTTCCATTACTGCTTTTGGTGTACTGATGCTGGTATCTGACCAGAAAGGATCGGACAAGTATGAAGCCTTTAACGGATTAGGAAAAACAAACCCATTGCTGGCATTTGCCATGACGGTATCCATGCTTTCTTTGGCAGGTATCCCGTTGACAGCCGGCTTCTTTGCCAAGTTCTTCGTGTTTACAGCTGTGCTACAGGATGCCAGCATGCTTTGGCTGGTAATTATAGCTGTGTTGCTTGCGGCGGTGGGTATTTACTACTACCTACGCGTGGTAATTGCCATGTACATGCAGCCGGCAGCTAATTACGAGAAAGTAAGTGTGAGCGGTATAGCATCATTTACACTGATCTTTATCACAGTTCTTACCATTCTTCTGGGCGTTGCTCCAGCATTGATGAGCAATATTCTGTAAGAACCAAGAAAATAAAATAAAACAAAAGAGGCTGCCCAAACAGGCAGCCTCTTTTGTTTTATGCCATAGTAAAAAACAACTAGGTTCCGACATCAGTAAAACAAAGTATAACCTCTACTGCTGTCTACAAAAACTGTTCTCATGGGCAATGTTTATACTTTTATCAGATCAACTTTTTTGCTGCTGTTGGTACTGGCCAGTTGCAACAATCAAGGCACTACACCTACCGAGACTGATACAACGGTGCAGTCAGGGCAGAGAATTGGAGGACGCTGCGAAACCTGTGAACTGATGTATGTAGATATGCCACAAAGTATAAATGCCGTGGACACCAGCGCAGCGTGGCATACTAACGCAGGTCAAAAGCTTATCGTGACAGGAACAGTTTATAAATCTGATAAAAAGACACCTGCCCCGAATATTATACTTTACTACTGGCAAACCAACGAAAAAGGAGTATATGCTGATAAACCCGGACTAAACCCCAAAGCCAGAAGACACGGTTATATCAGAGGATGGGTGAAAACAGATAAGCAGGGAAAGTATACTATCTATACGATACGTCCCGCTTCTTATCCCAATGGCCGAAACCCTCAGCATATACACATGCTGGTAAAGGAACCACAACTGGCCAATGAGTATTACATCGACGACATACTATTCGAGGATGACCCAATGCTGACCAAGCGAATCAAAGATCAATTAGAAAAGAAAGGTGGTAGTGGATTAGTAAGCCCAGTAATGCAAGATGATGTACAGCGGGTAAACCGGGATATTATACTTGGCATGAACATTTCCGGCTAGTTTGGTTATTGGTTACTGGTTGTTCGTTATTAGAGTTTCTGTAGAGACGCAATATTTTGCGTCTTGTTGGCTACAGGTAAATTGATTTCATTATGCGTGATTGGGATCGTAGAGACGCAATACTTTGCGTCTTGTTGGCTACAACGGTCTTAGTTAATTTGTGGGTTATTTGTTCCTCAGATAGCACGGTTACATTATCAGCCAACAACAGGATAATTAAGGCTTTACCAAAAAAGTAATCAATTATAATACATCCTGTTTGATAAGTAAACCAATACTAGTAAAATTCCCACAAGCACTAACGTGCCAATATTAATGTTATAAATGGCATTTTTTGTCTTAGCAACATGACCTGACCTTTTCCTCCCTTCCCAATACGCATCAAATCCTCGGCGCTCTTTACCAGTAACTTTACTGGCCAGGTAATTGGCAATCCATCTGGCTGAGGCTCCAATGAATTCGAAAACAAACGAAGAGAATATGACCTCAAATATCATAAACGCAGATAGATACCTTCATCTTTACAATCAGATTTATACTTATCGAATAATTCAAAACCAATATAGTTATAAGATTTCCATTCACCTAAAGATTTTCGCCAAGACCCATTCCTGTAAACTTTCTGTGTAACAGCACATCAGAGTTATACACCACACTTATCAACGTTACTTATCCACATATCCACAAAAGATAAAAGTAAAAGGTATAAAATCTCTTTTATAAAGTATAAACCAACCTCACAAATCCACAGTTATCAACAAATGTCAGGTGAATAACTGTGGATTTGTGGATAAACAAGAAGGCCTGCCCCATTTTCTGGAGCAGGCCTTGCTAATGTATGTTGAAGAACTGCTGTTACTGGTGCGGTACTCCTTTCATTCTTATGTGTAATTCTTCCAGCTGCGTATCCGAAATTGGGGAAGGAGCATCGATCATTACATCGCGGCCCGAATTGTTTTTAGGGAAGGCAATGTAATCGCGGATTGACTCGGAACCACCAAACAGAGAGCATAATCTATCAAAACCGAAGGCAATACCACCATGCGGCGGAGCACCGTATTCAAAAGCGCTCATCAGGAAGCCAAACTGAGCCTCAGCCTCTGCATGTGAGAAACCAAGCAAACGGAACATCTGCTCCTGCAGCCTGCGGTCATGGATACGGATAGAACCTCCACCTACTTCCACACCATTAATTACCATGTCGTAGGCATTCGCACGAATATCCCCCGGACGGTCATCGATCAGCTCAATATCTTCTGGCTTTGGTGAAGTGAACGGATGGTGCATGGCGTGGAAACGCTTTGAGTCATCATCCCACTCCAATAGTGGGAAATCTACTACCCAAAGTGGAGAGTACACATTCTTATCACGCAGACCTAAACGCTCACCCATTTCCAGGCGAAGCTCATTCAGGGCCTTACGGGTTTTATTTTTCTCACCGGCAAGTATAAGCAACAAGTCGCCGCGCTCTGCATGGAACGCGCTGCCCCAATGCTGCAGGTCGTCTGGAGAGTAGAATTTATCTACAGATGATTTGATGGTCCCGTCTTCGTTCACGCGGGCATAAACCAGGCCTGTAGCCCCGATCTGCGGACGCTTCACAAAATCTGTAAGTTCGTCCAGTTGCTTACGGGTATAGTAGGCTGCGCCTTTAGCGTTTATACCTACTACCAGTTCCGCATCGTCGAACACTTTAAAGCCTTTGTTCTTTACTAAGTGGTTCAGCTCCACGAAACGCATCTCAAAACGCGTGTCTGGCTTATCAGAGCCATAGTACTTCATGGCATCAGCGTAAGTCATGCGTGGCAGCTTGCCCAGTTTTATACCTTTTTCTTTTTCAAACAGGTGCGCGATAAAACCCTCGAACATGTTCAGCACATCCTCCTGCTTCACAAACGACATTTCGCAGTCTATCTGGGTGAACTCCGGCTGGCGGTCAGCACGCAGGTCTTCATCGCGGAAACACTTCACGATCTGGTAGTACCTGTCGAAGCCAGACACCATCAGCAACTGCTTAAAGGTCTGCGGAGACTGCGGCAGGGCATAAAACTCACCCGGGTTCATGCGGCTTGGAACCACAAAATCGCGGGCACCCTCCGGCGTTGATTTGATAAGTACTGGCGTTTCTACCTCGATAAAATAGTGGTTGTCCAGGTAATTGCGTGTGGCGCGCATGATGCGGTGGCGCAGTTCCAGGTTGCGGCGCACAGGCGTACGACGCAGGTCCAGGTAGCGGTACTTCATACGCAGGTCATCGCCTCCGTCCGTCTCATCCTCGATCAGGAAAGGCGGTAACTTGGCAGGATTCAGCACTTCCAGCTTATGCACCACGATCTCGATGTCGCCGGTAGGAATCTTGTCGTTTTTAGAGTAACGCTCAACAACTTTACCTACAACCTTAATAACATACTCACGGCCAAGCGTACGGGCCTGATCTATCTGATTTTGTGGCGAAACACCCTCTTCGTAAGTCAACTGCGTAATACCGTAACGGTCACGCAAATCAACCCACAGCATACCGCCTTTATCACGAATACGCTGTACCCATCCTGTTAAAATTACTTCTTCACCAACGTTGTCGAGGCGCAATTCGCCGCAAGTATGAGATCGGAGCATAGTATCTTGTATAGTTTTATGCAAATGTAAGAAATTGTATTTACGAGTTTACTTTAACAAAGCCTAAGTTGTTTACTTAAGCAGGTCTACCATAGCGGCAACGTTGTTTACCTGTATGGCATCCGGCTTAAGGGCTATCATTTTAGAAATGCTTGAGCGGGATTTTCCACCGAAAAGCGCCACCTGAAGTCCCTGCGCTTTAGCACGTTCTACCTGCTCCTGAGTTACCGCTTTGCCATTCGCACATATCCCATGAAAATTATTTTCGATGGCTATCTGCATGTCTTTCTCAAACTCATTTTCAGAATCGAACATTAAAGGAGCTTCCGCAGCTACCTGCCTGAAAGCATCCAGAAATGCAGGGTCATGCGAAATGAACATCAACTTCCCGAGCGGGTAATTATACTTTTGCAAAAGCGCCAGCACTGATCGAGCATAGTATAAATTACGCTCCGGGTTATAGTTGCGCAGATCCAGATGTAGTACCGGCAACTCCGGGTATGTGGCAAAGCGCTGCAGCATGGCCTCCATAGTGATGATCTCCTCGTCATGGAAAAGCTCGTAGAAGAAGCCTCCTTTATACTTTAGCCCAATCACATCGGCGGCTTTGTGGTTCTCAATCAAACCACTCTTATCTGTCATGGAGCTAAGGTCCACGTCGTGGTAAAGTATAGGCACTCCATCCTGGCTAAGCTGTACATCCACTTCAACCCCATCGGCACCGTGTTCTTCCATGGCTTTTACAATGGAAGCCATACTATTGGCCGGCAACGGGTTAAACGGGTTTAGCGGCGACATAAAACCGGAGCCGGCATGCCCCAACACCAATACCTCCGAATCTGTTTTCTGGCCCAGCCCAAACGGATAATACAAAACGCCAAGTATGGCCAGGGCTACTATTGCCGTTATGATTACAAACCTGTTTGTACGTTTACCGCGCTTCGGCTTCTGTACACTTGTTGTTTCAGTTGTTTTCAATTTTGAGTGGCTGTTAAGCAATTATACAGCGAAGGTAACACCATTTCTTTTTAATTACCCTTAAATTTGCACCTGCACAACCACAAGCCTATGCAAACTACGCGAAAATCATCTGTAGCTAAAGCCTTCACCGCGGATGCCGACACACTGGGACAACCTGCGCAGGAACGCTACCTGATGCCTTTGTCGGTTATACTCTTGATTGCTTTTGCCATCCGGATGCTGGCCGCGTTTTTCTCGAAGGGCTATGCGTTCAGTGACGACCATTTTGATGTGATCACGATTGCGCAGGGCTGGCTGGATGGTTTTCCGTTGTGGTTGAATGAGCCGATGCCACCACGCCACAGCATGCTGTACGTGCTGCTGCACTACGGCCTGTTTTATACTTTGGAAGCTATGGGCATTTTTAGCCCTGAGGTGAAGATGACCGTGGTACGCATACTGCATGGGCTTCACTCGCTGCTCATCGTATACTTTGGCTACAAGATCACAGAGCGTTTATCAAATAAGGCAAACGCAAGGCTGGCAGGACTGATGCTAGCGCTGATGTGGTTTATGCCTTTCATGAGTGTGCGTAACCTCGTAGAGATGGTGTGCATTCCGCCGTTAATGGCAGCTTTTTACTTGATGCTGCGTGCAGAGCAGGATAAGAAGAAACTCCTGATGCCATACTTCTGGGCAGGTACTTTGTTCGCCCTCTCTTTTGTATTCAGGTACCATACCATGCTGATGGGAGCCGGAGCAGGCATGGTGCTGCTGTACCGCAGGCAGTGGAAAGAAGCCTTTGCCTTGTTGCTGGGTTTTGCGTCAGCGGCACTGCTCATACAGGGCACCATCGACATCATCTACTTCGATTACCCATTCCACTCTATTGTAGCTTACTTCCTTTACAACACCGAGAATGCCTACAACTATAGCACAGGGCCTGTATACCGATTTTTGTTAACCATACTTGGTTTCCTGGTGCCGCCTGTTAGTGGGTTTTTATTGTTTGGCTACTCCCGTACAGCTAAACTGGCGCCTGCTATTTTCTGGGGCGGTCTTATATTCTTTGTGGCGCACTCCCTGTTCCCGAACAAGCAGGAACGATTTATACTTCCGCTGTTGCCACTCATTATGATTCTGGGAGTAATAGGCTGGCAGGATTTTGTGCATACCTCAGCTTTTTGGAATAAGCGCCGTAAACTACTGGCTGCCTGCTGGATATTTTTCTGGACGATTAATATACTTGCTGCCGTTGGCCTTGCCTTTACCTATACTAAAAAGAGCCGTGTAGCACCGCTGATATACTTATCTGAAAAACCGAACATGGATGCCGTAGTACTGGAATTCGGTAATCATAGCGTTAAAACCCCTCCCCTGTTTTACCTGAACCATGTAAGCGCAGACTATGACCTTTATACTATTGATGAAGACATGGTATGGGAAGATTACCTGGCAGGCCGTAAGCCACTACCGGAAGAGTTCGTGATGATTTATACTTTGAACGGTGACAAAACCACAACCGCCCTCGACTCTGCCATACAATCCACGCCTTACAAACCGGATTATGTTGTGGTAGTGGGCACTGATGAGATGGAAGAACGCATGGCCCGTTTAAGAAGCCTCTTCCCGAACCTGAAACTGGAACATACCATAACGCCATCGCTCTACGACAGGGTGCTACACTTCCTGAACCCACGTGTGCACAAAGATGAGCATGTGCAGATTTATGAGGTGGTGAGGTAGCAGAAAGTAAGTCTTTATTCTTTCGTATTTTTAATCTGCTGCCAATTTTACTAGCTGCTTTTAATCCTCAGTCTTGCTTGCCAATCGTTTCACATCTGGCTTTGGTGCGCTTAAGATAGGGGTTGGGATAGACACTTCTTAGCTGCTGTATTCTGCAACTGGAAAGAAAGCATAAAACAGTAATGCAGAAAAAGTCCCCCTTCGAAGGGGGTGTAGGGGGGATGTTTACACCTGCCAGAATTCCTCTCTTGAGAGCAGGGCGTTTCATTCTAATAAATTCTATACTTAGATCATAAGCAGCCATACTCTCAACCTGTACTATTGGCCCTCCGGGCCAGTTGAGTCGGAGACTCAACCTTATTTGTAAGTCACGAATCTGGAGATTCGCGCCAGAAAATAGTAGAATGAAACGATCCTGCATCTCAAGAGGGGTGCAGGGGTGTGTTTACACCTTTAAAGGAATAGATAGCGGCTAAATAAAGGGTTAATGTTTGTAAAACTCTGAAATTAGTAAAGAATTATAGAGACCATTACTTGAATGTTCGTTTAAAAACAGGCAATATAATCTTACAGACTCCCCTTTTTTCACCTCCTTCTTGAGTGGCTTTTCTAGTTGACTTTGAATAGGAGCCCAGAACGTTACATCACCCACCCGAAACAGATACTCATTTTTAACATCATTTTTTATAGCTTCGATATTACCTCCAAACAATTTAAATACATTTAACATCGAGCGCATTACTCCAGTATCTACAGTTCTGGACTCCCCCAAGTAAGTGGCCATGAACCTATATTTCGCAATTCTGGTGTAATAATTACTTTTCCCAAGTGTTACATCAATACTATCAGCATATTCCTGCTCATACTTTAAAATCTCAATTAGATTTATCGAATTGTAGTTTTTATTCCATTCTTCAAATCCTTTTTGAGCGAAAGCAGTGTTTATTTCGAATAAAAACGAAAAGAACACCAATAGCACAGCAATTCTGTAAACTGATGACATAGAGTGGTTAAAGTTTAAAGGGTTATGAAGAGCAGATTCTAATTACCTCGTAAAAGTATACAGGTAATTTATGGAGAAATTCCAGAAGAACACGATAACGATGGCGCAAAACTTTGCCACGTAAAAGTTAAACCGCAGCCGATCGGAAAGGACGTAGATGATGAAGTTGTTTAAGATTAAACCCACCAGCGCCACCACCAAAAACTTGGAGTACTGCCAGCCAATTTCAGGGTCGAGGCTGCGGAAGGTCCAGATGCGGTTGAGGTAAAAATTGCTGGCTGTGGCAAGTATAAACCCCAGACTGTTGGCCACATACTTATTCCAGCGCAGCTTCTCTTTTGCCACATACGTAACGCCAAAATCCAGCAGCAGGCCGGAAAATCCGACTATCCCAAACTTCAGAAACTTAAAGAAAAGACTTTGCAGGTATTCCGACATTCGTTACAGGCTACAGCAGAAAGGGTGTGGCAGCTACAGCATAGCAAAAATAATATACTTGTTACAGGCAGCCAAGTCCTAAAGCTGATCTTTTGCTTCAACATCTCACCCCGTTTCTAGATAAGAAATTGAAATCAAGCCTGTTTGGTCGATAAAAGGTATAGGTTAGTATAGTTTATTTTGAATGGTTGCTAAGAAATATTTAATTGATTATTAGCAAGTTTCACCTTAAAACAGACACTAACTATGGAACTAGTCATTCAAAACCTATCCAAAACTTATCCTAACGGCACAAAGGCGCTGAAAAACATCAACCTAACCATTCCGAAAGGCATGTTTGGTTTGCTTGGTCCTAATGGCGCCGGTAAATCATCATTGATGCGCACTATCGCCACTTTGCAGGAAGCGGACCAGGGCAGTATTATGCTGGGCAACCTGGATGTGCTGCACCAGAAAGAGGAAATGCGTAAGGTGTTAGGTTACCTGCCACAGGAGTTTGGTGTCTACCCAAAGGTATCTGCTGAAGAAATGCTGGACCATTTTGCCGTGCTTAAAGGCATTAGCAACTCCAAAGAACGTCAGGAAGTAGTAAAAGCGCTGTTGCAGCAAACGAACCTGTACGACGTGCGCAAAAAGAACCTGGGTGGCTACTCCGGTGGTATGAAACAGCGCTTTGGTATTGCACAGGCATTGCTGGGTAATCCGAAGATCATTATAGTAGATGAGCCAACTGCCGGCCTCGACCCGGCGGAGCGTAACCGTTTCCATAACCTGCTAAGCGAGATCGGTGAGAACATCATCGTTATACTTTCCACACACATCGTGGAAGATGTTACAGACCTCTGCCGCAATTTCGCCATCATCAACAAAGGTGAGGTATTGCTGGAAGGCGACCCGCTAAAAGTTATCGACGACCTGAAAGGCCGCATCTGGCGCAAATTCATCAACAAAGACGAACTGGTACAACACCAACTGCAATATGAGGTTATCTCTTCTCGCCTATTTGCCGGCAAAACCATTATACATGTAGTAAGTGATGTACAGCCAGGGCCAGAATTTGAACCGGTTGCACCAAACCTGGAGGATGTGTACTTCAGCAGAATTCATGAGGCTACAAAAGGCGAGCACCTTGAGCCTGCTGAAGTAATTGCTGTTAACTAAACCATCAGAGCAGTTTTACCCACCTCTGCCCCTCCCAAGAGGGGAATCGTGGAACGATTATAATCCCGCTCAAATTTAAAACAGACTCTGTTCTGTAGCCAAGCTTCATGAATGTGGTAAGGCAAGTAAGAATCCCCTCTTGGGAGGGGCAGGGGTGGGTTTAATCAATCTGCATTAATCTTAGGCAACTGCCACTGGGGAGACAGGGCATAATTAATAATTCATCATTCATAATTATTAAGAAGATGTTTAAAGAGATATTTCTTTTCGAATTAAAGTACAGGCTGAAGCGGCCTGCTACTTACGTATACTTTGGGCTGTTGTTTGCGATGGCCTTTCTGGCAATGCTGGCGCTGGGTGGTGCTTTTGGCGGAGGTGTTATCATAGGCGATGCCAGTGGCGGCAAGGTGAATGCCAACTCTCCGTACCAGATAAACTGGATCGTGACGCTGCTGAGTTGGTTCGGTGTGCTGATAACCTCTGCCATGATGGGCACACCCATTTTCCGAGACTTCGAGCACAAAACGCACTCCTTATACTATACCACCCCTATTACAAAGGCTGGCTATTTGTTTGGCCGCTTTTTTGGTTCTTTCCTGATCACGCTGTTTGTGTTTTTAGGCGTGGCAGTAGGCGCCTGGGCGGCAACGGTAATGCCTTGGGTAGAGCCGGAAAAGATCGGACCTTTCAACCTAATGTGGTACCTGCAGCCTTACCTGACTATCATCATCCCTAATCTTATATTTACCGGGGCCATTTTCTTTACGCTGGCCACACTTACCCGCAGTGCCCTGTCAATCTACGTGGGTGGTGTTATTTTCCTGGTGCTTTACGGAATCTCCAGCAGCCTTACCGGCGACCTCGACAACGAAACCATAGCCAATCTGCTGGACCCGCTTGGCGCATCTGCCATATACTATACCCAACGCTACTGGACAACTGCCGAACGTAACACGCTGATGCTGCCATTCAGTGAACACATACTCGCAAACCGTGCCCTCTGGACAGGCATCGGGCTGGCATTACTGGCTTTCTGCTATTTCCGCTTCAGCTTTTCGTTTGCCAATACAGGTATAAAGCTATTCCGTAAGCGAAGCAGCGCGGAAGCAGCCGGTGCTTTTGTGCCATCAGAGCGTTTAAAATTGCCAAAGGTAAGCCAGCAGTTTTCTTTCAGCCTAAGCTGGCAGCAGTTCCTGAAACTCACTAAGCTGGAGTTTAAGGGCGTTATCAAGAGTGTATACTTTATTGCCATTGTAACAGCCGGCATCATCTTCCTGTTTGTGTCGGGCACCCAGATAGGTAAAATGTATGGTACCACAGTTTTCCCGGTAACTTCCACTGTAATTACCGTGCTCAACGGAACATTTGCCCTGTTCTTCCTGATTATCATCACTTTCTATGCCGGCGAACTGGTGTGGCGTGAGCGTGACAACAACATCAACCAGATGTATGATGCGCTACCAATACCAAATTGGGTGCCTTTTGCCTCCAAGCTGCTTGCCCTGATGCTGGTGCAGGTAATATTGCTTTTCGTGATCATGTTCTGTGGCATCGTTATCCAGACGTTTAAGGGCTACTACAATTACGAACTGGATGTATACTTTAAAGGACTCTTCGGCCTGCAACTGGTAGAATACATGATGCTATGCGTGCTTGCCATGCTGGTACAGGTGATCGTGAACAACAAGTACCTGGGCCATTTTGTGATGGTAGTATACTTCCTGCTGAACATCTTTAAAGGCCAGCTTGGATGGGAACACAACCTCTACAGCTTTAACTCCGACCCTGGCATAACCTACTCTGCCATGAACGGCTACGGTCATTTTGTGTGGCCGTTTACCATCTACAAAGTATACTGGGCTGCCTTTGCCATTATACTTGCCGTACTGGCCAACATGCTGTGGGTGCGCGGCACGGAGTCGATGATCAAGTGGCGTTTTAAACTGGCTGCATTGCAACTAGGCAGGCCAACAATGGCAGTAACCGGAGCTGCAATGGCTATTTTTATGGTAACTGGCGGCTACATTTACTATAACACCAATGTACTGAATACCTATCGCAATTCTGATGAGCAGGAAAAACGGCAGGCAGAGTTCGAGAAAACCTACAAAAAGTATGACGGCATTCCGCAACCACGCATTACCGATGTAAAGCTAAACGTGGATATTTATCCTGATGAGCGTGCGTTCGCTTTTAAAGGCCACTTCTGGCTCAAGAACAAGCATGCGCAACCCATCGACTCCATCCACTTAATGTGGGACGACCAGTTAGAGATAAAGCAACTGGAGTTTACAAAGCAGGCGAAACAAGTGCTCAACGATACAGACCTTGGTTACCACATTTACAGGCTGGAGCAACCACTGCAACCCGGCGATTCTGTAAAACTGAACATGGACTTGCTTTATGAGACCAAAGGCTTCCGAAACAGCGGCTCCAACACCAACATCGTGTATAACGGCACCTTCATTAACAGCCAGTATTTACCCAAAATTGGTTACCAGGAGGCTGTAGAATTGAGCGACGATGATATACGCAAAGAGCATGGCCTGGACCCTAAACCACGCATGGCCGATGTAAACGATGCCGAGGCACGCAAGAACACCTACATCAGCAACGAAGCCGACTGGATTACCTTTGAGGCCACCGTAAGCACCGTACCCGACCAGATCGCCATTGCACCGGGTTACCTGCAGAAAGAATGGACAGAAAACGGACGCCGCTATTTCCATTATAAAATGGACGCGCCAATCCTGAACTTCTACTCTTTCCTGTCGGCGGACTACGAGGTGCTGAAAGACAAGTGGGTTGGCAAAGACGGTAAAGAAGTGGCAATTGAAGTATACTACCACAAAGGCCACGAGTATAACCTGGACCGCATGGTGAAAGGCGTTAAAAAGTCGCTGGATTATTTTACAACCAATTTCAGCCCTTACCAGCACCGCCAGGTTCGTATCATCGAGTTTCCGGGCTATGCCTCGTTTGCACAGGCTTTCCCTAACACTATTCCATTCTCTGAGTCGATCGGTTTTATTGCCGACGTGGACGACAACGACCCGGAAGACATTGATTACCCGTTCTATGTTACCGCACACGAAGTAGCGCACCAGTGGTGGGCACATCAGGTTATTGGCGGCGATGTGCAGGGCTCAGTGCTGATGTCGGAAACCATGAGCCAGTACAGCGCTCTTATGGTAATGAAACACGAATATGGTGAAGAACGCATGAACAAATTCCTGAAGTATGAGTTAAACTCATACTTAACTGGCCGAACGGCAGAAAGCAAGAAAGAATTGCCGCTTTACCGGGTTGAGAACCAAGGCTATATACATTACAGAAAGGGCAGCCTGGTAATGTATGCACTGGCCGACTACATTGGTGAGGAGAAGGTGAACGATGCTTTGCAGCAGTACATAAAAAAAGTTGCTTTCCAGCAGGCACCATATACTAATTCTATCGAGTTCATGCAGTATATTCGCGCCGCCGCTCCAGACTCGTTGCAGTACCTCGTAACCGATATGTTTGAAAACATAACGCTTTACGAGAACAAGACCACCGAGGCCAAATACACCAAACTTAAAAACGGGAAGTATAAAGTAAACTTTACTGTTGACGCTAAGAAACTTTATGCAGATAGTTTAGGTTCTGAAAGTGAGGCCACTATGAACGACTGGGTTGATATTGGCGTGCTGGCCCGCCAGAAAGTGAACGGGCACTGGCAGGATAAGCCGCTTTACCTGAAAAAGCACAGACTGAAGGCCGGCGAAAATAAATTTGAGTTCGTTGTGGATAAGAAACCAGCCAAAGCCGGAATCGATCCATACAATATTCTGATAGACAGAAATCCATCAGATAATACAAAGACATTGTCGGAGGGCTAACCTAGCGCCGGCAATAAGGCAAGCTTGTTTAAGGTGAGATGTAAGTAAGAATTGCCTTACGCACTAAAAAATCTACGTGACGTTAAGGAGAAGCCATACCTGCTGGGTATGGCTTCTTTCATTTTATACTTCTGGCTTACTTAAACAGTCCGCCAAGCTTATCGCCAAGGCCTTTCCCGAGTGTATCTTTCAGGTTTCCGCCTACCAGGCTCCCCAGTATATCCGACTGCCCCAGGTTTTCGGAGGCCATTTTTCCGGAGATCTTCTGCATGATAAAGTTGATAGCGAAAGGTGCCACCTGTTTGGCTATACTTTCCGGTATACCCAGCTTGGCTGTAAGGTCAGACACATACTTGTTGATGATGTTATTGGCTCCTGCAGTACCTTGTCCGCCTTTTAGCATGTTCATCACACCTCCAACATCGCCGCTGGTAGCTCTGCTTTTCACCTCGTCCATCAGGTTTTCCTTGGCCAGGTCTACGGAGCGATTGGCAGTATCCGGCTGCAACTGAAACTTATCCTGCAGTTCGCCTGCCAACTGTCCTTTTACCTGGCTGATAATGTTTTCTAGCATAGTGTTTTTTTATTTTGGTTATACTTGTCCGATAAAGTATAACGGCAACCGTCTCAACAGGATGTGCTTCCGGAATTTTTAAGGTGAAGTCTGCGTTTAACAAACTGGCAAAGTAATTGCACCTAAAACAGCGTAACTGCCAACTTACCTGATATTTTTATAGCTTTGCCTTTCCATATTTATGAACATGCGATATTTAGCCTTTTTAGTGATCATCATGCTGGCCGGCGCCACTTTTGGCCAGTCCAAATTAAAGAAGACCCAGATCAGCAAGGAGATCTCGGTAATGCTGCCCCGTGATTTTACGCCGATGCCCGACGATGGCATTGCCCGCCGTTACCCGGCCACTACCAAACCGCTTGCCGTATACACTAGCCCAAATGGCCAGATTGATTTCAGCGTAACGCAGAAGCGCTCTCAGTTCAGGGCTCAGGATCTGAACATGCTGCAGGAGTTTTACAAGGCAAACCTTCTGGAGAAATTTACCGATGTGGATTTTATCCGTGAGGAGATCGTGGACATAAAAGGTGAGCAGTATATTGTGTTTGAGTTTGTTTCTAAAGTAGCTGATGAACGCGGAACTACAAACTTGGCCCCGGTTCAGAAGTACAGCATCATACAATACACCATTAAAGGAAACCAGCTGATAATCTTTACCATGCACGCGCCTTTTGCCCTTAAAAACGACTGGCAACCAACCATGCGCGATGTCATGAGTTCTATCAGGATCAAAGTATAACCCAAATTTTATACTTACTGAAAGCCTCTCTTGTATAAAGGGAGGCTTTTTTTTGGTGCTTTGGCAGGTATTTTATTTTTCGTATGGACAGGTCGGGACCCAATGCCGTCAAATTAGGATTTAAGTATCTTATTGCTGTTTCGGATTTGCAATCCGAAACCTGGCTACTATCAGGATTTGTAATCCGTTTTGATACTATTTCAGTTTTCATTCAGGTTTAAGAAGAGGGCCGGATTACAAATCCTGATAGTAAGTACTTCTGGATTACAAATCCAGAAGAGCCGTTTAGCAACAGGTTTTCCTTAAGGTGATGGCATTGCATCACGACCTGCCCCTGCCAATACTTCTTACATTTTATACTTTATACCCTTATTCAAAGTAAAACTTTATTAAAACGGTACAACTTATACCTTTGCCCCTATGGCTACAGACTTTTTATCAATACACAGCGACGAGCATTTTATGCAGCAGGCTTACAGGCAGGCGCAGCAGGCATTTGAGGAAGGCGAGATACCCATTGGGGCAGTAGTGGTGGCCAATAACCGCATTATCGCTAAGGCCTACAACCAAACCGAGAAGCTGAATGACGTAACGGCTCACGCTGAAATGCTGGCCCTGACAGCTGCCGCTGAGTACCTGGGCAACAAATACCTGCACGAGTGCACCCTGTATGTTACCGTTGAGCCCTGCGTGATGTGTGCGGGTGCAAGCTACTGGGCACAGCTTAAACGCGTGGTTTTCGGAACATCGGAGCCCAAACGCGGTTATAGGCGTGTAGGTAATCTGCTGCACCCAAAAACAGAGATGGTAAGCGGCGTAATGGCGCAGGAGTGCGCCGATCTGATGTCGAGCTTCTTTGCGGGTAAAAGAAATTAACTAACTTTGGTACCAGGACGTACACGTAAAAGCTTTGTGACGTCATATCATTTTTAATCATAAAACATATATAAAACTATGGCTTTCGAACTTCCGAAACTACCTTATGCTTACGATGCTCTGGAGCCGCACATCGATGCGCGCACCATGGAAATCCACCATACAAAACACCACCAGGCTTACACAGATAACCTGAACAAGGCTATCGCTGGTACTGACATGGAGAACATGAGCATCGAAGAGATCATGCGCAATGTGAAAGAAGACAACAAAGCTGTTCGCAATAACGGTGGCGGTTACTACAACCACAACCTGTTCTGGACTATCCTTTCGCCAAACGGCGGCGGACAACCATCCGGCGAACTGGCTGATGCGATCAACGAGGCTTTTGGCTCTTTCGATCAGTTTAAAGAGAAGTTCAACAACGCGGCAGCTACACGTTTCGGCTCAGGCTGGGCATGGCTTTGCGTAAAAGACGGCAAACTGGAAGTATGTTCTACACCAAACCAGGACAACACCCTGATGCCATTCGCAGAAGGTTGCGGCGGACAGCCGATCCTTGGCCTTGACGTTTGGGAGCACGCCTACTACCTGAACTACCAGAACCGCCGCCCGGACTACATCAGCGCTTTCTGGAATGTAGTTAACTGGGAAGAGGTTACTCGCCGTTACAACGAAGCGAAATAGGTGTTTTAGACGTATCTCGATACACGTATCAAGTATCACGACAAATAAAGAAGCCAGATTATATCAAATCTGGCTTCTTTGTTTTTACCCGTAGAGACGCAATATTTTGCGTCTCTTAATATTTGCAGAGATTGACTAAGTCTGGGTATAGCAGGAGACGCAAAATATTGCGTCTCTACAAAAACTGCTTGACATGAATTCGGACAAGAGTCATACTCATCAGTATAATTCCATTAATCACAGGCCTTACTTCTGGGCTACCTGCTCGTGCCTTGCTTTGTAGGAGGCTACGCCGGCATCCAGGAACTGCACAAAGTTGTCTACATTCAGGTCGTAGGCGATAGGCTTTACCAGCACGTTCTCTGCTGCGTCCATCAGCACATAATATGGCTGCGCATTCACGTTAAATTTTGTGATCTGGTAATCGGCATACTTTTTACCGATGGTGGTTTTCTGCTTGCTATCGTAGCTGCTGGTATACCATTCACTTTCCGGCAACTCGGTCTTGTCGTCAACATACAATGCCACTACCACATAATCCTCTCGCAGGCGCTTCAGCACCGCCGGGTCCGACCATACATTGGCCTCCATCTCGCGGCAGTTAACACAGCCATGGCCCGTAAAATCGATAAAGATAGGCTTGTTTTGTGCTGCGGCGCATTTCTTTGCTTGTTCCAGGTCGAAGTATCCTTTGAGGCCATGCGGCAAGTGCAGGAAATCGCCATACTTTGGAGTTTCGCAAAGCTCGTTCGTAGTGCCGCTTACCATGGCTGTTCCTGTTCCATTCTGTCTGATGATCTGATTTATGTCGAAATCCTGTGTGGTTTGCGGCGGCAGGTAACCTGACAAGGCCTTAAGCGGTGCCCCGAACATACCTGGTATCAGGTATACTACAAATGCAAAGGTGGCCAAAGCCAGAAACAAACGCGGTACGCTCAGGTACTTGATGTCCGAGTCGTGCGAGAACTTAAGCTTGCCCAGCAGGTAAAAACCCATCAGGGTAAATATCACGATCCATAAGGCCAGGTATACTTCGCGATCCAGTATTCCCCAGTGGTATACCTGGTCGGCAACGCTCAGGAATTTAAGCGCCAAAGCCAATTCTATAAAGCCCAGCACTACTTTTACCGAGTTTAACCAGCCACCGGACTTTGGCAGGCTGCTAAGCCACGACGGAAACACAGCAAACAAAGTAAACGGAAGGGCAAAAGCCAACGAGAAGCCCAGCATGCCCACCACAGGGCGTAGTGTTTCACCTCCGGCAGATGCCACCAGTATACTTCCCACTATCGGGCCGGTGCACGAAAAAGACACCAGTACAAGCGTAAGTGACATAAAGAAAACTCCCAATAAACCGCCTCTGTCGGCCTGGGCATCCACTTTGGTAAGGAAAGAGCTTGGCAGCGTTATCTCGAAAAGGCCAAAAAAAGACATCGCGAAGATGATGAACACTGCAAAGAAAAGTAGGTTAGGAAACCAGTGCGTGCTGATGAAATTGGCCCCATCGGCCCCAAATAATTTGGCCACCACCGTACCCACCAAAGTATAAATGGCAATGATAGAAACGCCATAAACCAGGGCCTTAAAAATTCCTTCTCCCCTGTTTGTGCTGTTGCTGGTAAAAAAGCTCACCGTCATCGGGATCATCGGGAAAACGCATGGTGTTAGCAAAGCGCCTAAACCGAACACAAACGCGATCAGCATAAATGACCATAAGCCCTCTGCCTCATCGCCGGGGGCAGGTTCAGATAAAACAGCAGGTATAGCCTCCGGTGTGGTTGTTTCGCCTTTCACTGCCGCAGTTGTAGTATCTTCTGTCACAGTTGTGCCTGCCTCAGTCTGCATACCAATGGTGTCTACAGGCTCGTTGGTTGTCCCAAAAGCCGGCGAGGCAGGCTGTTGCATTTTATTCTGCGCTTCCTGCCTGGCTGGAGCATCCGGTTTTTGCGTGGCACCGGGCTTTGCAGCCGGCAGCGCTTCTCCGGTTATACTTATCTGTTTATCGGTAAAGGTAAAGCTGTCATCGAAGGGTATGCACTGCCCCGACACATCAGAACACACCTGGTACTCGTAAGTACCTTTCACCAGCAGATCCGGCTTCAGCACACGGATTTTCTGCCTGAACTGGGCCGTTCCTGTGAAATAAGTATACTCTCCCTCCCACAGGTCATCATACTTTTTCTTCGGCTTTACAGGCACAATCTTGCCCACCAGTTCATAGGAAGGATGTTTCTGAAACTTAAACTCCGTCACCATCGGCCCCAGGTCAGGGTCAAAATCTGAGGAGTACAGGTACCAGTTCTTGTCGATGCGGGCATTGAAAATGAGTTCGACCTCCTCGCCAGCTGCTGCCTGCTTCTTAGACACGTCGTAGCTCCAGGTTATGGGCTTCAGTATCTGGGCCTGTGCAAGGGATGCTATTAGTAATACCAGCAACCAGGTAGCTGCCAGTTTTTTTGCCATCACTTTCTTATTCATGTATGATGTTATGATTCTGTGCTGTTTGTACAAAAATATCAACCGCAGGTATGCCAGTAAATGTTCACACCTACCCTGCAAAAGTATGGAATTTTGTTCGGATGCGCTCAATAAGCAGTGCCATTCAGATAAACAACACGCTGGTTTGCCTATACAAATAGCATACTCCTACATATAACGCTGCTTCAACAACCTACAACACAACCCGCCCCCTTGATCTTACACATCACCTGAGTCAAACATCAACCTCACATTCAATTTAGGATGAAACCAATCAGTAACTGGTTCTGCTGATGGGGTTATGTAAAGCTCAAATACTAAATAAAAAAGTATCACTACACACTTTAAAACAATTTAATAATAATTTTTATAAAATTATTACATATAAATACAACCATATTAATATATATGCGTTGTTAAGTACCAAATAAAATAAAATTATTACACTAACAGTGAATTCAAAGCCTTACACCCTCCAAAATTTGACTTTTACGGGTAAAAAGGCACTATTAGCAGATCAAAAGGAATTATTTACAACGGCAAATTGTGTATCATATAAAGAATATTTGTAACTATTTATCACTATGGAGAAAACTGCAGCAACACAGCAAGAACTGTTAATCAAGACAGAGTGTGGCAAAGTATACAGTAATGTATTTAAGGCCATAAAGCTTGTGCGTGATGAGCGGCATAATTTCCATATTGTGTACAGAACGTATGCTGACGAGTACATTTATTCTTTTTGCAATCCCTTCCAGGATACTTATACAGCCGAAACTTACAAAGTGATTACTGAGGCTGAGGCAAAGAAGATATTTATGCCCCGGCTTTCTCAGGACAATGCTCGCGAGTTGTTCAGTACCGCAGAAGCGTTCTCTAAACAAATAGTCCTCTAACTGCTGTTAAGTATCCCATAAATAAAGAGGTGCCTCCCGGTGAGGCACCTCTTTATTTTTTTCGTAAGTTATACTTTGCAGTCGGGTATAAACTTAGAAGCTATAGAATATAAATTTTAATATATAGCTGCGCTTTTGTATCTTCTACCTAGCACAAGCACGTATTTTAAGTTAATTTTACCTCTTGCTGCATAAAAGCCAAGCAAAATAACTATGATATTAGACATCCTACTTACCATTTTCCTGGTTCTGCTTAATGGTTTCTTTGTGGCCGCTGAGTTTGCCATTGTTAAAGTAAGGGCATCTCAGATAGAATTGCGTGCCCAGGCAGGCAATACCATGGCTAAAATGACACAACGTATGCTAACCCACCTGGACGCATACCTTTCGGCTACCCAACTGGGTATTACGCTAGCCTCACTGGGTCTGGGTTGGATAGGTGAGAGCGTGGTGGCCCAGATCGTGATAAATGTAATGGAGTTCTTCGGTTTTAGCGGAAGCGAGGAACTGGCCCATACCATAGCCCTTCCGATCTCATTTGCCATCATTACTGTGCTACACATCGTTTTTGGTGAGCTGGCGCCTAAATCACTGGCTATTCAGCGTCCGGAGTCTACATCGCTGGCAATAGCATATCCACTGCGGTTTTTTTATGTGGTTTTCAGTCCGTTTATCTGGTTGCTTAATGGCCTGGCCAATATGGTGCTTCGAAGCATGGGTATACAGGCAGTGCATGGCGCCGAGGTGCACAGTGCCGAGGAGTTAAGGCTTCTTTTCGAGCAGAGCGCCGAGGGAGGTGCCCTACAGGACACACACCATGAGCTTATCGAAAACGTTTTCCAGTTTAGTGAGCGTATGGTGAAGCAGATCTTGGTACCGCGCACTAAAATGGTGGCCATTGATGTGAGTATCCCTGAACATGAACTAATGGAGGTTATTTTTAATGAGGGCTACTCGCGATTACCGGTATACAGCGGAAACATAGATAACATTGTAGGTATACTTTATGTGAAGGATATCCTGAGCATCATGCGTTTAGGTAAATCGATCAATATTGAAAAACTAATGCGCCCTGCCTACTTTGTTCCGGAAACGAAAAAGATAAACCTTTTGCTAAAGCAATTCCAGCGCAGGCGTTTACACATGGCCATTGCCACCGACGAGTTTGGGGGCGTATCTGGTATTGTTACGATCGAGGATATAATTGAGGAACTCGTAGGAGAGATCCAGGACGAGTATGATGAGGAAATGCCTATTGTAGAGCGCATCAATGACTATGAATACAAGGTTAATGGTGCTGCCTCCGTACCGGATGCCAATGATTACCTGCCTTATCCGCTACCAGAGGGGGAAGATTACGAAACCGTTGGAGGACTTTTGAATGTGATCTACGGCCATATTCCCGAAAACCTGAACGAGGTGGCCAGCTTTAATGAATACGATGTGCGCGTGCTGGAGAAATCTGAGCGCCGCGTTGAGTGGGTATTACTTACAGTTAAGGAGGAAGCCCGCGGAGGCATAGGGGAATAAGACATGAAGCGCCATGAAAGCATTGTACCTATTTCGCGGCAGCACCACAGCGGGCTGCTAACGGCAAGGCTACTGCAGAAAGGTGCTCCACCCTATAAAGGCATGCCCACTACCCCTGAGGCTAAGCGCGACTACACGTTGAATTTTCTGCAGCAGCATTTGCTTCCGCACTTCAAACTGGAAGAGAACACTGTTTTTAAACTAGCCCCGGAAGTATCGGAAGAACTGGCACAGCAGACCAAATTGCTTGAAGAGCAGCACCAGCACCTGGAGCAGCTTATAATTGCCCTACCCGATGCCACCAGTACAGACCTGCCAGACAGGCTCCATACAATAGGCAAGCTACTGGAGCAGCACATCCGCTACGAAGAACGTGTGTATTTTGAAGAGTTGCAAACGAAGCTTTCAGAAGATGACCTCAAGAAGTTGCAGATGTTGGTGATGAAGCATCTTGGGATGTAAAGCTATACTTTCACTTGCAAAGGGTTATTATTCCGCCTTTCTTTCTAGTTATCATCAATCCTCAGCTTTGCTTGCCTATAGTTCCACATCTGGTTTTGGTGCCCTCAAGGCCGGGAGGCCTCGTTTCTCTGCATCGCCGCTGTGTTCCCTCCTGCGCTTGCGCGCTGCCGCATCCGCGGCACCGGATCTCACAAGGCGGCTCAACAGAGAAACTGGGATTGACACTTCTTGGTTAAAGCCTTCTGCAACTGGCAAGCAAGTATAAAATGGTAATATAAAAATTCCCCGCCTTGGACAAGGAGGGGATAAAGGGGTGGTTTGACCCGGTTTAATAGAAATTCCCCTCTTGAGAGGGGTGCAGGGGTGTGTTAATCGTATACAGTAAACTCCCTCTCCTGTTTTTAGGAGAGGGCTGGGGTGAGGTAAAAACTCCCCTCTTTGGTTTTAAAGGGGGGCTTCTTAATCCCCCAGGAGTGTAGGACCGTTTCATTCTAGTAGGTTATACAGTTACGGCGCGTGCGTCCTCGCTCATGTCGGGCTATGGCTGGGCCTCTGGCCCAGTTGGATTGCAAATCCAACGGTATAACAAGTCACGGATCACAGATCCGCGCCAGCAAAAAATAGAATGAAACGACCCTACCCAGGAGGGGCAGTTCGACCCAGCACTATTTTAAATTGATATCAGGAAAAACAGGTCAATTATACCTGCCCGGTAAACCAGCCGCTATACATCACATAGTTGTTTGCAACTTTATCCAGTCCGGCTATCTGCTCCTCACTTAGTTGCTTTACCTTCTTTGCCGGAATACCCGCATAAATCCACCCTGACTCGCAAACAGTGTTCTCCAGCACGATGGCACCCGCCGCCACAATACAGTTCTTTTGTACCAGCGCATTGTCCATTACAATAGAGCCCATGCCAATAAGCACGTTATCCTCTACGGTGCAGCCATGCACAATGGCGTTATGCCCGATAGACACATTACTGCCGATGGTTGTCGCAGCCTTCTCATAAGTACAATGTATCACCGCGCCATCCTGGATATTGGTCTTGTCCCCGATCCTGATGCTGTTCACATCGCCACGGATAACGGCATTAAACCAAACCGAGCAGTTACTACCCATGATCACGTCCCCTACTATAGTCGCGTTTGGCGCTAAAAAGCACTCATCCCCCATCTGTGGCTTAATCCCTTTAACCGGAAGTATAACTGGCATATGTTTCGTTGTTTGTTGTTAGTTATTCGAGGTTGTAAAGATAGAAGGTTATACTTTTTATGAAGCGCACTAATCTATTTGCCCTTAAAGTTTATACTTCTACTGAAGGAGACTTCAGTAAACTAGTTATAATCAAAAAACGAACAACCAATAACGAGCAACGAATAACTAAAAACGAACCAACCGCTTCCAAGTCCCTTTCAGGTAGTTATACTTTAGAGTACTTGGCAGGGCTTTCCAGAAGTATTTGTTAAGCTCTACGGCAAAGCTCGGTTGCATGTAGCAGTTAATCGTGCAGCCTTCGCATGCCGGCAGCCTTCCCTCCTGCTGTTTCAGCGTTTCCACTTCCTGGCTCAAGTATAAGTTATGCAGATCTCCATTTATCGGAAAGCTTTTGGCACCGAGGTGATAGCAGGGAAGCACCAGGTCATTTTCAGGGGAGATAACCAGGGTTGTACTGGCTGCTTTACATACCGGATCGTTTACATGATTGCCACCATCACGACGCAGCTGTATAAAGCCTTCGTTTAAGTATACTTGCCTGCGCCTCCCAAAAGCCGCCAGATAATCCAGTTCCTGCTCCGTCAGTTGGTCTCCTGTTTCTACCTGGTTGTACTCAAAAGCAGGGTTAATGATAAGCACAAGTTTGTTCGGAAGTATGATCTTCTGATACACCTCCTCCAGTTGATCCAGATTGTGCTTGAATACCGTGAAAAGTATATCCGGACGTTCGCCTAACCTCTTTGCCACCTCAATAGATTCCATCACAAAATCGTAGCAGGCAACCCCACGGCCCGTGTCATGCGCTGTTTTATCAGCCGAATCGAGGGAGAAGTGCAGCATATCCACTTTGCCCCTAAGCCGCTCTGCCAGTTTCGGGTACAGTAGTCCGTTGGTGGTTAGCGTAGTGATAAAACCCATGCTATGTGCCATTGCCAGCATCTGGTCTATCTCACGGTGCAGTAACGGTTCGCCGCCAGTAAAGTCTATCACCTGCACGCCCAGCCGTTTCATGTCCAGCAGGTTTTGGTGCACATCTTCCAGGGTAATGTATGGCGAAGGCTTTTCCCAGATGTCGCAGAACGAGCACTTTGCGTTACACCGGTAGGTAACGTAATAGTTGCAAAGTACAGGCTTCGTTCGCAGGCGCATTTTGGGGAATTATGAATTATGAATTACGAATTACGAGTTTTGATCTGAGAATTGGAAATATGAGTAAAGTATAAGCTGTGAAGTATCGCTGATCATGCTTAAAAATATTAGGAGTGATAAAACAAATAAATTTATACTTCTAATCATTCGTGTTGTTTGTTATTGACCACCAAGCCGATCTAGAACTGACTCAAAACTTTCTAACTTTATACTCTTTCAACCTTATAACTCTTTAACTTTCTAACTCCAAAACTCTTAAACTTTGTAAACTCTTTAATCTCCTAAAATCTATGAAAAGAAAGAACATTTCCTCTGGTGCGGTCTGGGAAGACATTGTGGGCTACAGCCGTGCTGTTCGGATTGGAAACATTATTGAAGTTGCCGGCACCACCGCTACCGAGGGCAACGAAATTATAGGTAAAGGCAGCGCCTACGAACAGACAAAGTATACCATGCACAAGATTGAGAAGGCTCTCGCAGAAGCCGGCGCAACCCTAAACGATGTAGTGCGCACCCGTATTTTCGTTACCGACATCAGTCAATGGGAAGAAGTTGGCCGGGCGCATGGCGAGGTCTTTCGTGCTATAAAACCCACCGCAACCATGGTTGAAGTAAGCGCACTTATTAACCCGGACCTGCTCGTGGAAATTGAAGCGACGGCCATACTTTCGGATAACGAAAAACTTATTAACGAAAACGCCGCGACTTACGATGAAGTATAGCTTTAAATAGTTTAAAGCAACTTTATTTGTCACCAGAGGCCTGTTAACAACAGAATAACACAGGGTGTTCGTCCGGTTTTTATCGGCGGTTGTATAGCAATATCAGCACTTTGTATAAAAAAGTTTTAAACCCGGATTAAACCATTACTTTTGTATTGCATCTAAGTATGCAATGGGTATTCTTGTTTAAGGTGAGATATAAGTAAGAGCCCTCTTATTTCAAAGGCCGTACCTCCGGGTATGGCCTTTGTTGTTAACAGCAAATTGAAAAGCTACAACACTAAAACCCTTGATCCAACAACTTGAAAAAGTCTGTTGCATAGGTTTTACCAATAGGAATCTGTTGCTTGTTCAGCGTTACATGCTGCCGCTCCACAGCATCAATATGTCTCAGGGCCACAATGTAGGACTTGTGTAAACGGTAAAAGGCATCGGCAGGCAGTAATCGCAACGCCTCATTCAAAGACATTAGCGCGAGCACCTTCTTATCAGTGGTTATAAAAGTTACGTAGTTCTTGTCGGCCTCTACATAAAGTATGGAATCTAACTTGATCTTAACCAGTTGATACCCGCTTTTGACAAAAATATAATCTTTTACTGCTGCCTCTTCCTCACGATCTTCGGTGTGTGTTGGTTTGGTGCGCAGGCTAAGCTGCTCCAGTGCTTTGTTTATGGATTTAAGAAATCTGTCGAACTCAATAGGCTTGAGTAAATAGTCAATGGCATCAAATTCATAACTTTTAACAGCATACTCTGAATATGCCGTTGTAAACACGACCAAAGGAGGTTGCCGCAGGGTTTTCAGCAGTTGTATACCTGAAAGGTCAGGCATGTTAATATCTAAAAACAACAGGTCTGTATCATTTGTCTGCAGGAACGCCAACGCTTCTAAACTATTACTGAAAGAGCGCTGCAGCAGCAAATTAGGCGTCATTTTGATATAGTCTTCCAGCACTTCTATAGCCATTGGCTCATCGTCTACTACCACGCAGCGTATCATAGTTGTTAATTTAGGTGGATGTGCAATTGTGTAAGAAAATCATGTTCGGTTTCCTGGGTAAGCAATTCGTGGCGATTAGGATAAAGCAAGGCCAGGCGCCGGCGCATGTTCTCCAACCCAATGCCTGAGGCATCCTCTTCAAGTTTGCTTTCGCGGCGGTGCAGGCTGTTGCGCACATTAAATACCAGGTCTTGCCCCTGCACATCCAACTCCATATGTATAAACGAAGGATGCTGATAGCTGATACCATGCTTAAATGCATTCTCTACCAAAGTTATCAGCAGCATAGGCGGCACTTGTACTGTCTCCCAGTTGCCTTTTTTCTCGAGACTTATCTCTACCCCTTTTTCGGGCAGTCGCATTTGTTGCAGGGCAATGTAATCTTCCATGTGCTTAACATCTTTCTCCAGTTCCACCAGTGGCAGGTTGCTATCGTGTAACGTATAGCGCATCAGGTGGGCCAGTTTTGCCACGCATGCAGCAGTGCTATGAGCCTTTTCGCGGCGCGCCATCGAGAACAGGTTATTTAAGGTATTAAAAAGGAAATGAGGGTTTATCTGCGCCTTCAGGAATTTCAGTTCGGCTTCCAGCTTTTCCTGTACCAGTTGCCTTTCCCGGCGTTCGTGCGCTATCCAGTCTTTTAAAAAACTGTAGGAGAAAGACAGCAGCAGCACCAACAGGTTCATCACCAGGTTAGGCACTATCGACATGCCGCTGCGAACAGTATACTCCTCTGGCCAAAGGTAGGCTACCAGAAGGCCATCAAACAATACTTCAAGGGCGGTAACGCCGGCATACAGCAGTAACACCTGGCCAATAAAAAGCTTCAGGTTGCGGTACAGTTTATACTTTGGCAGCAGCAGCAATGCATTGTAGTAAAAAAGCACTACGTTAAAGCACATCCATACAAAAGCAGGCAGTATAATGGAGCCGTCCTGCCCGTTGAACTTGTACATGGTTACGTTAACAAACGGACTCACAAACAGCACATAGCCGATAAGCCAGACTAATACGTGTAACCATACTTCTTTTTGTAGCCTTTTCATGGCAATCGGGGGATGTTTTATACTAAAGTTAAAAGGTTTTACCATCATTAACCATACTTCTTGACCAACAGCCATACTTTGTGTACCAACGTGCAGATGCACTGTACTTTTATGTCTATCACATAATGCTCAACTACACCTCAACCGGCAAGAGAAACCTTAATTATGTCAGGCTTTGAAGGTAATCCTGTCTATCTTTTAATTCTGCAAATCCTGATCTAAAACAAAATCGCCTGAACATTGCTGCTCAGGCGATTTCTATCAGTTAACTTATACTTAAGGCATGTATAAATTTGCTCCAGGTCCAATTGGCAAGTCTGCCAGAATCCAGACGATGAACAACAGTATCCAGCCAATTAAGAATGCCACAGAGTATGGCAGCATGGTGGAGATTACTGTTCCGATACCAGCCTTCTTGTCATAACGCTGGATAAAGGCTACAATCAGGGCGAAGTATGACATCATCGGTGAAATAATGTTGGTAACACTATCGCCGATACGGTAAGCCACCTGCGTAAACTCCGGCGTGTAACCCAACAGCATGAACATCGGGATGAACACCGGCGCCATGATGGCCCATTTGGCAGAAGCCGAGCCCATAACCATATTAATGGTAGCTGCCACAAGTATGAACATGATCATCAAAGGTATACCGCTTAAGCCCATTGTTTTAAGGGCATCGGCACCGTTAATGGCAAGTATAAGTCCCAGGTTTGTCCAGTTGAAGTAAGCTACGAACTGCGCCGCAAAGAACACCAGTACGATGTATGAGCCCAGCGTTTCCATTGACTTGGCCATGCCGCGCATTACGTCGCTGTCGTTTTTGATGGTTCTGGCACCCACACCGTAGGCGATACCCGCAATACCGGCCAACAAGAAGATAAAGGCCACAATACCCGACATAAACGGCGAGTGTAGGATCTCCCCTGTTTCAGGGTCGCGCAGGTAACCGTTTTCCGGAAGCAAGCCGCCAAGTATAAAGGCCACCATCAGAAGTATGGCAATGGTAGCATAAAGCAACCCGCGCTTTTCCTGCGAATTTAGCCTGTCTATACTTTGCGGCTTCTCATCGCCTTCATACTCACCCAGGCGAGGTATAACCACTTTCTCGGTAACCCAGGTACCAAGCGCCGCGATCACGAACGTAGACACAAACATAAAGTAATAGTTGGCAGCAGGGTTTACAGCGTAAGCCGGATCGATGATCTTGGCGGCCTCTGTAGAAAGTCCGGCCAAAAGCGGATCTACAGTACCAAGCAACAGGTTGGCGCTATAACCACCCGATACACCGGCAAAGGCAGCAGCCAGACCAGCCAACGGATGACGGCCAGCCGCCAGGAAAATTACCGCAGCCAATGGCACCAACAATACATAACCAACCTCAGAGGCCGTGTTGGAAAGTACGCCGGCAAATACGATCACAAACGTAAGCAAGCGTTTAGGAGAGGATAACACCACTAAACGTAATACCGCCCCGATCAGGCCAGTACCTTCGGCAATGCCGATACCCAGCAAAGAAACCAGTACCGTACCCAGTGGCGCAAAACCAGTGAAGTTGGTAACCATTTTGGTCAGGATCATGTGCAGGCCCTCTGTAGAGAGCAAGTTAACCGGTGTTACTGTTTCGCCGGTGCCAGGGTGCACTACAGCCATATCAAACTGGCTGGCCACCCACGACAGGAGCACAACCAGCAGTGCAAAGCCTGCAAAAAGCGTGGCAGGGTGCGGCAGGGCATTGCCGATGCGCTCCACCACCGACAGGAATTTATCAACTCCTGATTTTTTCTTTTCTACTTCAATCATAAATAGGTTGGTTGGTTAGATTAGCCCAGGCACAACAGGGTTGTACTCAAAGTTTAAGCATCAATCCAAAACAGACTTTGCATTGTTGCCGTCGCTTTTTTAAGGCCTTCGAATTTGGCAAAAAAAAGCCATCCTCCCAAATTTTAGCTAAAAACCCATAACTTAGCCAGCCTTAAAAACAATGCTTTTACATATGATTCCAGCACTACGCCCCGGCGACCGCATCGCCATACTTTCCACGGCCCGAAAAATAGAACCTGCAGAGCTTAAGGCGGCTATTCATGCTTTTGAGAGTTGGGGTTTAAAAGTAGTGCTGGGCAAAACGATAGGAGCCAGCTATAACCAGTTTGCCGGCGATGATGCCCTTCGCCTGCAAGACCTGCAGCAAATGCTCGACGATGAAAGTATAAAAGCCATTGTGTGCGCACGCGGTGGCTATGGCACCACCCGCATAATCGATCAGGTTGATTTTACCCATTTCAAAAAGCATCCGAAGTGGCTGGTGGGATTTAGCGATGTAACTACTTTGCACAGTCACATCCATAACCTGGGCATCGAAACCATACACGCCATTATGCCTGTGCTATTTGCCAAAGAGGGGGCTGCACCATCCGTAGAGAGCCTGCGCCAGTTGCTGTTTGGCGAAGAGATTACCTACACCGCTGCCCCGCATGAGTTTAACCGCTCAGGTACCTGCACTGGCCAATTAGTGGGTGGCAACCTCTCTATGCTGCACAACCTCACAGGCACCCGCTCCGACATCCAAACTGATGGCAAGATCCTTTTCCTGGAGGACCTGGACGAATACCTTTACCACATTGACCGCATGATGGTGCACCTGGACCGTAGCGGTAAGCTAGCCAACCTGGCCGGCCTGATCATCGGCGACATGAGTGACATGCACGACAACGCCATACCTTTCGGCAAAACGGCCTACGAAATTATACTTGAGCATACTGGCAAGTATAACTATCCTGTCTGCTACGGCTTCCCGGTTGGGCACGAGCCGCTAAATTTAGCTTTGGTATGTGGTAGAGAGGCGATACTGGAGGTAAATGAGGCTGGGGCAAGGTTGGTCTATTGTTAGGGTATTAAAAGTTTAACCTTCTACAGCTGTTTTACATCAAAGTTGCTTTGCATTGCTTTGAGTTAATAACTAATGCCCTTATCTGCCAAAAGTGGTGAATATCGTATTTCGGCGCATTTTATGGAGATTATCGAAGGTTGATTACGAGGCATACATCAGTTGAAATTACACCCATTTAAAAAAGGAGCCTACAAGCAGCCCATTTCTACCTATCTGATTTTTATCGCTTATAAAATAAAGTCAACGCATGGGCACACAACTGCCTGAATGTTAAGGTATGTTAAAGTTTTCTTCCATATTAATTCCTCTTTGTATACTTGCAATACAAAACTATAAAACTATGGAAAAATTACTCACTGCATTGTTTACAGCCTATCTGATTTGCACAACTGCATTTAGCCAGCCAAGTCAGACCTCTCAACCGCACAAGCCTCTTGGCAAAAAAGAAATAAGAGATATAGTAACTGCGCTTGCTGATTCTGTCGGGCGCATTTATGTAGATGAAAAAATTGCTACAAACATCTCTAAACAATTACGCCAGCAGTTAACTAAAGGCGAATATGATAAAGTTGATAACCCGCAAGACCTTAGTGCTCTTCTGACTAATCAGCTTATTAAACTTAGTAATGATAAGCACTTTGGTGTTAATTACATGCCACCTAATGCAAGTTCTGGTACTATGCGCAGGACGATGCCCGGTAGTTATAAGCACCTAGAGGCCTATAATTATTATTTCAATAAAATGGAAATTTTACCTGGTAATGTAGGTCTGTTGGAATTAGATCAGTTTGTTCCTACCGATTATACAGGCCAGTTGATAGTTGCTGCGATGAACTTCTTCTCTAACAGCGATGCTTTAATTATTGACCTACGTAAATGCATAGGCGGCGACCCAAGAACTGTTGCACAACTAGCTGGGTACTTTTTCCAAGATCCTGTACTACTTCATATTAGCTATAATAGAGCCCAAAATATTCGGAACGAATTATGGACAACGAAAACTACTTTTCAAGCTATTGAGAGAGGAGGCCCAAATACTTCAGAAAAAAATATAAATGCTGATTATAGCAAACTTGCAGCTATTCCAATCTATATACTAACAAGCAACAGCACCTTCTCCTCAGCCGAGCTACTATCTTATGGTTTGCAGGCAAGAAAAAGGGCGAAGATAGTTGGTGAAACGACTGGCGGTGGCGGCAATGGCATCAGGCCTTTTAGCTTACCTAATGGTTTTACAGCGTTTATACCTTTTGTGCAGTCTATTAATGCTGTAACAGGTACTGGCGGGTGGCAAAACACTGGAGTTTTGCCTGATATTACAAGCAGTTCCGATAAGGCTTTAGATGTTGCTTACTCAACAATTTTACAGCAACTGTTATCGCAAACAACTGACGAAAACACCAGAAAAAGACTTAGTTGGGTAAATCACTTACATGAACTTCGTCAAAAAAATAATCCCGCAAATAATTTAAACCTCTATGCAGGAAATTACGGTGACGTTGAAATAATCCATGATAAGGATGCCCTATATTATCATCGGAAGGGAGACCTTAAAAAACAACTAGAACCTTTAGATAAAGAGCATTTTTTGTTAGATAAACAAACAATGTTAGAATTTAGCGCTGACTATCAATCTTTCCGTCTTCAAAGAATGAATGGAACTACCAGCAATCCGTATGAGCGCAAAAAACTCTGAATAATATATTAACCAAGATTATTAAGTTAAAAAAAGGAGGCATAGCATCTTGTTTGCGCTATGTCTCCTTTTTTTATACTTCTTCGAGTCAAACCACTTTGATGTCTATACACAACACATCAATTAACAATAGACTCAAAATCACTTATTTATACTTTCAGAACAAAACTTAGATCATCCTTTGCTAAGCTTTGATTGTTTAATTTATACATTCTCACGCCGCTTTATCAATCCCCTTCTGCCGCACATCCTGGTAATAGTTGCAAAAGCTATTCAGTACACACTGCTCACACTTAGGCGTAAAAAAGGTGCAGACCCGCTGCCCGTGCCGCAGCATATGTATATGGAAATTGTAAAGCTCTACCGGGTCTTGGGGCAACATTTCCAAAAGTATACTATGGGCTTTGTTGGCTGTAGCCTTTGCTCCAATCAACCCAACCCGCTGGCTTATCCGGAACACGTGCGTATCAACGGGCATCACAGGCTTTTTAAAGTTGAAGAGCAGCACCAATGTGGCTGTTTTTATACCTACGCCTGGCAAGCGCGTGAGCCATGCAGTGGCCTCCTCTGCGGACATGTCCTCCAAAAAATCAATGTTAAGCTCTCCGCGTTCTTCCTTTATCATGTGCAGGGTCTTTTGTATTTGCGGTGCTTTCTGCTCTGGGTAGCGCGTTGTTTTTATAGCATCTGCCAGATCGTTTACATCAGCATTCATTACCCCTTCCCAGTCGCCAAAACGTTCCAGCATGGTATGGTAAGCTTTTTCCTCGTCGGCATGGGTGGTGCGGTGCGAGAGCATCGTAGAGATAAGCTCGTGCATGTGGCTGCGGCGTGGCACCAACTCCCGGCGTCGGTATTCCTGGTTCAGCAGCTCGTGGGTTAGCTGGGTTTTGTCATACGCTGGTAATTTATGGGCATCCATAGGCAACAGGCATCTTGAACTATCTCTTTACGGGTCTAAATGCTGCTTGTTAACTATGCCCTAGCCTGATCAGAACGCTGCATTTTTTTAAAGTAAAAACACAGAAGCACGCACAACTATTTATTTGTTTTAACGCTATACCTTTTGGCTGAAGGGCTTTCACGTATTGTACAGTATGCAGATCAAGTTTTTAGGCACAGGCGGCGCTTTCGACACAGACTACCTGAACTCAGCGGCTTTACTCGATTTCAGGGGTATACACCTGCTGATAGACTGCGGCTTCACTGTTTTCCCGGCATTGGTAAAGAAGAACCTGATCGCCAAAGTAGACCACATTATACTTACCCACCTGCACAACGACCACTGCGGAAGCCTTGCCAACCTCCTGGTATACAAACAAGTTATCGAGAAGGCCAAACCGCCTGTTATCCTTTACCCTTCCGAAAGCTTCAGGCAACAGCTCTATAAATTCCTGAAAATACAGGTAAAGGACCCGGACAAGTATGCAGAGTTTGTACCGCTGGAGCAGTTTGAAGGCATTACAGCCATAGACACTTTCGGGCAGCACTCCGAGGGCATGCAAACATATGCTTACATTTTTGAAGAGGAATACCGGATCGTTTACTCCGGGGATCTGGGCAAACCAGACATGCTTTTTGAAAGGTTGGAGAAAATGCCCTCCATGCCTACCTGCGTTTTCCACGACATCACCTTTAATTCCGAGAATACAAGCCACACCTACTATAAAAAACTCTTGCCTTACATAAATGGCATCGATATGTTTGGCTACCACTGCGACCCTACCGAGAACCCACCGGACAATCCCATCAGGCTGGTATTCTACGAAAAAGACCTGATGGCATAAAATCCCATAATGCGGTTTCGCTGAGCCATATCTCATGACCTGTATAGCATATCTGCAAACTATACCGGCGCTTTTCAGGTTATTACCACAGAACGATGGCACTGCTATTACCTATGAACACAACTACCAAAAAAGCAACTGTAGGCAACAAAGCATTTCTAAGCCAGCCGCTGCACATATTGTACAGTGTGCTTTTTGTGGTCTATCTGCTTTATACTGGCCTTACCACCCCCGACCTCAAAAACTGGGCTCTCGAAAACACGCTTTCGCTTTCTCTAGTCATCTTCCTGATTGCATTCTATAACATTTTCCGGTTCTCCAACCTGAGTTATACTTTGATCTTCCTGTTTTTGCTGCTGCACATGTATGGCAGCCAATACCAGTACGCCGACAATCCTTTTGGTGAATGGCTGCAGGCAGAGCTTGATCAACCCCGCAACCAGTATGACCGCCTGGTTCATTTCGGTTTCGGCTTGCTGCTGGCCTACCCTATGCACGAAGTTTTTTTAAGAGGATTTAAAGTAAGGCGTATTTACAGTTACCTGCTGCCCATGGAGGTGGTATTATCGCTGAGTGCGGTGTATGAGTTGGTGGAGTGGCTTGTAGCAGACCTGGTTTTTAAAGACCCGCAACGCGGCATGGACTTTTTAGGCATGCAGGGTGATATTTGGGACGCTCAGAAAGATATGGGTTTAGCCTTAGGAGGTGCTTTTCTGGTCATGCTTTTCACTTTTATACTTCGGATAAAGCGATCCAGTGGCCGGTAAACAGTTGCCTAACCTGCATGTATAAAGTATAGTACGCCCCATCACATTAGGTTCAAGTATAAAAAAACCAGCCGCACCCTTGGGGCACGGCTGGAAATCATCTATTATTCAAAACACTAAAATCTCAAATTCACTAGTTTCTATAGCTCGCCTTTCTCGGCTGCTTTCTTCATTTTCTCGTTCGCAAAAATGGCGATCTCCACGCGGCGGTTCTGCGCGCGGCCGGCTGCAGTGCTATTATCTGCCACAGGCTGTGTATCGGCATATCCTTGCGTTGTCATACGTGTACGGTCAACGCCCATTGTAGCAAGGTAGCTGGCCACAGACTGCGCACGGCGCTCAGACAAAGGCTGGTTGATTTCACGAGTACCGGTATTATCAGTGTGTCCTTCGATCAGGATGTTGGTATCCGGGTACTTCTTCAGTGTTTCGGCCAACTGCGCCAATTCAGTTTTAGCACCTGGCTGCAGCTCTGCAGAGTTTATCGGATAAAGTATACCAGAATCGAACGTGATCTTGATACCCTCGCCAACGCGCTCTACTTGTGCGCCTTCCAGGTCACGGCGAAGCTCTTCTGCCTGCTTGTCCATCTTTCTGCCGATCAGGGCACCTGCAGTACCGCCCACAGCAGCACCAATAATGGCACCTTTTGCTGTGCTACCTGCGGCCTTACCAATTACACCGCCAACCACGGCACCAGAACCGGCACCAATTATACCGCCTTTTGCAGTCTTGCTCATGCCACCCTCTCCAGAGGCACACGACGACATCAAAATTGCTACAATAGCTATAATAGAGAGATTGATCCTAAAATTTTTCATAGTCGTTTTGTTTTATCTACTTATTGAACTTTTGGTTCTGTGCTTAATACTCCAATAATTTTAAAATGTTTGGTTTTATACTTTGGGCCTGTCTGCAAAACTTTGCCATACTATACCACTACAGAGCAATTTGTATTGGTAACCAACATATTACATTGTGCATACTTTATACTTTAACGATACTGATTAATTGTAGTTTAAGTGCTTTGGTATCAGTAGCAGGTATCATTTAGTATAAGGCAAGTATGAATTAGTATAAAGCAACAAAGCCTGCAGGTTGGTACCTGCAGGCTTTGCTCTTACATATCGCTTAGTCAGAAAATGCTTATTTGATATCGCCTTTTTCTGCGGCTTTCTTCAGCTCTTCGTTCGCAACGATGATGATCTCCACGCGGCGGTTCTGTGCGCGGCCCTCGGCAGTGCTGTTATCAGCAATCGGCTGGTCGTAGCTATATCCTTTTGCCTGTAAACGAGAACCATCTACACCCAGGCTTTTCGCATAATTTGCCACAGCCTGTGCGCGTCTCTCAGAAAGCTTCTGGTTCAGTTCATAAGAGCCGGTATTATCTGTATGGCCCTCGATGATCACATTTGTGCCTGGGTTCTGCTTTAACGAGGTGGCAAGTTTTTCAATGTCTTTCTTGGCACCAGCGCTCAGGTCCGCGGAGTTAACGTTGAAAAGTATACCAGAATCGAAGTTAACACGGATAGCCTCTCCTACACGCTCCACTTTCGCATTCTCCATACTTTTCTCCAGTTCCTCAGCCTGCTTATCCATGCGGCGACCGATAACGGCACCAGTGGCACCACCTACAGCAGCACCAATAATAGCGCCGGCGGCAGTGTTACCCATCTTATTACCGATAATGCCACCAATTACAGCACCTGAACCAGCCCCGATAATACCACCCTTCGTGGTCTTATTCATGCCTTTCTTTTCATCGGCAGTAGTGCCTGTTGTGGTTTGCTCGGTTTTAGTGGTAGTAGTGGTCTCGGTGCTTGCCGTTGGCGTCTTAGTTTGGCATGACGCAAAGAAAATGGTCGTAGCCAAAAGAGAGCTCAGGGAAATTCTCACTAGTTTCATGTTGTTTGTTGTTTTGGTAAAAGTTGTTTTACGATTTTTAAATTTGATGTTACATGTACACCTGATATTGCCATTGCAATCCATATGCCAAATGTATATCTGTTTTTAGCTATACACGAACAATTCAATTTTTTATTTTAGTCAGTGCCTGAAAAATATTTATTTCTACAGCCAATACAGCCTTAATCAAAACAAAAAGCGCCGGCACTTTAGGGTAGCCGGCGCTTTTTATTTATATTTTATACTTATTAGCTAAGATACTTTAACAGACTTGGTCGTTTTTGCCTTGGCATCGCTCGAGGCCCCCTCAGAGATGATCATGCTCAGCAAATCTGTCAGCTTGTTCTTCAGCTCCTTACGGTCAACAATAAAGTCCAGGAAGCCGTGCTCCAGCACGAACTCAGCACTCTGGAAGCCTTTAGGCAGGTCTTTACCAATTGTCTCTTTAATTACTCGTGGGCCGGCAAAACCAATAAGCGCACCTGGCTCAGATATGTTAAAGTCGCCAAGCATGGCATAAGAGGCTGTAACACCACCAGTGGTAGGGTCTGTCAGCATCGAGATGTAAGGCAGCTTCTCTTCAGACAACAAAGCCAGTTTTGCAGAGGTCTTCGCCATCTGCATCAGCGAGAAACCGGCTTCCATCATGCGGGCACCACCAGATTTTGAGATCATCATAAATGGAGTGCGTGTTTTACGGGCATGATCGATGGCGCGGGCAATTTTCTCACCTACCACAGAACCCATAGAACCACCGATAAAGGCAAAGTCCATACAGGCAATGGTGATGTCGATGCCATTCATTTTGCCATAGGCCGAACGCACGGCGTCCTTAAGACCTGTAGCTTTCTGCGTGGAAGCGATGCGGTTAGGGTATGGCTTCGAGTCTACGAAGTTAAGCGGGTCGCCTGAGGTCAGGTTCTCATCCAGCTCTGTAAACTGGTTATTGTCAAAAAGTATGGCAAAGTATTCCTTAGAGCCAACGCGGTCGTGGTAATCACACTTTACGCAGGTACTAAGGTTTTTGCGGTGCTCGGCCATGCTGGTAACAGTTTTGCAGCTCGGGCATTTGTACCACAATCCGTCCGGTGTCTCTTTCTTTTGCTCTGTAGGAGTAATAATTCCTTTTTCAGCTCTCTTAAACCAAGGCATCATAGTAATATGCGTGCTTCAAGCACATTTAAGTTAAATATACGCCTGCCACACAGCAGTGTATAAAAATTAAGTGACCCGCCCTCACTTAATCCGGTATCCGGAGTTTTGTAGAAAGCAGGTCACAAAAGTATGTAATAATCAGCAGTTCTGCTACAAATTATGCTAATGTAATATCTTTCGCAAGATATACATCCTGGATGGCGTTCAACAGTTCAACACCGGTTTTCATGTCTTTCTGAAACGCTTTACGGCCAGAGATCAAGCCCATACCACCGGCACGCTTGTTAATTACCGCTGTGCGTACTGCATCCGCCAGATCCGACTCGCCCTTAGACTCACCGCCAGAGTTGATAAGACCTGCACGACCCATGTAGCAGTTAGCCACCTGGTAACGCGTCAGGTCGATCGGGTTATCTGAAGAAAGCTCAGAGTACATTTTCTCGTGGTACTTACCGAAGCCGATCGCTTTGAAGCCGCCGTTGTTCTCAGGAAGTTTCTGCTTGATGATGTCTGCCTGGATAGTTACACCCAGGTGGTTTGCCTGTGCCGTAAGGTCGGCAGCCACGTGGTAGTCTTTACCGTCTTTCTTGAAGGCGTTGTTACGAGTATAGCACCACAGGATAGTGGCCATACCCAGCTGGTGCGCTCTCTCGAATGCCTCAGCCACCTCAATGATCTGGCGGGAAGACTCCTCGGAACCGAAGTAGATAGTAGCGCCCACTGCGGCAGCACCAAGGTTCCAGGCCTCATCCACAGAGCCGAACATGATCTGGTCATACTTGTTAGGGTATGTCATCAGTTCGTTATGGTTGATCTTAACCACAAACGGAATTCTGTGTGCATATTTTCTGGACATCATGGCCAGGTTACCAAATGTAGTGGCTACAGCGTTGCAACCACCTTCGATAGCAAGCTTAATAATGTTCTCTGGATCGAAGTAAATAGGGTTAGGCGCGAAAGATGCACCGGCAGTATGCTCAATGCCCTGGTCTACCGGAAGGATAGAAAGGTAACCAGTGCCACCTAAACGGCCATGGTCAAATAACTGCTGCAAGCTGCGCAACACCTGAGGGCTGCGGTTAGACTGAGCGAAGATGCGCTCTACGAAGTCCGGGCCTGGGGCATGCAGCTGCTCTTTAGAGATTGTTTTGCTTTCATACTGCAGCAGGCTTTCTGCTTCAGAACCAAGTAAAGAAACGATGTTATCGTAAGTCATTTGTCTTTTTAATTTGTGTAAGAGACACTTTGAATTGGTGATACAAATATATAATTCTTCTATTTAATTCTATCAATACTTGAGAGATACAAGTATAAATGTACCTGATGCGAGCTCATTGTGGCTGTATTCACGCCCTCAGATTCCACAGAACATACTTATACCTCTCTAAAAGGTTGTGTGTAAAGAGCGCCGGCCCTGCCAACCAAAACCGACGCACATACAACAGCTAAAGCCAGACTACCTGCACTCTTCGCTCACAAAGTATAAAAGGTAAAGTCTAGCATATCAACTTAGCGATTTTTTGCCTGAAACAAAAATCGCCAGCCTGCTTTACACGCAATTGCGCGTGCCACGGGCAGGGTTTGTACATCTATTTCACTCTCCCATGCGTTATATCTTCATATAACCATTTCATAATCTGCTACCTATATGAAAACATCGCACAAAAGCATTTATCATAATCTGGCTCAAATAGTGGCGCTCTCGCTTGTTGTACTTTTATGGGCCTGCACCCCGACCACCAGGATAACCGGCACCTGGAAAGCCCCTGACGCTGCCAGCAAAAACTACAACAGAATTGTAGTTGCAGCACTTACCGATAATATCAGGGCCCGTGAAACAGTGGAGAACGACATGCAGGCTCAGTTCAGGGCACGAGGCGTGGAAGTAACCAGAAGCATGGACTTGTTTCCGCCAACTGCCTCGGGTAAAGGAGGCCCGGACGTAGACCTGCTGCTTGATAAGCTTAAGACAGAGAACTACGACGGCATTATGACCATTGCCCTTATTGATGAAAAGACAGAGACACGCTATGTGCCCGGCACCTATGGTTATGCCCCTATTACGCGCTTTGGCTGGTACGGACGTTTCAGAGGATATTATACTTACTGGTACCCTACCCTTTACGACCCGGGTTATTACACCGAAGAGAAAATATACTTCCTGGAAACCAACCTGTACGACGAGGATACTGAAAACCTGGTTTGGTCTGCACAATCCAGGTCTTATAGCCCTGCCAGTTTACGAAACGCCTCCGAAAAGCTAGCCGAGATCACCGTTGGCAGATTAGCGCAGGATGGGTTGATTAGGTAAGAATTGATTTACCTCACCCCAGCCCTCTCCTAAAAACAGGAGAGGGAGCTTTTTGACCTCGCAGCGTGCGCAGCTCCTGCGAGCGTCTAAAATGGTAGAGAATTAAAGAGTTTAGAGAGGTATCCACCCAATACCGTGAATTTAAGAAATATGTAAAGCATTTGCTCTTTGGAATCTATAATCCGTAAGAGCTATTGGCTTAGATTGACGGCATCGAGTCGAGACCTGTCCCTGCGAAGGTGTTAACACACCCCTTCCCCGCCCTGAGCGCACCACAACAAACAATGGAACGATAGGTAGGTAGGACTGAAGAATACCGGCAACTAGAACTGCTACAAAGCAAAACAGCCAGCTCTTCAAATCTGAAGTACTGGCTGTTTTGCTTTCAATTTATACTTTACTACTCATTATACAACACATGCAACACCGTCTGCCCAACTGCTTTTAGCGTATTTTTGCTAATCACATCCATGTTATCCGTGTGGCGGTGGTGGTATGGGCCGAAGTAGTCGTCGGGGTTGTTCATGTTATACTCGATGATATCGATCATGCGAATATTGCCCCAGGCGTTAACATAGGAGTGGTCGTCGGTAATGGCAGGAGCATTCACATACTTAAAGTAATCTGAGTAGCCCAAGCTATTTCCGGCTTTCCATACTTTGTCCACGATCTCTTTAGCATACTGCATGGATGTGCCTTCTCTGGCAAACTTAGCACCTTCTGCACCCACCATATCCAGCAAAATACCATAGTTGGCGCGGTAACTTGGGTTATGTTTGTTCTTGCTCCAGTACTGCGAGCCCAGGCACCAGGTATCGTCCTGATAGGCAAACTCGCTGTCGTCCGGCTGTCCGTAATCCTCTCCGTCGAAGAAGATTAAGTCTACGCCAATCTCAGGCTTCTGCTGCGAAGTATGGATGGTTCTGGCAATCTCCAACAGAACGCCTACACCGCTGGCGCCGTCATTGGCCCCATCAATTGGCTTTTTAGGGTCATTTGCGTCTTTGTCGGCAAAGGGGCGGGTATCCCAGTGCGCAGCAAGCAGCACACGGTTGGCTGCGTCCGGGTTATAGGAAGCTATGATATTGCGCAGGTTCAGCATCTTGCCATCGAAGGCACGCATCTGGAACTCCTGCACCTCAACCTTTGCCCCATACGCTTTCAGTTTCTGGATGATCCATTCGCCAGTAGCATAATGCGCCGGTGTGTTGGGCACACGCGGGCCAAAGGCCACCTGCTTTGCAATATACTTGTAAGCCGAATCGGCATTGAACTCCGGGGCGTTAACCACCGGGGCCTCTTCTGTTTTAACAGCTTGCTTGGCACCACCTTTCTCAGCAGAATCGCAGCTGTATAAATTCATTGCCCCTGCAATTAAAAAAGTAAGTGCAATAATCTTATTCTTCATAAGCCCAGTCTATTCCGGTTTTCATGTCTTTTATCACGATACCCTGCTTTTTCAGCTCGGCACGTATAGCATCTACTTTATCGTAGGCTTTGCTTTCTTTCGCCTCTTTGTAAAAGCCCAGCACCAACTGCAGCATCTCGTCCATGTCGCCGGCCTGTTCCTCTTTCAGTCCCAGCACATCCAGCACCAGTTGCTGATAGGTATTGCGGATGGTATCGAAGGTACCTCTCTCAAGCTGCGCAATATTGATCTGCCCTAAGTATAAACTGTTGATCTTTTTAAGCAGGTTGAACAGTGAGGCAATGGTACGGGCAGTGTTCATGTCATCGCTCAACCCACGGTAGCAGTCCTCTGCTAGCTTTCGCAGCTCTTCATTCAGCTTTGATTCAGGAGTAATTTCCGCGTTAGTTGGGTACTCCAGTTTCTTCAGCACGTTCAGGCCGTTCATCAATTTGGTATAACCTTTACGCGCCGCCTGCAACGCCTCGTTGCTAAAATCAAGGGTGCTACGGTAATGCGCCTGAAGTATAAAGAAGCGGATCGTCATGGGCGAGTACTTCTCTTCCAGCATCTCGTGGTTGCCGCTGAAAAGTTCGCTAAGGTTAATAAAGTTGCCCAGCGACTTACCCATCTTCTGCCCGTTTACCGTGATCATGTTGTTATGGATCCAGTACTTGGCAGCATCGGTGTGGTTGTTACTTGCCTGGCTCTGTGCAATCTCGCACTCGTGGTGCGGGAACATCAGGTCAAGGCCACCGCCATGAATATCAAATGTAGTACCCAGGTACTTGCGGCTCATGGCAGAGCACTCCAGGTGCCAACCCGGAAAACCGTCGCTCCACGGCGATGGCCAGCGCATGATATGCGAAGGAGACGCTTTTTTCCAAAGTGCGAAGTCCAGCGGCGAACGCTTTTCTTCCTGCCCTTCCAGTTCACGGGTATTAGCCATCAGGTCTTCAATAATCCTGCCGGAAAGCTTTCCGTAGTTGTGGTTCTTGCTGTAAGACTGCACATCAAAGTATACCGAGCCATTCACTTCATAAGCAAAGCCATTAGCCAGTATCTCCTTGATCATCTCTATCTGCTCAATAATATGCCCTGAGGCACGCGGCTCAATATCAGGCGGCAGAGTGTTCAGTTTTTCCAGGTCGCGGTGGTATACATTAGTGTAGTGCTGCACCACTTCCATCGGCTCCAGTTTCTGCGCCTTCGCTATCTTCTCAATTTTATCCTCCCCTTCATCGGCATCGTTCTGCAGGTGGCCCACATCCGTAATGTTGCGCACAAACCGAACCTTATAGCCCAGGTACTTCAGGTAGCGGTAAAGCACATCAAAGGTAACGGCGCTGCGGGCATGGCCCAGGTGTGGTTCTCCGTACACAGTCGGCCCGCACAGGTACATCCCTACAAAAGGGGCGTGCAATGGCTCAAACTCTTCTTTTTTGCGCGTAAGCGTATTGTATAAACTCAGTTTCTGTTGCATGGTTCTATCTAAAGTATAGGCCTTTAAGAGGCTGCCGTACTTTTATATTGCCTTTATACTTTGGCTGTTTGGTGGTTCAAAACTATAAATATTGCGCCCTTTCTCCTAACGCTACTCTTCTGCGGTAGGCTGCAGCACATACTTTGCCGATATAGGAAAGTGGTCTGAAAGCCCCATGTCATAGTGCGTTTCAAACTCGTAAGCGTGCAGGGCATCGCTATAGAACTGATTGTCGATGCGCAGAAATGGTAGTGGCCCGTTGTACGTTGCCCCTACCCCGGAGCCTGCCTGCACAAAAGCGTTTTTCAGTTCCTTGGCCATCTGGTTATAAGTATAGCTAAAGGGTATGTCGTTAAAATCTCCGCACACGATCACCGGGTAAGGCGACTCTTTAATATGCTCCAGTAATAAATCTACCTGGTTGCCACGGGCAATAAAGCCACGCTTTAAACGGCGGGCCAGGTTGCGTCCCTCCTTTTTAAAGCTTTCTTCGTTGCCAATAGCGGAATACGTGTTCTCTATGTCCTGCGACTTGATGCTCATCGACTGCAGGTGCGCCGTGTAAACCCTTATCGTATCGCCTTTTACATTCACATCTGCCCAAATACCGCGGTTATGGTTCGACTCGCCAAAGCGTATTACGCCCTTATTCACGATCGGGTACTTAGAGAAGATAATTATACCAATGTCGGCTTTATTGCGGTCCACGTACGACACAGAAAAGAACCTGTACCTGTCGTAACGGTTGCCTATTTTGCTGATGGTGTTATAGGTATTAGACCCGCGGTTGCTGTAGAACTCCTGCAGGCAGATGATGTCGGCGGGATGTTGCGCCACCCAGTCGATCATGTCCGTAGAGGCTTCCATCTCACTCCCATCCTGGTCAGCGTAGGCATTAAAGACGTGCGTGTTAAAGCTGAGCACCTGCAATGTTTTAGCCCCTTCCGCTACCTCTTCATCAAAATTAACAGCCATCAGTCGGGCGTAGTAGTTCCAGCCAAGTATAAACACCATGAGCGGCAGCACCAGCAACCATGAGCGGCGCAAAAGCCAGTAAACCAGAAACAGGAAGTTCAGCACCAGCGGCGCCGGCAGCGAAAAAGCGATAAAGGCAGCTGGCCAGAAATCGTCTGGCGACACCTGAAGGCAAAGCACGCCAAGCAGTATCCAGAGCACAACCAGTGTGTTCAGGAGAAACCACACGCGCCTACGTATTGTTCTAAAACTTGCCGCCATAAAGCAAACATACAAATAATGCCTCTATCTATCCCATTCAAAGCTGCAGAATTAAATTTAAAAATATGCGGGGCAACACCACGGCACACACGCACAAAGGTGGCGGCGAACTATAAGCAAGGCTGTTTTGTTATTTTTCGATGGCCAACATGCGGCCAGGGTTACCCTGCGGGTTCTACGGGAACAGAATGCACAAATTAATTAAAGGCTTAACTCCCTACACAATGTTGTATATATAATGTTTTTGTAGTAAATTTGTGGCGATATTTCCAAGGAGATGAGGGGACAAAAGCAGTCCCCTTCTTTATTTCTTAACCACTAACTATGGCACTTACTGCGCAAACCATAAAAGCTATGGCGGAGGAAAGCCTCCCCGAAAACGATCTTTTTATCGTAGATGTTGCTGTGTCTGATGCGGCGGTTCGCCCAAAGATCACAGTGCTGGCCGACGGTGAGCAGGGAATAACCATAGACCAGTGTGCCATCATCAGCCGCCGCATAAATGCCAAAATAGCCGAAGCCTTTGGCGAGGACATGGCCTATGTGCTGGAGGTAAGCTCGCCTGGCGTAGATTTCCCTTTAACGCAGCCACAGCAGTTTAAGCGCAATGTGGGCCGCAACCTTAAAGTGAAGATGCAGGACGGCACCGAGAAAACAGGCAAACTGGAAGAGGTTACTGAAGCAGGTATAAACCTGATGGAGGAAATAAAACAAAAAGGCAAAAAGGCTACGTATGTGCCTGTGCAAATACCCTATGGGGACATGGTAAAAGCAAATGTTGTAATATCATTTAAATAAAAAGATAATGAACAGTTCAGTCCTGATCGAGTCGTTCGCTGAATTTGCGAAATTCAAGAACATTGACCGTCCGACCATGATGCGTATACTTGAAGACGTATTCCGCACCATGATCCGCAAAAAGTGGGGCACCGACGAGAACTTTGACATCATTCTAAACGTGGAGAAGGGTGACCTGGAGATTTGGCGTAACCGCGAGATCGTGGACGATAACTCGGAGGACATCTGGGACCACGACAAGATAAGCCTTTCTGAGGCACGCAAAATAGAGCCTGACTTTGAGGTTGGCGAGGAAGTATCGGAAGAGATCCAACTGGAAGACTTTGGTCGCAGAGCCGTACTTACAGCACGCCAGACGCTGATCCAGCGTATCAAAGACATGGAAAAGGAACTGCTGTTCCAGAAGTATAAAGATCAGGTTGGTGAGATCATCTCCGGTGAAGTATACCAGGTTTGGAACCGTGAGGTATTGTTACTTGACCAGGAAGAGAACGAACTGTTGATACCGAAAGGTGAGCAGATCCCGAAAGACCGCTACCGTAAAGGTGATGTGGTGCGTGCTGTTGTGCAGCGTGTGGAGATCGTGAACGGCAACCCTAAAATCATACTTTCCCGTACTTCTCCTACTTTCCTGGAGCGTTTGTTCGAGAACGAGGTACCGGAAATATTCGATGGCCTGATCGCTATCAAGAAAATTGTGCGTGAGCCAGGCGAGCGTGCCAAAGTAGCCGTAGAGTCTTTCGACGATCGTATTGACCCGGTTGGTGCTTGCGTTGGTATGAAAGGTTCTCGTATCCACAGCATCGTACGCGAGCTGGAGAACGAAAACATTGACGTTATAAATTACACAGATAACCTGGAACTGTACATTCAGCGTGCGCTTAGCCCGGCTAAGATCAGCAGCATGAAGATTGACGAGGAAACCGGCCGTGTGTCTGTGTTCCTGAAGCCAGACCAGGTATCGCTTGCCATCGGCAAGGGCGGTCAGAACATCAAGCTTGCCAGCAAGCTGGTGGATATGGAGATCGACGTGTTCCGTGAGTCTGAAGTATACGAAGAAGACATCAGCCTGGAAGAGTTCACTGACGAGATCGAGGACTGGGTAATTGCAGAACTACGCCGCATAGGTCTTGACACAGCAAAGAGCGTACTGGCAATAAGCAAAGAAGATCTGCTGCGCCGTACAGAGCTGGAGGAAGAGACAATTGACGAAGTGCTTTCTATCCTTCGCGAAGAGTTGGAAGAAGAAGACAATCAATAGTTGTTAGTTGCGCTCTGTTCGTATAATTTTGAAAAGACTTTCGTACGGAGCGGAATGACACCTTAACCATTGAGGCAACTATACTTTAACATTAGAATTTTAAGACAGCATATAGAACAAAATGGCAGAAGAAACAACAAGGAGGCTTAAACAGGTTGCGACTACTTTAAACATTGGCACATCTACCATTGTGGACTACCTCTCTGCTAAAGGTTTTGACGTGGAGAATAAACCAACAGCCAAAATCACAGCAGAGCAGTTCAATATGCTGGCTAAAGAATTCGCATCCTCAATGCAGGACAAGCAGGAGGCTGAAGAGCTAAACATAGGCAAGAAACCACAGAGCAACCAGGTTATCGAGTCGGAGCCACAGCACCATGCAGAACCAAAGAAAACAAGCGAGCCGGAGCAGGAGTTACAGATCAAAACTGTGCACCAGCCAAAGCCTGCCGAAGAGGCACCAAAAGCGCCTGAGCCGGCAACGCCGGAAAGCAAGCTGCCAGGCATAAAAGTGCTTGGCAAAATAGAGCTTGACTCGAAAGGACGCCCAGTGCCTAAGAAGCCTGAGCCAGCGCCGCAAGAACCAGCTGCTGCACCGGAGCCAGAAGCAAAAGCTGAAGAAAAGGCACCTAAACAGGAAGCACCTGCGGCGGCCCCTCAGAAAGAAGAGGCGCCAAAGGCACCGGAACAAAAGCCACAGCCGGAACCGGCAGCGCCAAAAGCAGAAACTCCGAAGGAGCCTGTGGCCGAAAAGCCAAAAGCAGAAAAGCCTGCTGAAGCCCCTAAAGCTGAAAAAACTACACCGCCTGCTGAACAGCAAGCACCTGCAGCGCCAGCTCCTGAGCCAGCTGCTGCAGATAAAGATAATAAACCAATAGAAACGATCACTGGAAAAGCCGACCAGCTTAAGGGTCTGACTGTACTTGGCAAAATAGAGCTGCCAACGGAGTCGAGAAGAAAAGGACCAAAGCCGGTAGCATCTTCTGACGAGAAGAAAGGCAAAAAGAAAAAACGTAAGCGCATTATGGTGGCCACAGAAGGTGGCCAGCAGCAAGGTCAGCAACAAGGTCAGCAACAGGGTGGCCGCCCTGAAAGAGGGCCAGGCCAAGGACCAGGACAGCGTCCGGGCAAACCTGGCAAAGGGCCAAGACATGCGCAGGCTCCTAAACCAGATAAGAAAGAAGTATCTGATAAGGAAATTCAGGAGCAGATAAAGGCTACGCTTGCAAAACTTAGCGGTGGTAAAAGCTCAGGAGGTAACCGTGCCAAGTATCGCCGCGAAAAACGTTCTGCTATTGCAGATGCAACAGAAGAGCGTAGAATGCAGGAGCAGGCAGAGTCTAAGATGCTACGCGTAACAGAGTTTATCTCTGCTAACGACTTAGCAGCCTTGATGGATGTGAGTGTGAACGAAGTAATTAAGGTGTGTATGCAGCTTGGTATGTTCGTTTCAATCAACCAACGCCTGGATGCCGAAGCCATCACTATTATTGCCGATGAGTTTGGCTATAGTGTTGAGTTTATGACAACCGAAGAAGAGCAGGGCTTGGAGGATATAGTAGAGGAGAATGAGGAAGACCTGGAAGAGCGTGCACCGATTGTTACAATCATGGGTCACGTTGACCACGGTAAAACTTCCCTGCTAGACTACATCCGCGATGCAAACGTAACAGCCGGCGAAGCAGGTGGTATTACGCAGCACATTGGTGCTTATAAAGTAAAAACAGAAAGTGGCCGCACAGTTACGTTCTTAGATACTCCTGGTCACGAAGCCTTTACGGCCATGCGTGCCCGTGGTGCAAAAGTAACCGACGTTGTTATTATTGTGGTAGCTGCCGATGACTCGGTGATGCCGCAGACAAAAGAGGCTATAAATCACGCACAAGCAGCTGGAGTACCAATTATTATTGCACTTAACAAAATAGACAAACCTGCTGCCAACCCTGATAAAGTTCGCGAAGAACTTGCTCAGATGAATATACTGGTAGAAGAATGGGGTGGTAAATATCAGTCTCAAGAAGTATCGGCAAAAACTGGCCAGGGTGTAAATGACCTACTGGAGAAAGTATTGCTGGAAGCAGAACTACTTGAGTTAAAAGCTAACCCTGAGAGAAATGCAGTTGGTACTGTAATTGAAGCAGCCTTAGATAAAGGTCGCGGTTATGTGGCTACAGTACTAGTGCAAACTGGTACGTTAGAAGTTGGCGATATAGTACTGGCAGGATCACACTACGGTAGAGTAAAGGCAATGACCGACCACCGTGGCAGAAAGATGAAAGAAGCGGGTCCGTCTACTCCGGTACAGCTGTTAGGCTTGGATGGCGCACCACAGGCCGGTGATAAGTTTGTGGTAATGGAATCTGAGCGTGAGGCACGTGAGATCGCATCAAACCGTTCTCAGATGCAGCGTGAGCAGAGCTTGCGTACCCGTAAGCACATTACGCTTGATGAAATTGGCCGTCGTTTAGCGATCGGTACCTTTAAGGAGCTTAACGTGATTGTAAAAGGTGACGTGGATGGCTCAGTAGAGGCCCTTTCTGACTCCCTGTTAAAGCTATCTACCAACGAGGTACAGGTAAACATCATCAACAAAGGTGTGGGTGCCATCTCAGAATCTGACGTGTTGCTTGCTTCGGCATCTGATGCCATCATCATCGGCTTCCAGGTTCGTCCGTCAGCCAATGCACGCAAACTGGCAGAGCAGGAGCAAATAGACGTACGTCTGTACTCTATCATCTACGACGCCATTAACGAGGTGAAGGATGCGATGGAGGGTATGCTTGCACCTACCCTTAAAGAGGAAATCATCGGTAATGCTGAGGTACGTGACGTATTTAAGATCAGTAAAGTGGGTACAATTGCCGGATGTATGGTTACTGACGGTATTATCCAGAGAAACTCGAAAGTACGCTTGGTACGTGACGGCATTGTGGTGCTTGACGGTGAGATACTTGCCCTGAAACGCTTCAAAGACGATGTTGCTGAAGTAAGACAAGGTTATGAGTGCGGTATCAGCCTGAAGAACTACAACGACATACAGGTAGGTGACATCATTGAAGCCTACGTAGAAAAAGAAGTGAAGCGTAAGCTTTAATTCAAGTATAAATAAAACAGAAAACCCCGGCTGCTGTGGCAACCGGGGTTTTCTGTTTTATAGTAAATATCGAAAGCTATTTAAGCAAGCCCTTCCTTTTCTGGCGTTTTTTCAGCTGCTTCTTATCCTTTTTATGCTTTTTCATCATTTCCTCTTCTTTTTTGAGGATCTCTTTCATCTTCTTGCTATTGGCGATCCTCTTTTTCTCAAAAGACTTTCGGCGGCTGCCTTTTTCTTCGTACTCATTGTAACGCTTGTCAAGCCCCTGCGACCTTCTGCCAACGGCATCTGCGGTGCTGCCCTTAGTGGCCACCTTAGAAGTCCCCCAATACTCGTCTTTGGATTTGGTGCTGCTCTGAGCCGAAGACTGGGCCTGAGCCTCTGAAAAAGCCAGGAAACAGCCTAAGCTAAGCATTATCAAAAAAAATCTTTTCATAAATAACGGCATGTGTCTAGTACTACAACGCGTAAAAGCGTGTAATGTATATATTTATATCCAGAACAACGCATAAAAGTTTAAAAGTTCAGCTACTGAAAACTATAAGACAGGCCAATACCAAGGGACTGTTTTACCTGTAGCCGGGGGCCGCTCTTGCCTGCCACACCTGTTTCTTCCTGCGGAAGTTTAATATTTATATCATCATCGTAGATCATATGCACAAACAGACTAGCCGCAATAAGCTTATTTACTTTAAAGTTGATCAGGTTTTCCCAATTAACATCCACATTCTTTGGGTTGTTGAGATAATTGGAAAACAAATCGAGTTTTGACAGCAGCACGACATTTTTCATTATCTCATTGCGGTACCTCAGGTTTACATACCCACCGAACTCCTTGCGCAACCGCTGCCCCGTGCCCGGAATAAGCTCTCCGGCAGCATCCCGCTCCGCAGCCTCCACACCAAACAACCCTCTGTCGGCCAGCTCCTGCCTGCGCACATAAGTAAACTTGCCCGTTAAGGGAGACAAAAAAGCGGAGAACTTATCGTTGGGCTTATAGTCCATACCTAGTGAGGCAAGTATAAAAGCAGGAGCCAGGAAGTCCGAGATTAATGTATCGCGTGCAGCAGTGTAAGTTGGCGTAAGCTGCGTTTTTAAGTTTACCTGGGCAGTGTAAAACCACCTGGAAGTAGCCCGATGTCCATACCTTGTATTAAGCTCTAGCTTATCATCGCTTTTACGTACACGTTGCCCTTCTAACTTAACGGTGCCATAGGTAGCGTCTAAAGAGTTTTCCCAGATATTCTTGTCCCTGGCATAATTCGCAAAGCCAGAAACGATACCCAGCACAGAAACAGAACTTTGGCCACCCGCAGCCCAGTTTGTAAGGCTTACCTGGTTAAAATTCACGGTACCGGTGCCGCCAAAATTCCAGATATTGGTTGTGTCAGCTTGTGTTTGTTTGTCCTGGCCAAAAGCAGCAGGAAGGTATATTATTAAAAGTGAAAGTATACTTAGTATGTATTTGATCATCAATTAAGGTGTTGCTATTTAAATAGAAGTATGAAACTGGAAGCTTAAACCGTTTTCTCGCTTACAGGGGTAGCTGATGCGCCGTCGTTTTTCAGCAGGTCACGGATCTCCGCTAAAAGCACTTCCTGCTTGTTAACCGGAGGGGCCGGCTTTGCTGCTTCTTTCTCGCGCAGGCGATTAATGGTCCTGACAAGTATAAAAATTGCCATGGCTATAATGAGAAAGTTAACCACTGCCTGAATAAAGTTACCGTAGTTGATGGCAACGGCCTGCTCCACAACCTCACCATTTACGACTACCGCTTCCTGCAGCACTACTTTCAAACGCGAAAAATCAACATTACTGATCAGCAGGCCAAGCGGAGGCATGATCACATCATCTACCAATGATTTAGTGATGCCTCCAAAGGCCGCTCCGATCACTACACCAACAGCCAGATCAATTACATTGCCCTTTACGGCGAACTTTTTAAACTCAGAAATAAAACCCATTCTTTTAATTTATATGTGTACTAAAACTTTGTTCATACTTTATACTTATACACTCAGTATTGTGCCTGAAACAACTGCAGCACAGGGCTACAATACCAAACAGAGCCAAATTGGCTCTTATAGATTTGTCTAAATTACTATATTTGTGCTGAAAAATTAAGAATAGAAAAGGCAAAAGACCTATGGCTACATACGAAAACCTGCTGCTTGACCTGAATAACGGTATACTTACCATCACTATAAACAGGGCTGACAAGCTTAATGCGCTTAATATTGACACGATACGCGAGATAAAAACTGCCATGCAGCAAGTGTACGACGATGTGGATGTAAAGGGCGCAATTTTTACGGGCGCAGGCCCGAAAGCGTTTGTAGCAGGTGCCGATATTGCTGAGATCGCTGAGCTTAGCGAAGTAAACGCAAGGAGCTTTGCCGAGAGAGGCCAGGAAGTATTTGCCATGATAGAACGTTGCAACAAGCCTGTAATTGCGGCTGTAAACGGATTTGCACTGGGTGGTGGTTGCGAACTAGCTATGGCTTGCCACATGCGCATTGCCAGCGAGAATGCCCGCTTTGGCCAGCCTGAGGTAAACCTGGGCGTGATCCCGGGTTACGGCGGCACACAGCGCATGACACAGCTGATTGGCAAAGGCAAAGCCATGGAACTGATGATGACCGGCGACATGATCACGGCAGAGGAAGCCAGGCAGCTGGGCCTTGTAAACCACGTGGTACCACAGGAGGACCTTATACTTAAATGCACGGACATCCTGAACAAGATCATGGGCAAAGCGCCGCTGGCAATTGGCCTTGTGATTGAGTGCATAAATGCTGTGTACGACAAAGACGAAAACGGCTACCAGACGGAGGCCAACTCTTTTGCACGCTGCTGCTCTTCCGAGGACTTTGTTGAAGGCACCAGCGCCTTCCTTGAAAAACGTAAACCAGAGTTCAAAGGCATTTAATCCTATTCTTCCCTCACCCGACCCTTTTAAAGTATGAGTATAGCCAAAAAACTGGTCGGGCAGACTGCTGCCTATGGTTTGAGCAGTATTATAGGCAGGGCTTTAAATTATTTACTCGTTCCTGTTTATACTGCCGTTTTCCTGCGCGAAGAATACGGTATCGTTTCATACCTGTACTCGTTCACGGCTTTCTTCAATATCCTGTTTACATATGGCATGGAGACGGCTTTCTTCCGTTTTGCAAACAAACCGGGGGCAGACAAACAGGCACTATATAACAGAACCTTAACCTCCATTATACTTACCTCTGTTATACTTTCAGGGGGGCTTATACTATTAGCAGAGCCAATTGCTGCCTACGTTGGGTTGCCTAACCACGAAGAGTACATTGTGTGGCTGGCAATTGTTCTGGCCATCGACGCCATTGTTTCCATACCTTTTGCCAAACTGCGCCTCGAAAATAAGGCCATGAAGTTTGCCTCTATAAAACTGGCAAACATACTGATCACGGTTGGGGCCAACATGTTTTTCCTGGTTATTTGCCGCGACATTTACCAAGGCGATTACCTGACTGCGCTGCGGCCGGCTATCACCACAATTTACAACCCGGATTTTGGCATTGGCTATATTTTCCTGATAAACCTGGTGGCCAACGCCCTTTTAATACCCATGCTGTGGCGTGAATTTGCCGCATTCAGGTTCAGGCTGGACCTGGAACAGCTAAAGCCAATGCTGCACTACGCTTATCCCCTGCTGTTTATGGGCCTTGCCGGTGTGGTAAACGAAGTGATAGACCGTATACTTTTAGAGCGTTTCCTGCCGGAGGGTTTCTATCCCAATACCAGCAACATGGCAGCCGTGGGTGTTTACAGTGCCTGCTATAAACTGGCTATCTTCATGACACTCACCATACAGGCATTCAGGTATGCCGCTGAGCCCTTCTTCTTCTCTCAGGCCGATGACAAGAACTCGCCTTATACTTTTGCCCTGGTGATGAAGTGGTTTGTGATTGCCTGCGCTTTCATTTTCCTGTTTATCTCGGCCAATTTGGAGGACTTCGCCCTGTTGCTTCGTAGCGAAGCCTACCGTGAAGGTATTATGGTAGTGCCGGTGTTGCTGTTGGCAAACCTGTTTTTGGGCGTATACTATAACCTGTCGGTGTGGTTTAAACTGACAGACAAGACAAAGTATGGCACTTACATCAGTTTTGGGGGAGCCGCCATAACTATACTTTTCAACTTGTTGCTTATACCTGTACTTGGTTACATGGGCTCAGCGATTGCCACATTTGTATGCTACTTCAGTATGGCACTTATCAGCTACGTTCTGGGCAACCGGTATTACCCAATCCCCTACCCTGTAAAGGCCTTAGCCGGCTACATTTTATTAGCAATTGCTTTGGTGTGGTTGGCATTGGCCATAGAAATTGATAACTTCTGGCTGCGTCATGCGTTTCATTTGGCTGTGTCTGCTGCTTTTCCGGTAGTAGTATGGCTACGTGAGCGTCCTCGCTTTCTTAAATTTTAAGCATTTTTCAGAATGAAAAACAACACCCTTAAGGTTAATGTCATTAACCAGTCTAAACACGCGCTCCCATCGTACCAAACTATTCATTCTGCTGGAATGGACCTGAGAGCAAATTTAGAAGCGCCTGTTATACTTAAACCCCTTCAGCGTGCGTTGCTTCCAACCGGTCTTTTCATAGAGTTGCCCGAAGGCCATGAGGCGCAGATTCGCCCTCGCAGCGGCCTGGCCTACAAACACGGCATTTCTATCGTAAACAGCCCTGGCACTATAGACGCAGATTACCGTGGCGAGATCAAGGTGCTACTGGTTAACCTGTCTGATCAGGAGTTTGTGGTAGAAGACGGTGAGCGCATCGCCCAGATGGTAGTGGCAAAGTATGAGCGCGTAGCATGGAGCGAGGCCGAGGCCCTTACGGACACTGAACGAGGCGCAGGCGGCTACGGCAGCACAGGCACGAAATAGTCGTTGTTGGTTGTTCGTTATTCGTTGTTGGATTCTGATAAAAGTATAAATCCAATACAGTAAATAATTTTGTAGAAGTATTTATCAGCCAACAATGACTGATTTAAGCAGCGCTCTATATCCAAATAACGAACAACCATTAACGAATAACGAATTCCAACAACGAATAACCATCAACTAATAACGAAAAAAACCTACGGCTTACGCTGTGGCACCAATTATATAATTTAGTTTAAACCAAAAAGAAATAGCTATGAGGATAATAATACCGATGGCAGGTATGGGCAAGCGTATGCGCCCCCACACATTAACAGTACCGAAACCACTTATCCCGATTGCAGGCAAGCCCATTGTGCAGCGCCTGGTAGAGGATATTGCCAAAGTATGCCAGGAACCTATCGAAGAAGTTGCTTTCGTGATCGGCCATTTTGGTGAGCAGGTTGAGGCTGACCTTAAAGATATAGCCGCGAAAATAGGTGCGGAAGGAACAATCCATTACCAGGACGAGGCTCTGGGCACTGCCCATGCTATTATGTGCGCCAAAGATGCCCTTAAAGGTAAGGTAGTAGTTGCCTTCGCAGATACCCTGTTCAAAGCAGATTTCAAACTGGACACCAATGCCGACGGCACTATCTGGGTACAGCGCGTAGAGGACCCGCGTCCGTTTGGCGTGATCAAGCTGAATGACAACAACGAAATAACGGATTTTGTAGAGAAGCCACAGGAGTTTGTATCCGACCTGGCCATCATCGGCATCTACTATTTCCGCGACGGTGAGTACCTGCGCCAGGAACTTCAGTACCTGCTCGACAACGACATCAAGGATAAAGGTGAGTACCAGCTAACCAATGCCCTGGAGAACATGAAGAACAAGGGTACTAAGTTTATACCTGCCGTTATCTCTGAATGGCTGGATTGCGGAAATAAAAACGCAACAGTTTATACTAATCAACGCTATTTAGAGTATATAAAAGACGAGGAGGGACTGATAGCCTCTACGGCGAAACTGGAGAACACGGTAATTATACCCCCAGTATACATTGGTGAGAATGTGCAGCTTACAAATTCAGTAATTGGACCGCACGTTTCCATCGGCAATGATACAAGCGTATATAACTCTGTAATAAGCAACTCCATTGTTCAGGAGAACACCGGCATCAAAAATGGCAGCATAACAAACTCAATGCTTGGCAATTTTGTTGTTTATGAAGGTCGTCAGTCCGACTTAAGCCTCGGCGACTACAATACGCTTATAGACTAGACCCATGAATACCTTCAGAAACATCTTGCTTGCCGCCTGCTGCGTATCTTTGCTGGCAGTGGCGGACGCCAACGCTCAGTCTTCTAAAAAAAAGGCTAAAGCAGCAAAAGAAGCTGTTACGGCCCAGGCTCCGGTTAATGCTCCATCTGAGCACGACAGGCAGATAAGCGAGGCGATGTTTCTGGATGGCCTGAAATACTTTATGCTGGAGGACTATCAACAAGCCCTCCAGCTTTTTCAGAAAGCCTATACTATTACCCCAAACAACGCAGCTCTAAACTATAAGATCGGAGAAACCTACCTCCTGCTAAAAGACCCCAAGGCTGCTGTACCTTTTGCACATGCTGCCATCGCGCAGGATACAAAAAACGCATACTATTATCTTTTACTGGCTCAGTTGCACACAGAGCAAAAGCAGTTTGATGCGGCCGCACAGGCTTACAACGACCTGTTGCGCAATGTACCCGGCTCTGAGGAATACCTGTTTAACCTGGCAGACCTTTACCTTGCCCAGGCCCGTTACGATGATGCTCTTAAAACGTATGAGCGCATCGAAAAGCAGTTTGGTGAACTGGAGCAGTTAACCGTTAACCGTCAACAGATCTACCTGCGTCAGAAGAATATAGACAGAGCCATTCAGGAAGGTGAGAAACTGCTGGTAAGCAACCCGAACGAGGTGCGTTATTTCTTAGCCCAGGCTGAGCTCTATAATGTAAGTAAAAAGCCGGATCAAGCTATTTCCGTTCTGGACAAAGCGCTGCGCATAGAGCCTAACAACCCGTTTGTACACCTGATGCTTTCAGACCTTTACCGCCAGAAAGGCAATCTGCCTGAGTCTGAAAAGAGAGTAGTGAAGGCGTTTTCCAGCTCCGACCTGGACATTGACACGAAAGTGCGCATTTTAGTAGACTTTATCCGCCAGTTACCAAACCCTACCATCGAGCAGGTATCTCTTGAGCTGGTGGACCTTACTATACAGAACCACCCCGACGAGGCAAAGGCATTTGCTGTTGCCGCTGACTTGCAGACAATTGTAGGGCAGAAAGAAAAGGCGCGCAATAATTACCTGAGAGCCGTAAAACTTGACGACTCACATTTTAAAATATGGCAGCAGATTGTGTTACTGGATGCAGAGCTGGCACAAGCCGACTCATTGGTGATACATTCTGAGCAGGCCCTGGAGCTTTTCCCTAACCAGGCAGTATTCTGGTTCTATAACGGCACTGCTCACATGATCGAAAAGAATTACTCGAAGGCCGCAAGGGCACTGGAGCATGGCAAACGACTTTCTGCCGGTGAGCCTGACCTGGTGACACAGTTTAACCTGCAGCTCGGGGATACTTATAATTCCCTGAAAGAGTATAAGAAATCTGACGAAGCGTACGAGGCCGTTCTGGCACACGATGCGGATAATGCCCACGTACTAAACAATTACAGTTACTTTTTATCGTTACGTAACGAGAACATGCAAAAGGCCAGACAGATGTCTGAGCGCCTTATTAAACAGCATCCTAACAACCCGACTTACCTCGACACCTACGCCTGGGTGCTTTATAAACTTGGGCAGTATGACGAAGCCAGAAAATACCTGGAGCAGGCAGTGGCTATTTCGGATGACGCCACCATCGTAGAGCATTATGGCGATGTACTGTACAAGCTGGGCAAGAAAGAGGAAGCGGTAAGCCAGTGGCAAAAAGCTAAATTAAAAGGGGAAGCATCTGCCTTTATTGACAAAAAAATAAAAGACAAAAAGCTTTATGAGTAAACACCTTTTGGTGGGCTTGCTATCAGTGATCTTACTGGCAAGCTGCAAAAAAGAAACTGTACCCACAACCGCATCCGAAACCACCGAAACAGTTGGCCGGGTAACAGTCAACAACCTGGACTTTAATTACCTTACCTCCAAAGGCCAGATTACTTTCAACGATAAAAATGACAACCTTTCGTCGGGCGTTACCCTGCGCATGAAGAAGGACAGCGTGATATGGGTATCGGTGCAACCCGGCCTGGGCATAGAGGCTGCCCGCCTTATGTTAACACAGGACTCGGTGTTTATGATCAACCGCCTGCAGAAAGAGTTTGCAGCTACAGATTACCGTTTCCTCAGAAGCAAACTAAATGTGGATGTAGATTTTGATGTTATCCAATCCATTATACTTGGCAATTACCAGGCGCAGGGCTCTGAGAAAGTCATGGCTAAAGAAAGCCTGCAGCATATACAGCAAAATCGCCAGAACCTGCTCTTCGATTACTTTATTGCCCTGGACAACAACAAGCTAAAGCAGCTGAATGTACAGGACAACAGCAACGGCAACTCCATTACAGTAAAGTATAACAGCTTTAACAATGTAGGCGCTGTACCATTTGCCCACGACCTTGCCGCACAGGTTCTTCAGGAGGGCGAGGTTACAGACCTGACCCTGAAGCACAGCCGCATTGCCATCAGCGACGAGGTACTTGATTTCCCCTTTTCGATTCCAAAGGATTATAAACGCCTAACATTTAATTAAATCTGCCCCGAGGTTGGTACTTCATTTATAGTTTTGCCATATTTGTAAACTAAGTGTATACCAACCTGTAGTTTAATGAAGGCCCTTTACAAATTTGTTTTTTTACTGTGTTTCCTATTCCTGCCCCTGGCTATAGTAGCCCAACAAAGCAAATCAAAGGCACAGCTAGAAAAGGAGAAAAGGGAAAACCTTAACCGCATTAAACAAGCCAACCAGATACTACAGCAAACCAAGAAGGAAAAAGAGGCCTCTATTGGCCAGCTTAACGCCATCAAGGAAAAGATCGATGTCCAGAAAGGCGTCATCAGCAACATTTCTAAAGAGATCACTTACATCGAGTCGGATGTAAAAGAGACGGAAGGTATAGTTAAGTCCCTGGAAAAAGACCTGGACAAGCTTAAAGCGGAATATGCAACCATGGTGTATGCCGCCTCCAAAACAGCCAACAGCTACAATAAACTCATGTTCCTGTTTGCATCGGAGTCATTTAACCAACTGGTTATGCGCCTCCGCTACCTTCAACAATATTCTGAGGCACGCCAGAAACAGGTAGAGCAGATAAACAAAGTACAGGCAGCCCTTACCGGGCAGTTGCATTTACTGGAGTCTAAGCGCAGGCAAAAACAGGGCTTGTTAGGCAAGCAGATAGCCGAGAGTAAAAACCTGCAAACTTTAAAAGTGCAGCAAGACAGCGTTATAAACAGGTTAAGCAAGCAGGAGAGCGAACTAAAGCAGGAAGTGGCGCAGCGCCAGCAAGCAGTAAAGAAACTGGACAAGCTTATTGCTGACATAGTGCGGGAGGAAATTGCCCGTGCAGCCCGCGCAGCACGTGAGGCTGGCAAGGCTTCCAGCGGCAGCAGCAGCAAAATGACGCTAACCCCGGAGGCGGCCCTTATCTCCTCTTCTTTTGCAGGTAACAAAGGCAGGCTGGCCTGGCCTGTTGAGAGAGGCTTTATCTCGCAGAAGTTTGGCCGCCATAACCACCCGGTACTTAAAGGAGTTGTGGTCGAGAACCGCGGCGTAGATATACAAACCGCGCAGGGAGCAGCGGCACGAGCTATTTTTGAAGGGAAAGTATTAACGGTGGCATCCGTACCCGGCATGAACAACATCGTGATGATACAGCACGGCGAGTATTTTACTGTTTATGCCAAGCTTAAGTCAGTGAGCGTGTCTGTTGGCCAGGATGTAAAGCTAAAAGATGTGATCGGTACGGTGTACACTGATTCGGATGGTACAACCGAGCTACAGTTTCAGGTGTGGAAGAACAGTGATAATATGAATCCGGAAGCATGGCTGATCAGAAAGTAAAGCCACGCTTTGTCCATAAATGGGAAACTCATGCTGCACAGCATGAGTTTTTTTATTTAGAAACCCCCACAGGTTACAAAAATGGCTGTTTAGGGGATTTAGCTGCAATTGCAAGTATAAAGTAGCATTAATTACATATAGCTATAAAACAAAAAAACACCCTACAGTGCAGGGTGCCTTTCCAAGCTATGAAAACAAACTTAATATTTTATATATGAATGCTGTTCCGGGTTTCCAAAACTAGCACTATAATATTCTAACTCTAAATTAGTAACTGGAGTTCAAACAAACAAATAATTAATTAATTATTCAAGTTTTACGCTGAATTCTTGTATAGCTATACTGCTATTTAACTTCTTTTGTTGCAAACCATATACCTTTTTTAAAAGATTCGGGTTTCCTGTTAAGCAAATTAAAATTTTGAAGTTAAAAGAGAAGTATAGTACCTTCGGCTTTTTATCCAGAATATAAATTATTTGATAAGCCTTCTGCTTCTTGACATACTATTTACAAGCATGATGCCAAACTCAATCACAATCATTAAAACACTGAATATCAACAGTATTTAAAAACCGCCATTATACTATTATTCCCAAATATAGACAAAATTAGATCAAAAAGTCCCTTATTGGGAAAAACAGAATTGCTCTAAATATTTTTACCTCCCTCAACTAGCTCATTTACCTGAATATGCTTCTGTTATTCTGCAAAAATCCAGAGGCAGAACAGTGATAACCAGCATGACAGGAAACTAATTATCCATTACTTCTACCATATTAAACTTATCTCGGCTGTTGTGGGTTTATTTAAAATATTAACCCTAATTTTGCAGCATACATTTTTTAATTTCAACAACATGGAAATCAATAACATTTTCCTATTCATTGGTGGTCTTGGTGGCACAGAGGTAATTCTTATTCTGGTAGTTATCCTTTTGCTTTTTGGCGCTAAGCGTATTCCTGAACTTGCGAAAGGCCTTGGCCGTGGCATCAGGGAGTTTAAAGACGCTACGAAAGAAGTTAAGAACGAAATCGAATCTTCTGTAAAAGACGACGACCGCAAATAACACCCGGTAATCTGTCATTATAGACTATGTGCTTAACCACAATACTTCTTTTCCTGGGAGACCTGGGAGGAGGAGAGATGCTTGTCATCATGACAGCAATTCTATTATTGTTTGGCGCAGATCGCATACCAGGTATTGCCCGCTCTTTTGGCCGTGGCATGAGGGAGTTTAAAGATGCGACCAACGAAATTAAACACGAACTAGAGCGTTCTATCGAAGACGAAAAGAAGTCAAAATAGATTGAAACAGTATAATTCGCTACAGGAGATCCGCACTGACCTTGCCAATGGTCAGGTTACGTGCCGTCAGCTGGTGGAACACTATCTCCACAATATAAAAGAGAAGGCTGAGCTTAATGCGTTTCTTGAAACTTTTGAGCAGGAAGCTTTTACACAGGCCGACATCGTAGACCATAAACTCACAAACGGCACGGCTGGCAAGCTGGCCGGCATGGTGATTGGCTTAAAAGATGTGCTGGCTTATGAAAACCATAGCCTGCAAGCCTCAAGTCAGATCCTGAACGGCTTCAAATCATTGTATACTGCCACTGCAGTACAGCGATTGCTTGCCGAAGACGCTATTATCATAGGTCGTCAGAACTGCGACGAGTTTGCTATGGGTGCCTCCAATGAGAACTCATCATTTGGTCCGGCGCTTAACGCAGACGACACCACGCGTGTGCCTGGCGGTTCGTCGGGTGGCTCTGCCGTTGCAGTGCAAGCCGACCTGTGCCTGGCCTCCATCGGCTCCGACACAGGGGGCTCTGTGCGTCAGCCAGCGTCATTTTGTGGTGTAGTGGGCTTAAAGCCTACCTATTCACGCATTTCACGCTACGGCCTGATTGCTTATGCATCGTCTTTCGACCAGATAGGCATTATTTCTAAAAGCGTTTCGGATGCGGCACTGCTACTGGAGGTAATGGCCGGCAAGGATGAGTATGACAGCACTGTTAGTCAGCGCGAGGTACCCGCGTACAGCGAACTGCTTACCTCCGACAAAAAGTATAAGATCGGTTACATCCGCGACTGCTTCGAAAGCGAAGGCTTAGATACAGATGTTAAGGATTCTATACTTGGCGTTAAGGACATGCTGAAAGAGGCAGGCCATACCGTTGAGGCGGTGGAGTTCCCTTACCTGGATTACATGGTGCCGACCTATTATATCCTTACCACCGCAGAGGCCAGTTCAAATTTGGGCCGCTACGATGGCGTTAAGTATGGATACCGCTCAGAAAACGCAACAGACCTTACTTCTTTATACAAGAAAACGAGATCTGAGGGCTTTGGACCTGAGGTACAGCGCCGTATCATGCTGGGCACCTTCGTTTTAAGTGCCGATTACTATGACGCATACTATACAAAGGCTCAGCGCGTTAGAAGATTAATAAAGGAGAAGACGGATGAGTTGCTGCAGGCATATGATTTTCTGATCTTGCCTACTGCTCCTACTACCGCCTTTAAGATCGGTGAGAACACTGCTAATCCGTTAGCGATGTACTTAGCTGATATCTTCACCGTGCAGGCCTCGTTAGCAGGCGTACCGGCTATTTCAATTCCAGTTGGTCGCGATGCCAACGGCCTTTCCATCGGGTTGCAGCTGATGACCCGCGCCTTCGAGGAACCGCAACTGCTGGCTTTCTCGAATTACATCTTGGATAAGATTACCGTTGAAGCATAACACTACATGACTAATTTAAGACTGTTTACAGTTATAGTGGCTATAATTGGCAGCTTTTGTGCATTACAGGCACAAGCTGCCAATTATGGTTTTACCCTGGATAACCCTACGCTGGAAGACACCCTTAGACCGGCAAAGGATACCACCAAACTATCACAGGACGACCTGGCCCTGCTCGTAGAGTATATCCCAAACGAGCCCAACGAGGTTATTCAGGATCGTCTGAGCTGTATTGAGTCTGACATCCCGTTGGTGTTTAATAACTTTGTGCGGTCACACATTGATTATTTTACGATCCGTAACAGAAAGTATACCCGCACCATGCTGTCGCGTGAAAACGTATACTTCCCGCTTTTTGAGAAATACCTTGAAAAGCACAACATGCCCCGCGATTTAAAGTACCTTGCCATTGTTGAGTCCGGTTTAAACCCGAAGGCTGCATCCTGGGCAGGTGCTGTTGGGCTTTGGCAATTCATCAAAGTTACAGGCAGGGAGTATGGCCTGGAACAAAACCAATACATCGATGAACGTATGGACCCTGAGAAATCCACGGATGCGGCCATGCGTTTCCTGAAAAGACTTTACAGAACTTACGGCGACTGGGAACTGGCTATGGCAGCCTATAACTGCGGCCCTGGCAACGTGAACAAAGCTATCCGGAAAGCCGGCGGTGGCACCCGCACCTTCTGGGAGATCTTCCCTCACCTGCCCCGCGAAACCCGCAGCTATGTTCCTAACATGACTGCAGTAATCTATGCCATGAACTATGCTGCGGAGCACAATATCTTCTCCGATTCTATACTTTACACCCCCGATGTAGCTTACCTTGAATTGAACAAGGAGGTGGACCTGGAGAAACTGGCAGCGGAACTGCACATTACCACTGCACAGTTGATGGCGTTGAACCCAGAGATCAAAAAGACCCGGATTCCGCAACATCTGCTTAACTACAGAATAAAGATACCGGCCCAGTCGGCAAGGCTTGTAGCAAACCTGACAGATAAGGAGTGTATACTTTTGGCGGCCGCGCCTGTAAAAGAGCCGGAACCAGAGGAAACCCCAGAGCCTGCTAAAAACACAGCGTTGCTGGCAAGTGCCGCACCAGAGAAAACAGAGAAGCAGGAACCAAAGGCAACTGACAAGACTACTTACACAGTCCGCCGTGGCGACAACCTTTCAAATATCGCCAAAGACCACAGTGTAAGCCTGGAAGACCTTAAAGCCTGGAATGACATAAAAGGCAGCAGCATCATGCCGGGCCAGAAACTTGTTGTCCTGAAGCCTGCAGAAGAAGCTGCAACCACGTTGCTGGCCTCAAACAGGGAAAGCAACACAACCACTAAGCAGCCCGCGGCAAAACCTGCCGTCGAAAAGATCAAGGCAGAAGCACTGATCCACCATGTGCAGCCCGGCGACACCCTCTGGAATATCTCGCAGCGCTACGATGGCATAACCGTGGAGCAGATCAAAAAGCTTAACAAACTGAAGACGAACGCCATTCAGCCGGGTCAAAAATTAATATTAGGATAACAGCCTGAAAAGTATACTTAAGGGAGCATCTTTTGCGTAAAAAGGTGCTCCTTTTTTTTATTTGCCACTTAAATACATGCCAAAGGCTAAATAATTGTGATTTCTGCATCAGAATGTAGCCATAGCCCTTATCTTTGGAGGCTCAATTTTGGATTAACGCAAAATTCTTATAAAATTGGTCTTTAGCAAGATACAATTTCAAGAAAGACGGCAACGCGGTCCTGGTTGAGAAGTTACAACACAAACAACAACGCATACAATGACCACTAAAGTAAACAGAGAAGACGCCTTGAACTACCACATGCAGGGGCAACCCGGCAAGATAGAGGTAGTTCCTACTAAAATGGTGAGCACCCAGCATGACCTTGCGCTTGCTTACTCGCCGGGCGTTGCAGAACCGTGCAAAGAAATAGCCGCAGATAAAGATAACGTTTACAAGTACACCGCTAAAGGCAACTTGGTGGGCGTGATCTCAAATGGTACTGCCGTGCTTGGCCTTGGCAACATTGGCCCGGATGCATCTAAACCTGTTATGGAGGGTAAAGGCGTACTGTTTAAGAAGTTTGCTGGCATTGACGTGTTTGACATTGAGATAGACTGCAATGACCCCGCTGAATTTGTGCGCATCGTAAAATCACTGGAGCCAACTTTTGGCGGCATTAACCTGGAAGATATCAAGGCTCCGGAAAGCTTTAAGATTGAGAACGCGCTGAAGGAGCAGATGAACATTCCGTTGATGCACGATGATCAGCACGGTACTGCCATTATCTCTTCTGCAGCCCTATTAAATGCACTTGAACTTGCCGATAAAAAGATCGATGAGATCAAGATGGTGATGAATGGTGCAGGCGCTGCGGCCATTGCATGTGCCAAGCTATACGTGGCGCTGGGCGTGAAGATGGACAACATCGTAATGTTCGACAAAGAGGGCGTTATACGTCCGGAGCGCGACGACCTGGATATCTATAAGGCCCAGTTCGTGACCATGCGTAAGATCAATAACCTGGAAGAAGCCATGCGCGATGCCGATGTGTTTGTTGGCTTGTCGGCTGGTAATGTGCTTCCAGCGGAGTTTGTGCAGCTGATGGCTCCAAACCCGATCATCTTTGCCTTGGCCAACCCTGACCCTGAGATCCCCTACGACGTGGCCATGGCTACCCGTGAAGACCTAATCATGGCTACAGGCCGCTCAGACCATCCTAACCAGGTAAACAACGTACTCGGATTCCCATACATTTTCAGAGGGGCTCTGGATGTGCGCGCCACCGAGATAAATGAAGAAATGAAGCTCGCTGCGGTTCATGCACTGGCGGCGCTGGCTAAAGAAGATGTTCCGGAAATCGTGCACAAGGCCTACGGCGACAATACGATCTCTTTCGGCCGCAAATACCTTATCCCGAAACCGCTGGACCCTCGCCTGATCACAACCGTCTCGCCGGCAGTGGCTAAGGCTGCCATGGAGAGTGGGGTGGCTCGCATGCCAATTACCGACTGGCTAAAGTATGAGCAGGAGCTACAGGAGCGTATCGGTATTGACCAGAAGCTGATGACCCGTATTACCAACCAGGCAAAAGAAAACCCTAAGACTGTTGTATTTGCCGAGGCTGATAACTATAAGATACTGAAGGCAGCGCAGACGGTTAAAGACCAGCGAATTGCCTACCCTATACTTTTAGGTAACCGCAAGCGCATCGAAGCCATCATCGAAGAGAACCACCTGGACCTTCAGGGTGTTACCATCATCGATCCATTTGAGGAAGATGAGAAGCGTGAAAAGTATGCGCAGATCCTTTATAAGAAGCGTCAGCGCAAAGGTCTAACGCTGTTTGATGCACGCCGCATGGTTCGTGACCGCATATACTTTGGCAGTTTGATGCTGGAGTGTGGCGAGGCTGATGCACTTATCTCAGGCCTTACACGGGATTACTCCAAGACCATAGTGCCGGCACTGCAGGTAATTGGCGTAGAGCAGGGAATAAACAAAGTGGCGGGTATGTACATTATCCTGAACAAGAAAGAGCCATACTTCTTTGCCGATACTACTGTAAATGTAAACCCGACTGCTGATGAATTAGTGGATATTATTGGCCTTACAGCACGTACTGTACGCTTCTTTGATCAGGAGCCGCGAATGGCTGTGGTGTCATACTCAAACTTCGGGTCTGTGAAAGGCGACATCCCGGTTAAATCGGCTGAAGCAGTAAGAAAGGCTAAAGAGAAGTATCCGAACCTTTTAATAGATGGCGAGATGCAGGCAAATACGGCACTGAACAAAAATTTACTGCGAGAGCACTATCCATTTAGCGAACTAGCGGATAAAGGAGCTAATACATTAGTATTCCCAACCCTAACTTCCGGCAATATTGCTTATAAGATTTTACAGGAGCTTGGAGGTGCGGAGGCGATTGGCCCTATCCTGATGGGAATGCGTAAGCCTGTACATATCTTGCAGTTAGGAAGTTCTATCAGAGAAATTGTAAACATGGTGGCTATTGCCGTCGTAGATGCTCAAAACTATAACAATCAACATATATAGATGATAGCCTATATTGATGGCAAATTAACTCACAAAGATCCTACCTACGTCATTATCGATGTTAATGGCGTAGGCTATCAGATCAAGATCTCACTGAGCACATATTCGTCGCTGCCAGCTGGCGAGCGTTGCAAGCTGCATACTTTCCTGCACATAAAGGAAGATGCGCACACGCTTTACGGCTTTACCACAGCAGCGGAGAAAGATGTGTTCTTGCATTTGATATCCATTTCAGGTGTGGGCCCCAATACGGGGCTCATGATCCTGTCATCTCTTTCAGTGGAAGAAGTGCAGCAGGCCATTATCAGAGAGGATGTCAGAACCATACAGCAGGTAAAAGGCATAGGCGCCAAAACCGCCCAGCGCGTTATACTTGAGCTGAAGGATAAAATGAAGAAAGAAGTACTGCTTACAGATTCATTTGTGCCTGCCGCCGCACACAATACAAACAGAGCCGAAGCGTTATCTGCTTTAGTTACACTTGGTTTTGCCAAAGCCGTAGCAGAGAAAACGCTGGACACGATCATCAAGCGAGAAGGCCGTGACCTAAGTGTAGAGGAGTTGATTAAGTTTGCCTTGAAAACGTCGTAACAGATATACCCAATTTGATCTGGAAAAGTAAAAAGAACAACCTGCTTCTGGTAGCGGTTGCAACTATCTCTATGCTGGCCTGGTGGTCGCAGGCGGAAGAATTGCGCTCTGGAAAAAGGTTTAAGTATACTATTCTCCAAAATCTGCTATCTGTTCAGGATACAGTAAAAAAAGACACTGCTTACCTCCCAAGCAGACGGCCGACTTTTGTGCCCCGCGACAGGCATGGCAACCCCTTCAGCACACGCCCAAGCTCCTCCCCCCTGCTGCTGGGCCAGCCTAGTAACCTGAAATTAAACGTTGAGCTGGACGACAGCTTAAAGCAATACAACATCACCGAAACCATCGGCGACATAAACTACCGTCCGCCTTCTGCCATGACCTTGCAGCAGTTTTCGGAGTGGCAGCAACGTGAGGCGATCCGGAATTACTGGCGCGCCAAGTCTGCCGGACTGGATGGTGAAAGCGTGGTTAGCAGCAACAGGCTTATACCTAAAATATACATTAGCCCCGCATTCGACAGGATTTTTGGTGGCAACTATGTGGATATCCAGCCAAACGGAAACGTTTCCCTGAAATTTGGCGCTCGCTTTAACCGTAACCAGAACCCGACGATACCGCTGCGCCAGCAACGCACCGGCGACTTTGACTTTGACCAGAACATCTCGCTTAACCTGGTAGGCAAGGTTGGTGAGAAAATGCGCATCAACTTTAACTGGGATAACAACGCCAACTTCGACTTCGAGAACAACATGAAGTTGGATTACACGGGTTACGAGGAAGAGATCATCCGGAAGGTAGAGGCTGGTAATGTAAGCCTGCCACTTAACAACTCGCTGATTACAGGTGCGCAAAACCTGTTTGGCATAAAGACTCAGCTACAGTTTGGCCGGCTTGCCGTTACCACTATTGCCTCGAATGTGCGTGGCCGTAACGATGAGGTTATTATTCAGAATGGAGCCCAGAACAAACCCTTTTTGATCCGGGTGGATGAGTATGACCGTGATCGCCACTTTTTCCTTTCGCAGTTTTTCCGGGGCCGGTACGACCAGGCGCTGGCCAGGCTACCATTGGTAAACTCCGGCATCGTGATTCGCCGCCTGGAGCTTTACGTAACCAATAACAACCGCTCTACCGAGAACCTGCGCAACATGGTGGCTCACATGGACATTGGTGAGCCAGACCCGTTCCGGGAGCAATTTGATACCGGCAGACCCGGCACGGCACCGGCGGCCAATAATGCCAACTCCCTTTACAGCATACTTACCAACCCAACCGCCCGCGACAACGCCAGGGTAGATGAGTACCTGCGCGGCCGAGGCTTGCAGAAAGGCATTGACTTTGAGCATGTGCGTGCCCGAAAACTGGACCCGCGCGAGTATAAGTTTAACCCGCAGCTTGGCTATATTTCCCTGAACACCGCGCTTTTGCCGGACCAGGTATTGGGCGTTGCCTTTGAGTATACTTTCAACGGCAAAACCTACCAGGTAGGTGAGTTAATTGAGGATTACCAGAACCTGGACGACCAGAAGGTGATCCACATGAAGTTGCTGCGCGCCACAAACCCTGCACTGGAATACCCAACCTGGGACCTGATGATGAAGAACGTCTATAGCCTGGACGCAACCCAGGTTAACCGTCAGAACTTCCAGATGCAGATCATCTACAAGGACGATGAGACAGGCGTAGACATTACAAGTATAAAAGAACCGAGCCCGATCCAGAACATCCCGCTAATTGAGGTTCTGAACCTGGACAATGTAAACCCGAACAACGACAAGCCAAGCGACGGTAACTTCGACTTTTTGCCGGGCATTACCATTGATACAGAAACAGGCCGGATATACTTCCCGCAGGTAGAGCCATTTGGCAGCTACCTTGCCCAGAAACTGGAAGGCAGGCCAGAACTGATCGACCGCTACGTATTCCAGGAACTATACGACCAGACTCAGACAGATGCCCAGCAGAATAACGTGAAGGCCAAATTCTTCCTGAAGGGCCGCTTTCAAGCCACCTCTGCCGACGAAATTACCTTGCCAGGTTTCAGGATTGCCGAAGGCTCGGTGGCCGTTTACTCGGGGGGTACCCGATTGGTGGAGGGCACCGACTACCAGGTATTCTATGACCTTGGCCGCATCAAGATATTAAACCCAAGCTACATCAGCTCTGCCAGCGACCTGAGGGTGACCTACGAGAAGGCCGAGCTGCTGAACATACAGCCACGCTCTTTGCTGGGTGCCAGGTTTGACTATAGACTGAACGAAGAGGTGAACATTGGTGCCACCGTACTGCACCTTGCCGAACAGCCATACATCAACCGGGTAAGTATAGGCGACGAGCCATCGAACAATACCATCTATGGCCTTGACTTGAACATTCAGAAACAGTCGCGTTTTCTAACAAAGATGACGGATGCCATTCCACTGATCCAGACAAAAGTGCCTTCGCTGGTTTCGTTTAGTGGTGAGTTTGCGCAGCTGGTGCCTGCCAATACCAAGTCGGCTGTGAATGAGGATGGTGCTTCGTACATCGACGACTTTGAAGGTGCAGAGACTCCGTATAGCCTTGGTGGTTTTAATAACTCCAGCTGGCGTTTGGCAGCCACTCCTGCCCCGCTTGTGCCCGGCACCGGACTTGCTTACTCGTATAACCGTGCAAAGCTTGCCTGGTATACCATTGACCAGATTTTCTACCGCGATGCCGACGGCTTAAGACCCAAGAACATCACCAAAGAAGAGCTGGCCAACCACTATGTGCGAGGCGTAAGGAGAAACGAAGTATTCCCTGGCCGTGACCCGGAAGTTGCCAACACCTTTGAGTATACGTTTGACCTTGCCTACTACCCAAGAGAGCGGGGCATGTATAACTACAACCCTAACCTGACACCACAAGGCTTACTTGCCGGCGATCCGCGCAAAAACTGGGGTGGCATCAGCCGCGATATCACCTTCGATACCGACTTTGACAACGCCAACATCGAGTATATTGAGTTCTGGATGATGGACCCGTTCATTACAGGGCCAAACGGTAGAAAAGACGCGCAGGGCAACCCGATCACCAACAACGAGGGCGGCCAATTGGTCTTTAACCTGGGCAGCGTTTCGGAAGATGTGCTGAAGGACAACCTATACTCGTTTGAGAACGGCTTGCCAACCTCGCAGGACAATATGTTAAAGGTACAGGAAACGTTATGGGGCCGCATTACCACCCAGCAATTCCTGACGGATGCCTTTACTGGCGTGGCCGGAGGCAGACAATTTCAGGATATAGGTTTGGATGGTTTGAGTGATAGAGAAGAACAGGCATACTTCCAGAACACATTCCTAAACCTGATATCGGGCACACCACCACAGAACGTACTCGACGACCCTTCGGCAGACAACTTCCTGCACCACCTGGATGCCCGTTACGATGCCCAGAATGCCGGTATACTTGCACGCTACAAGAACTTCAACGGCATGGAGAATAACTCTCCGGAAAACAGCCGCTTCTCAAATTACGCCTTCCCGGACAAAGAGGACCTGAACCGCGACAACGTGATCAATGACGTGGAGCAGTACTACGAGTATAAAGTTAACCTAGAACCGGGCCAACTGAACGTTGGGCAGAATTACATTGTGGATGCCATTAAAAACGGCGAGACAACATGGTACCAGTTCAGGGTGCCGATTCGCCAGCCTACAGGCAAGGTGGGCAACATCAACGGTTTCAAGTCGATCAGGTTTATGCGTATGTACCTGACCGAGTTTGCCGACCCGGTGGTGTTGCGTTTTGTGCAGTTCCAGTTTGTGGCAAACCAGTGGCGCCAGTACCTGCAACCGCTTACAGATGGCAACCCATGCTTAACCTGTACCGATGAGGCAAAGTCGTTCACAGTATCAACAGTAAACATAGAAGAGAACGGCCAGGCAGTGGAAGGCACTATACCTTACGTGGTGCCGCCGGGCATACAGCGCCTCCGCGACTACGCCTCTACCAACGATCGCCGCCAGAACGAGCAGTCGCTGCAACTTTGCGTGGAAGACCTTAAAGACTCTTTTGCTAAAGCCGTATACAAAAACATCACGCTGGACATGCTTATTTATAAACGCCTGAAGATGTTTATACATGCACAAAGCCCTGAACCGGGACTACGAGACGGCGAAATGCAGGCTTTTATCCGAATCGGCACAGACTTTACACAGAACTACTACGAGTATGTGGTGCCGCTGCAACTTACCCCGCAGGGCAGCCAAAGCGCAGATGCCATTTGGCCACAAGGCAACCAGATCGACATAGCCCTGGAAGAGTTTGTGAACGCCAAGGTGCTGCGCAACAAACAACCTGGTTCAGATCGCTTCAGGCCGTTTGAAGTAAATGTGGGAGGCAAGACGATACGTGTGGTTGGTAACCCGGATTTCAGTGAGGTTCAAAGTATAATGATCGGTATCCGGAACCCAAGAGATAACGGGCAGCCGCACTCGGTGTGTATGTGGGTGGATGAGCTTCGTGTAACTGATTTCCGCAACCAGACAGGCTGGGCAGCTAACGCGCGCCTGAACACCAAACTGGCCGACTTTGCCAACATTACAGCCACAGGCGCCTATACTACCATCGGTTTTGGCGGCCTGCAGCAGAAAATAGCCCAGCGCGCCCGCGAAAACACAGCCTTGTTTGACGTAAGCGCCAATATTGTGGCTGATAAATTCCTGCCGGAGAAACTGGGCATTAAAGTGCCTGTAACCGTGCAGTACGGCACCCTGAACAGCGAGCCGCAGTTCGACCCGCTGGACAAGGACGTGCCGCTGGAGGAATCGCTAACCAGGTTTGATTCTGATGAAGCTAAGAGGGAATACAGAAAAGAGGTAACTACACGCGAAACACGCAAGAGCATCAGCCTGCTGAACGTGCGCAAAGAGCGCACTGACCCTGAAGACAAAGTGCAGCCGTATGATATCGAGAACTTCTCTTTCTCCTACTCCTACGGCGAGCGCCTGTTCACGAACATTGAAACAGACCGCGACTTCACTAAAACCTATAACGGGGCTATAGCTTATACTTACAACACCACACCGCGCAACTTTGAGCCTTTCGCTAAAGTGGAAGGTATGAAATCGCCGTACCTGCGCCTGATCAAGGACCTGAACTTTACGCCCCTGCCAAGCAGCTTTAACTTCAGGGCCGATCTGGACCGCCGTTACAACGAGACGTTCCTGCAGCGTCGCGATTCAGAAACCGGCCTGATCACCTCCAGGGGTATTGCGCCAACGTTCCAGAAGTATTTTTACTTTAACCGCATCTACGACCTGAAGTGGGATATAACCAAAAGCCTGGGCCTGGATTATACTGCCACTAACCGAGCCATTGTAGACGAGCCGGACAACCGTATCAACAAGGAGATAGACTCCCTGGCTTTTAAGAACAAGATTATCTGGGACAACCTGAAAAACTTTGGCCGCAACACCAACTTTAACCAGATGGTGGCCCTAAACTACAAGTTGCCGCTGGATAAGTTTCCGCTGGTTGACTGGATCGGTGCCGATACCCGCTACGCTGTAACTTACATCTGGACGGCAGGCTCAACGGCCCTGAACCAGGATGCAGAATTCAGGTTGGGCAACACTGTAGAGAACAACAGCGAGTTTACAGTTAACGGCAAGTTTGACCTCCTGAAGCTGTATAACAAAGTGAAGTTTCTGAAGGCTGTGAACTCACCGGCCCCGGCAGGCCGACCTGCCACCCCGGCACCCGGCGACACAACTGCTAAAAAGCCTGCCTCGGAGATGAAGTTTGCCAAGGGCCTTGCCAGAACCCTGATGATGGCCCGATCGATAAACTTCACATACTTGCAGAACCGGGGCACCTTATTGCCAGGCTACCTGCCAAGCACACAATTCTTTGGCTTTGATGATGATTTTGAGGCACCGGGACTGCCATTTATACTTGGAAAGCAGTACGATCTGGATAATTTATACTTCAGGGCAAAAGAAAACGGCTGGTACACTGATAGCAGCCAATACCTGAACACTCCCCTCAGCAGCATCTTTACTGAGGATTTCAGGGCGCAGGCAAACCTGGAGCCATTCAAGAGCTTTAACATGCAGTTGGATGTGCGCCGTAACAAGTCAACGATTGAGGAGATTTTCTACCGCAAGGAATTTGATGATTTTGGCGAGATCGGAACTGTAGACCAGCGTCAGAATCCGTTTAACACCGGCGCCTTCTCTACCTCGTTCATGGCGCTGGGCACTTTGTTCGAGTCTACCAGTGCAGGTACGTCGGCCGCTTTTGAGCAGTTTATCCAAAACCGCTACAACGTGCGCGAAAAACTTCTGGCAGCCAACCCGGCCGCCACCACCGATTCGTCTTATACTTTAAACTCGCAGGATGTGCTTATCAAGTCCTTCCTGTACGCCTACCAGGGCCGCGATATAAATGGCTTTGCACCAGATGCCGATGATAATCCATTTAAACGCCTGCCAATACCTAACTGGCGCGTGGATTACAATGGTCTGTCGCAGTTACCGTTTTTCCAGCAGTGGTTTAGCCAAGTAAACCTGACGCATGCGTATAACTCAAGCTTTAACATTACCAGCTTTACCACCTCGCTGCTTTATGACCAGCAGCCGGACGGTTTCCCGACGGCCATGAACAACTTTGGCCAGCTGGTGCCATACTACATCGTAAACCAGCTAACGGTATCAGAAAGGCTGGCCCCTCTGATTGGGGTTAACTTCAGAACAAAGACTAACCTGACCGGCCGACTAGAGTATAAGATCGAGCGTAACCTGTCGCTGAACCTGACCAATGCGCAGGTAACGGAGACGAATGTAAAAGATTATGTGTTTGGCTTTGGCTATGCCACCAGCAATTTCCGGATACCGTTCCGGATCGCGGGGCAGCGCCGCGTGCTGGAGAATGAACTGACAATGCGCCTTGACTTCTCGGTGCGTGAGAACCAAACAGTGCAGCGCGCCATCTCTACCGACGACTCCGGGGTTGAGGTAAGCCAGAACCAGATAACCAACGGCACGCGCCAATTGCAGCTGCGCCCAACCGTGGACTATGTGCTGAGCCAGCGCGTGAATATCCAGTTCTATGTGCTGCGCACCGTCTCCGACCCTAAAATTTCTACGTCGTTCCGAAACAGTGTAACAGAAGGTGGCGTTCAACTGCGAGTTAGTTTGCAATAAAATTTTAGCATTGCAAAAAAGACTGTATTTTTGGGCTTCATCTTAACCAGATAAAACAATGAATCTACCAGAGAACTTAAAGTATACGAAAGACCACGAGTGGGTACGCATTGAAGGCGATGTAGCATATGTAGGCATCACGGATTTCGCACAGAGCGAACTAGGTGATATCGTATATGTAGACATCGACACTGTAGACAAAGACGTGAACCAGGAAGACGTATTCGGCACAGTAGAGGCTGTTAAAACCGTATCTGACCTGTTCAGCCCATTAAGCGGTACTGTACTTGAGTTTAACGACAAGCTGGAAGCAAGCCCTGAGCTTGTAAACTCTGACCCTTATGGCGACGGCTGGATCATAAAGATGTCTATCGGCGACAACAGCCAGGTAGACGAACTGCTTTCTGCAGAGGCTTACCGCGAACTGATCGGTCAGTAATTTATCCTGAACAAACGATTAAGCAGGTTTGATACTACGCTATAATCTGTTTACCATACTTTGGGCAGTAATGATCTTGTTAACGACATTACTGCCCTCTTCTTCAATGCCCTCGCTTGGGATATGGGAGCTTTTCTCCTTCGACTCCTTTGCCCATGCTTTCCTTTTCGGGGTGCTTACCTTCCTGATGATCGTGGGGCTTACAAAGCAGTACACTTACTTGAAGCTACGCCACTTTGCCATCAGGTCCAGCCTGTTTATCTCCTTCATGTTCGGCATTTGCGTGGAGTTAATGCAGCACTTCTTTATCTATGGCCGCCAGGGCGATATTATGGATGTGATCGCCAATACTATCGGCTGCCTGCTGGGTATAGTGCTGTTTAAGTGGGTGTATATCTGGTAAGTAAAGCCTGCTTCGTATTTCTTTAATTGCTTATCTTTAACAGATGAAGCGCATTTATACTTTCCTGCTGTTTATACTTATACTTGCCGGGCCTGCTCTTGCCCAGGATATGGCGCGCGTGCGGCAAACTGTAGACACCCTGGCAAGCCCATACTTTCATGGTCGTGGCTATGTATTTGAAGGGGATGCCAAAGCCGCCGCATACTTACAGGACAGGTATAAACAAATTGGTCTGAAGCCAATTGGTAGCTCATACTTCCAGGAATTCAGTTTTCAAGTAAATACCATTACCGAAACACCGCAGCTTGAGGTAAACGGAAGAAAACTACTGGCAGGCAAAGATTTTGTGGCGCGCGCCTCCTCCCCTTCCGGCTCTGGCAAGGCAACTATACTTACCCTCGACACCCTTATTTTTACAGACGCAACTGCAGCGCAGAAGTTTTTCTCCCAAAGCTTTAAAGGCAAAGCCATTGTGTACCGGCAACAGGATGCCAAACTGGTTAGCCAGCTGCCACAGCCCTTACAGCTTAAACTGCAACAAGCATCGGTGCATGTTATACTTCAGCCTAAAGCCCTGTTAACAACCATAGCCAAACAAACCGATACTACGCCTACCCTTGAGGTGCTGCGCAGTGCCTGGCCTGCCGATGCGAAAAGTATAAAGTATAAGATCAAAAGCAGCCTTAATCCAAACCACCAGGCTCGCAACGTGATCGGCTATATAAAGGGTAGCACCCAACCCGACTCGTTCCTGGTATTTACGGCACACTACGACCACCTGGGCGGGCAGGGCAAAGAAGTATACTTTCCGGGGGCCAACGATAATGCCAGCGGTACCGCCATGTTGCTGGAGCTGGCAGCGCACTACAGCAAGCCAGAGAACAAGCCAAAGTATAGCATGGTGTTTATAGCCTTTGCCGCAGAAGAGGCTGGCTTGCTGGGCTCGTTCCATTATGTACAAAACCCGTTGTTCCCGCTGCAAAGCATCCGTTTTCTGGTTAACCTCGACCTGCTGGGCACCGGCGAAGAAGGCATGATGGCAGTAAACGGCCAGGTACACAAACAGGAGTTCGAGTTGCTTACCTCCATTAACCAAAAGTATAACTACCTGCCCCAGATAAAAAGCCGGGGCAAAGCCGCCAACTCCGACCACTACCCATTTTCGGAGCGTGGGGTACCGGCCTTCTTCTTTTATACTTTGGGCGGCACTGCAGCCTACCACAACACCCAGGATTTTGCCACACAACTGCCCCTCACAAAATTTCCGGAAGTGTTTAAACTGATCACCACGTTTGCCGACTGCCTGCAACAGTAACAACCAATAACCCTACATTTGTCCATCTACATAACATCACATTTCGCATTTCGGCATCCACTCCGGCTTGCCAAACACGACAGTAAACTAAAAAGCTGAAATTTGATAAGCCAAGCCATCCGGAGGTATTGTGTTATTGGCTGTAATTCTTTAGCTTTAGTGTTATTTGGCTCCTGCCAACCCCGGCAGAATCTTGATTTATTAACAGTACTTATGCAACACTCTTACACGAGCCGCAAAAGGAATGCGATACTTTTGCTGTTTATGCTGCTGCCTTTTGTTTCCTTTTCACAGAGGAGGCAGGATGATGCTTTGCAACAGCAAGCAAAAGCCAGGCTAGCCCCAGCACTCCACCAGTCGTTGCAGAAGAACACAACTGGCAATTACAGAGTAGCCGTAAAAGACACACAAGCATTTAAAGCCTGGCTTAAGCAGCAAAACCTGAACATCAACTCGAAAGAGCAAGCTGGAGCAGCCAATATCCTTATACTTTCCAATGTAAAAAGAGACGAGTTAAAGCTGCTCCTTAACAGCCCCCACGTTACCTTCGTTGACCAGGGCAACCGTGTTGCCAAGGAAGAAACAGAGTTAAAAGACATTGACTTCGCTGCTAACAACATACCCATACTACAGACAAGCTTTCCGGAACTCACCGGCGACGGGATGGTAGTATCAGTAAAGGAAGGCGCCTTTAACCCGAACGATATCGACCTGAAGGCCCGCGTACTGTCACCTGCAAGTTTTGGCACAGGCTATACCCAGCACGCCACTACTATGGCCACTATAATTGGCGGAGCCGGAAACTCAGGACCCAAAGGAAAAGGCATCGCACATAAGGCTATACTTGCCTCTTCCGACTTTAAAGAACTGTTCCCGGACAACAGCACCATACTTACCAGCAACAATATTGGTGTGCAGAATCACTCTTATGGCGTAGGGGTGGAAAACTACTACGGACTCGAGTCTAAAGCATATGACCAGCAAGTGTTTCAGAACCCACATTTGCTGCATGTTTTCTCGTCGGGTAACAGTGGCAGTAAGGCCGAGACAGCCGGAAACTATGCCAACATCCCCGGGTTTGCCAACTTAACAGGCCAGTTCAAGAATTCCAAGAACACCCTGAGCGTGGGAGCCCTGGAGCCGGGGAACCTGGTAGGCCAGCTCAGCTCCAAAGGCCCTGCCAACGATGGCAGGATAAAACCTGAACTGGTGGCCTATGGCATTGCTGGCACTTCCGAAGCCGCTGCTGTGGTGTCGGGTGTGGCCGTGCTGGTGCAACAAGCCTATAAAAACAGTTATACTGGCAATTTGCCGTCTGCAGCGCTTGTGAAGGCTGCTCTCATTAACAGTGCCGATGACGTAGGGCGCAAAGCCGTAGATTTCGAGTCAGGATTTGGTAACACGGATGCATTAGGCGCTGTGAGAAGCATTGTGGAGGGCCGGTTTATTGAATCTTCTGTAAGCCAAAACGAACAGAAAACGCATACGATCAATGTGCCGGAAGGTGTAAGGCAGCTGAAAGTTACCATTGTGTGGCATGATAAGGAAGCCGACCCAAGTGCCTCCAAAGCATTGGTAAACGACCTGGACCTAAAAGTAATGCACCTTAATTCCGGGAATAGTTGGCTACCCTGGGTGCTTAGCACACACCCGCATCCAGACTCACTTGCCAAACCAGCCAGGCGCGGCATAGACAGGCTTAACAACGTAGAGCAGGTAACCATAGACTTGCCAGCACCAGGAAAGTATGAGCTGCTGGTAAAGGGACATTACATTGAGGATAAAGCACAGGACTATAGCTTGGTTTATGAGTATGAGTCGGGTTTGGAATGGCTGTACCCTGCGTTGGGACTTAGCTTAAAAGCCGGCGCAATTAACAAACTTCGCTGGCAGGGAAATACAGCCGACGGAGATGCACTGTTAGAGTATAAGTTCACACAAAACAAAGAGTGGGTCCCGATTGCACAAATAAGCGCGTCCGCAACCTCTTATGATTGGCAAGCCCCGGATACAGTGGCCCTGGCACAAGTAAGATTAACCACCCCTGGTGGCAGTATAGAATCAGAACCGTTTATACTTACAAAGTCTCTGCGGCTTACTATTGGCTACAGCTGCACAGACAATGCCATGGTATACTGGCCGGCTTTGCGTGGCGTTAAAGAGTATCAGTTGTTGTTCGTGGATAAAGCATACCCTGCCAAGCTGCTTGCTACAACCGATACCCTGGCCGTGCTGGATAAAAAGCAGTTGCAGAGCCTGAGCGAGTACATCATGGTGGCCCCTATCGTAGACGACATGCTTGCTGAGACAAGTGATGCAGTGGCATTTGCCAGGGAGGGCATCGGCTGTTACATTAAAAGCTTTCTGCCAAAGCAATTCGTAATGGACACCATGCAGTTTGACCTGAGGCTTAGTACACTATACCAGGTAGCCTCCGTAACCCTGGAGCGTGAACATAGCGGCACTTATACTTCCGTTTCAAAAGTAACCTCGCCTGGCAGCATTAACCTGGTGCTACACGACCCTAACCCCGAACCGGGCAAAAACCTTTACAGGGTTAAGGTTGAAACAAAGAATACGGTAATGTACTACAGCGATACCGAAGAAGCCATTTATGCAAAAAAAGGCTATATACAGGCCTACCCCAACCCTGTAGAGGCCGGCTCGCCATTGTACATAGCAGTTGCCGACGATACCGCCACTATCCAGTTATATGACCAACTTGGTAAATTGGTTAGAGAGTCAGAGGAGATAGGGATAATAAAAAGCCTGGACACCAGCGGCCTGAATAAAGGCTTATACATATTGCGCGTTATTACAGCCAGCGGCGATCGGATCTCATCCAGAGTGCTGATATTGTAAGGCAAGAAGTCTTGCTGTCTAAAGGGGCGTTTAAATAAGAAACTCAAGTTACGATTAACCCACCCCTAACTCCTCCGAGGAGCAGGGTCGTTTCATTCTATCTTTTTCTGCCGCCCCGAACGCTTTCGGGGTGGTTTAAAATGGTGTTGAGTTTTCAACTCAACTGGGCCGGAGGCCCAGCTATAGCCCGACACGAGCGAGGACGCACGCGCCATTACCTTATAATCTGCTAGAATGAAACGGCCCTACTCCGAGGGAGTGGAATTTTGATCTTGCATGTAATCCCTTCTTGCAGACTAGCCAAAATGAGCGTTTTGAGCTAGCGAGCGTAGCTCTCAGGGGCGTGTTTACACCTGCCTGTTTTACCATATACCGCAACTTGAGTTAAGGACTTAAAACTCCGGATGGCCCAACCAGATTAGGTACGATCACAAAAAAAGCCCCTGCAGTCTGCAGGGGCTTTATACTTTAAGGCTAAATTATACTAGTACAGGTAATCCAGCGCAATTTTGTCGTTTGAGTTGAAGGGACGGTTCTGGCCAGAGCCGATGCAGGCAAGCATCCATGAGTTTGGATCCTGCGTTGTTGGCGTGCCCGGAATGTGGATAGCACCTACAGTAGAAGCCCCCTCGTTCGTGTAGCTGCCACCGCAAGAGTAGCTACGGTCCATGTAGTCGGTGTGACGGAAGCCGATGCAGTGACCGATCTCGTGTGCAAGGATGGTAGCGAACCAGTTTTGGTTAGGATTAGAACCGATATATCTTTCCTGGATCAGTATCTCATTGTGCGGATCACCGGCAGCAGTAGGGAATCCGGCTGATGCCAGGTAACGCGCACCCTTTGGAGACGCCTTTAGATAAATATCAGCACCAGAGGACACACGACGCATTGTAATGGTCAAGTTCTCGGCATTGTAACGGGCAATTGCTGCATCCAGCGCAGTTACATACGTAGATGGCAACTTAGGATCCATAGCCAATGTGATCTCGCGGCCAGAACCGGCATTAACAAGGTTGGTAGTGCGGTACTGCTCTACTTCACCTACGCGCAAAGCTTTCGTATTGTAAGCACCACTAAGGTCACTCTCAGATAAGAAGATGTCGCCTTCAACAACATAGCCACCATCAGTCTTCTCAACATTCTGGTTGCTGAAGCCCAAAGCCTTGATCTGAGCTAATACTTCCTGAGAAGCTTCCTCCTTGTTAGAGATCTCCTCTTCTTGCTGGCATGAAGAAAATCCAAGGGTAGCCACTACAGCAGCACACAACAATAGTCTTTTTGTAAACATGTTTTTTAATAATTTAAGTTAGACATATCTAAATATAGATATATCAATGTTATAACACAAGATAAAATTTATTTTTCTGTGTTTTAACTTCAATTATTTTTCCCACTCATAGTATGTGTAAAAACAGAAAGGCCTCTGCATTGCTGCAGAGGCCTTATATATTGACCTTATACTAAACAGTTCTTAGTACAGGTAGCTTAATGCAGTTTTGTCGTTTGCATTGAACGGACGGTTCTGGCCAGAGCCGATGCAAGCTAACATCCATGAGTTTGGATCCTGCGTTGTTGGCGTGCCCGGGATGTGGATAGCACCTACAGTAGAAGCACCCTCGTTCGTGTAGCTGCCACCGCAAGAGTAGCTACGGTCCATGTAGTCAGTGTGGCGGAAGCCGATGCAGTGACCGATCTCGTGTGCCAAGATAGTAGTGAACCAAGCCTGGTTAGGGTTGTTACCGATGTAACGGGTAGCAATCAGGATTTGGTTGTGAGGGTTGCCAGTTGAAGTTGGGAAACCTGCAGAGGCAAGGTACTGTGCTGATTTAGGAGCAGCCTTAAGATAGATGTCACCACCAGAAGAAACACGTGACATTGTGATGGTCAGGTTCTCCGCGTTGTAACGGTCAATAGCCGCATCAAGCGCAGTTACATATGTAGATGGCAAAGAAGGGTCGATAGACAACGTAATGTTACGACCAGTACCAGCATTTACAAGGTTGGTTGTGCGGTATTGCTCAGACTCACCAACACGAAGTGCTTTCGTGTTGTGCGCAGAGCTCAGGTCACCTTCTGTAAGGAAAATGTCACCTTCTACCACATAACCACCTTCTGTTTTCTGCACATTCTGGTTGCTGAAGCCAAGGGCTTTGATCTGAGCTAATACTTCCTGAGAAGCTTCCTCCTTATTAGAAATCTCCTCTTCTTGCTGGCATGAAGAAAATCCTAATGTAGCCACTACAGCTGAGAACAATAGTAAACGTTTTGCAAACATGTTTTTAAAAAATTTTAAGTTAGACATAATTTAAATATAGGAGTATAAAAGTTATAACACAAGATATTTTTTCGGTTTTTTCTCATGCTAAACACACTTTTTTGTAAAATATAAAAAAAACTATACTAGCATTCAGTTTATATAATTTTTTAAAGCCAAATTTAATTATAAATGAATCAAGCATGCATATGCAACACCACTGCAAATGCAACTTCATCTACAACAACACTCCTCTTATAATACAAATAGCAAAACCCTATAAAAACAAAGGGCTCCCCTGTGCGAGGGAGCCCTTTGCTTTTATAGTAAACTGCTAACTAGTAGATGTAGTTAAGTGCAGTTTTATCGTTTGCGTTGAACGGACGGTTAACACCTGTTCCGATACAAGCAAGCATCCAAGAGTTCGGGTCCTGGGTTGTTGGCGTGCCAGGGATGTGGATAGCACCTACTGTAGAAGCACCTTCGTTATAGTACGCGCCGCCGCAAGAGTAGCTACGGTCCATGTAGTCAGTGTGACGGAAACCGATGCAGTGTCCCATTTCGTGCGCCAGGATAGTAGCCAGGTAGTTAGTACCAGGGTTTGAGCCTAAGTAGTCAGAGTTAACTACAACGCTGTTGTGAGGGTTGCCTGATGATGTAGGGAAGCCAGCAGATGCCAGATAAGTAGCTCCTGCAGGTGCCTTAGAGAATAGGATCTCATAGTTAGAAGACACACGCTGGAACTTGATAGTCAGGTTCTCTGCATTGTAACGGGCAATAGCTGCATCAAGGGCTGTTACATAAGATGATGGCAAGCTGGTAGTGATCGCAACACGGATAGTACGTGAAGAACCAGTGTTTACAACGTTAGTAGTACGGTACTGCTCAGATTCCCCAACACGAACAGCTTTCTGATCATAGGCTGTAGTAAGGTCTTTATCGCTTAAGAAGATATCGCCTTCTACAATATAGCCTCCATCAACCTTCTGCACATTCTGGTTGTTGAAGCCCATGGCAGAGATCTGGCTCAGTGCAAGCTCAGAAACTTCTGCTTTGTTTGTGATCTCCTCCTCTTGCTGGCAAGAAGAGAAACCAAACACAACCGCTAAAGCGGCAACTGCAAGTAAACGGGTTACTTTCATAAAAATTAAACAATTAAAAGTTAGACATATAGGTTAAATAAACAGAAAATGCACAGGTAAACACTTAGCCATCGGCACGCACTTTTATACTTAGTGCCACCAACAGGTAAGCCAGGAACATAAAAAGGTAAAGGGAAGCTTTAACACCTACACCCCCAGCCTGCCGGCCAGGTTATGTTTATTGCAGATGTTTGTATGGTAAAAGTAAGGGATAACATCCTGTAAAAACAGGAATAATTGCAACTAAAGGTAACATGGCATTTTTTATAGCCTAACTGAGTTTGCTGGGGAATTTCGAAGAAAATGTATTAAAAACACATCTCAAAAAGTGCGAAAGGTAACAGAGAGAATTGTTGCAACTGAGTTTCAAATTAACTAATTCTTAGCAACTTACAATGCTTTTAGAAAAAAAATCGGGCTCCGGCACTTTAAAAGCCCCGGAGCCCGACAAATTTATAAATAGGTACTTATTAAAGAATGTTATTGATCTGTTCTTTAATTTTCTCTAGTTCTTCCTTCATTTCTACTACATGGTGCTGTATGGTGGCATCATTTGCCTTAGAGCCTATGGTGTTTATCTCACGCCCAATTTCCTGGGAGATGAATCCTAGCTTTTTTCCTGTAGGCTCGGGCAGGTAAACGGTTTCGGTAAAATAATGCAGGTGGTTTATAAGCCTTACCTTTTCCTCAGCAATATCGAGCTTCTCCATAAAGTAGATCATCTCCTGCTCAAAGCGGTTCTTATCAAACTGCTCCGAGTTGGAGATTTCGGTAAGATGGCCCCTTACCCTGTTGCGGATATTCTCCATGCGAACAGGGTCATGCTTATCTATCTCGGCAAGCAGGATACGGATACGGTCCACGTAAGACATGATCTCAGCGGTAAGCGCCTTGCCCTCGTCCGCACGGAAGGAGTTTATACTTTTGAGAGCCTCCTCCAGTAAAGGCTGCACAATGCTCCAGTCTGCATCCTCTGCTTCTTCATCCTGGTCCTGTTGCAATACCTCAGGCATGTGCAACGCCAGGCGAAACAGGTCCTGCTTAGAGGCGCCAACAGCATCGGCTGCCTGGTTCAGTTCATTGTAGTAAGCCTGCAGCAGCTCACGGTTTATGGTATTCTTCGCCTTCTGGGCTTTATTCTTCGTGTAATCTATACTTACCGTTACCTTGCCTCTAACGAGTGCTTTGGTCACCATATTCCGGATCTCATACTCTTTATCGTTCAGGTAACGCGGCGTACGCACGCTCAGGTCCATCCCTTTCGAGTTCAAAGACCGGATTTCAACGCAAATGGTGTATTGGTCGGAATCTAGGCGGGCGCTGCCAAAGCCTGTCATGGACTGCAACATAGTTTTATATAATATGGTACGCTGGCAAATTAGCTATAATTATTCATTTTTATGCGACATGCCGCCATCAAAGCACCTAAAAGGCTGCCTAACACGGCAAGTTCACTTAATTTACTTATTACCCGAATTCTGATCTTGTAGTTTTCTAAACCCGCTTTACTTGCAATAAACGTACAACTTATACTTCCCAAAGGCACATTGCGCTCATGTGCCAACCCGACTTGAGATTGCAGGCAAAAATCCATACTTTTGCACCCGAAATGACAACAGCTGCTCTATTTATAAAAGTCACTCCACCGTGACACATGCCTTACCCGATTGCCATTACCTGGCCGAACTAACATCTATACATTGTCTTTTTAGTAAAACCACCTTGTGCGGCTGTTTGCATGCTATACTTATACCGCATCCGTGCCGGCACAGCATAACATAGTTATTTAAGTATGATTTACAGTCCGATCAACTTCCGAGAGATCAACTATAAGAATGAGATCCTTTCGGGCCTTACAGTAGCACTGGCCCTTGTGCCGGAAGCCGTTGCCTTTGCCTTTGTAGCACATGTAGAGCCGCTGGTAGGTTTGTACGCTGCCTTTATTGTCTGCCTTATCACCTCAGTTTTCGGAGGCCGCCCCGGCATGATATCGGGCGCAACCGGTGCGCTTGCCGTGGTAATGGTGGCGTTGGTAACTACCCATGGTGTAGAGTACCTGTTTGCTGCCATTGTGCTCATGGGTCTTTTGCAGATCCTTTTCGGGGTATTTAAGCTAGGTAAGTTTATTCGCCTGGTGCCCGAGCCGGTGATATATGGTTTTGTGAACGGCCTGGCCATCGTGATCTTCATGGCGCAGTTTGGTCAGTTTAAATATGCCGATGTAGGCGGTAATCTGGCCTGGCTTGAGGGCACCTCGCTTTACCTGATGCTGGCGTTGGTTGCCCTTACAATGCTGATCATTTATGTGCTACCTAAAATCACTAAGGTGGTACCGGCTGCACTTGCTGCTATTGTAACCGTATCTGCCATCGTTATCGGCTTTAACCTCGACACCCGAACAGTTGGCGACATGGCATCTGTGGCCGGTGGCCTGCCTCAGTTCCACATCCCGATGGTGCCGTTTAACCTGGAAACGCTGCAGATCATTTTCCCATACTCGCTTATACTTGCTGGCATTGGCTTGCTGGAATCCTTGCTTACCCTGACTATTGTGGATGAACTGACCAACACACGCGGCCGTGGTAACCAGGAAAGTATGGCCCAGGGCCTGGCCAATGTGGTTGGCGGCTTTTTCGGGACAATGGGTGGCTGCGCCATGATCGGACAGAGTATCATTAACGTGAGTTCTGGTGGCCGCACCAGACTGTCGGGTATAACGGCGGCCGTTATGTTGCTGGTGTTTATTATGTTTGCCTCCAGCCTGATCGAGATGGTGCCTCTGGCTGCATTGGTTGGCCTTATGTTTATGGTGGCGATCGGTACATTTGAGTGGGCTAGTTTCAGAATGCTGCGCCGCATACCAAAATCGGATGCCATTGTAATGGTAGCTGTTACCATACTTACCGTGATCTTTGACCTGGCCATCGCCGTTGCCATTGGTGTGGTGATCTCGGCACTGGTGTTTGCCTGGGACAATGCCGTACGCATACGAGCCCGCAAGCACACCGATCAGAACGGCGTAAAGCATTATGAGATCTATGGCCCACTGTTCTTTGCCTCAACTGCCCCTTTTCTGGAGAAGTTTGACGTTGCCAACGACCCAGAGGAGGTAGTAGTGGATTTCAGAGAATCAAGAGTCGTAGACCATTCCGGCATAGAGGCCCTGAACAAACTAACGGAACGCTACCTACAGGCCGGTAAAAAACTACACCTGCGCCACCTAAGCGAGGACTGCCGTAAGCTTATAAACCGTGCCGGTGATATTGTGGAGGTAAACATCCTGGAAGACCCGCATTATGCCGTAGTAACAGATAAGCTGTCTTAAGTAAAGTATACATACTGTTATAAACCTGCGGCCATACTTTATAGTATGGCCGCTTTCTTTTAGATAAGTCCGGATGCCAGCCCAAGGGCAACAAGTATAAGCATAACGGCTACAATCATTTGCAGGGCCTGTATGGTCACTTTCTTTAATAGCGCATTACCCAGCAGTGCACCCGCAAACGCAGCAAGAGTAGCTGCAGCCAGCGAAGTATAGTTTATACTTTGCTCCCCAGAAAAGATCAGTTTGGCATACACACTAATGCGGGTAACATCTATCATGCAGGCTATAACCACACCCGTAGCTATGAATGCCTCTTTGGCAAGACCTGCTTTAATAAGAAAAGCACTACGCAGTGCCCCCTGATTACCCGATAAACCTCCGAAGAAACCGCTTAGCAATCCACCCACTGGAAGGTACTTCGGGTTAAAGGAGAGCTTCATAAGCCGCGGCACCAGGTCAAACAGCGAGAAAAAGATGATCAACAGGGCCACGATCAGCTTAACAGGCGTGATGTAGAATAACCTATCTGCCAAAGTATAACTTGCCAGCGGCTCCCACTCCGAAATGATGGCCAATAGCGCAGCCCCGGCAAATGCAGCCACAATAGAGGGCAGTCCAAATTTTAGCACCACCGGAAAGCGAGCATGCCTGCCAACCAGGGTAAGTTTGAACAGGTTGTTAAGGAAATGTACCACAGCCGTAAGCGCAATGGCAATGTCTATCGGGAAGAAGAGTGCAAATACCGGGACCAGCAGTGTTCCCAGACCAAATCCAGAGAAAAACGTTAGGCCGGATGCTAAAAACGCAGTAGCACAGATGAGCAGGTAATCCATGTGCTAAAGTATGGCTAAGGCACCATTTTATTGGCCGCGTCAATCATGGCTAACACTTCTCCAGGGTTCTTACCCACACGTTCTGCCCTTTCCTTCCCTAACCGCACCATTACAATGTTTTTCTCCGGTATTACGATGATGTATTGGCCAAGTATACCTCTGGCATAAAACACATTCTGGCCCTTATACTCCGGAAGCAGCCACCACTGGTAGCCGTAAAAATCTACCTTCTCCTGGTCACGCTCATCAACTAGGCCACTGGGTGTAAGCGATGCCTGAACATAGGCAGGCGGCACAATGGTATCGCCATTCCAGACACCGTTGTGCAAGTATAACTTACCAAGCCGTGCAAAATCGCGGGCATTTGAATAGAAGCAGCAATAAGCCTTTTCCATACCTCCGGGCCGGTCCAGGCTCCACTCAGCATCGTGTTCCGCCCCAAGGGGTTTCCAGAGTTTTTCTTCTGCCAGTTCGCTCAGGCTTTTGCCGGTGGCAGCCTGCAGTACCATACCCAGCACTTGGGTGTCTCCGCTTTTGTAACTAAATTTTTTACCGGGTTCTTCAACAGCTTCCAACCTGTCTATTATTTTTTTGAGATCAGTGCCGTAATAGGCTTCGGTGGTAACAGACAAAGGACTGCTGTACGATTCATCCCAGTTCAGGCCAGAACTCATCCAGAGCAGGTGCTTTATTTTAATATTAGCCTTGTCGCCTTCCCTGAACTCCGGCAGAAAATCACCTACAGGCTGCTCCACGCTTTTAATATGTCCTTCTTTTATGGCCATGCCCACCAGCATACTTACTATACTTTTAGCCATCGAAAACGAGTTGCTCAGCGACGCATCAGAATAACTGTCCCAGTACTGTTCGTAAAGTATAGAATCGTTGTGGATAAGCAGAAAAGCAACCGAGCCGATGTCCTGGTGCAGTTGTGCAAGCTCCTGAGGCAGGCTTATCTGGTTATAGTTCGGTGCCAGTGGCCATGGCTGCGCCTTACGGGGAGCATCGATCTCGCGCTGATGAAAAATATCCCTGTCATCGATGTCGGCAAAGTTGTAGAGCACCGCCTTGTACAGGTAATTCTTATCAGCCATGTGTATCCAGGCCGCCGTTAAAGTCAGCAACAGTACGGCGCCCAGTCCAAAGCGCTTCGTCTTTCGGTTCATGCAGCGATGTTAGAAGTCGTAACCCAGTGTTATGTAGAACTTAGGTCCTTTGCGCTCAAAATCCTCCTCGCCCCAGGCTACATCCAGCTTGCCATAAACACCCAGCAGTGTGGTACGGGCACCAAAACCATAGCCTAGCAGGAATGGGTTACGATAGTTTATTACAGTTATTTCGAATGGGTCTACTTCTGTTGGGCTTGTGCGGCCACCGATCACGCGTGTGTTGATGGAGTTATTACCTGTGAATGGGTTTGAACCGTTGTAGGCCGAACCGGCATCGGCAAAAGCTGTAAGCTGCAGGTTCCGGAAGAAGCCTGAAGGTATAGGGCCATTATAGAAGTACTGCACAATCGGTACACGAAGCTCAGCGTTTGCCATCAGGTATTTGGTACCGTTACGGGTGTTAAAGCTGAAGCCCCGAAGCGGTGTGGCATACTCCAGGTAAAACAAGTCGGCAGGCGACTGTATCAGGATATCGTTCTGATCTGACTCTTCATCGTCATCGGCCAGCAGCCAGTTGTCCATCCCCCCGATCAGGAAGCGCTTAGGTGAGTTTCCGAAGAAGGAGCCATAACCGATGCGGGTTGCCAGCACGATCTGGCGGTGCAGCTTCTGGTAATGGCGCAGGTCCACATAAAACTTGCTGAAGTTAACCGCCGATTCCTCAAAGCCTTTTAGGGTAAGTATACCGGCTTTCATACGGGTACCTTCGCGCATGTTAACGCCTGTCGCCACGGAGTTATCATACACCAGCTCCAGGTTGGCACCGCCAAAGTTTGTAATGCTGTCAGGGGTCACAAAGCTGTTAACGAAGGTAAACCTGGTGTTCACGAACTTTGGCTGCGCCCTTAAGCTGGTGCTGTGGCTAAGCGGATAAACCAGTATAGGCGAAAACTCATTTTTTGAGAAGCGAAGCCTTGCCCCGGTTTCAGGCACCTCAGTAAGTATAATATCACGGCGGAACTGCATGCCCAGGTCAACCCTGTTCTTCAGGTTCATGTACTCGGCCCACACGCGGCTTGTTTCCAGGTCGGTTCTGATAAAGGCGCTGCCCCGTATGTGGTGGTTCTCAAACAAATCGCTCATGTTCACACCGGCCACAATACCAAATCCCAGCTGTGGGTCGGCATATACCGATGTAACGATCTCGTGCACGCTAAAACGCACATCGTAATCCAGCGGCCCGGTGATCTGTTGGTTAGCCAGCGCTGTGGAAGCCCTTCGGACAGGTGCCGTTGTAGCCTTGGTTGTATCAGACTTGGCAGCCTGCTTGTTCTCCCCGAACTGGTAGTTCTCGATATTTACTTCGCCGGCGGCCCTGGTTGGTGCTTTTTTCTTTTCCTGGCTCTCCAGCAGTTTGCGCGTAGCAGCCGACTGCTGTGGTGCCCTTACCCGCGTCTCCAGTATTATCTGGCGCGAAGTCTTGGGAAGCTCGTTTAGCGTGGTAGGTGTAAAATTAGGCAACATGTATACAAAGTCACGCCCACGGTCCCGGGCCACAAAGGCTAGTGTGTTGGTGGTAGTTGCATAGTCGTAGCTTTCAATGCCTTGCATAAAATTGGTTACCGGAGTACTGGTGCCAGTATTCAGGTTGTAGCGGTACAAGCTACGAATGCCGCTTTCCTCGCTTAAGTATACCAGGTCGCCGTTCTCAAGCACACGGGGTTTTAACTCGCTGGCCACCGAGCTGGTAAGCTGGCGCACATTGGTCCCCTGCGCATCTATCATAAAGATATCGTAGTTGTTTACCACGCTGGCAAAATTGGCATCCGGGGTGGCGCCTGTTGTGTCTACCCAACGGTTAGAGCTGAAAACCACGCCTTGGTTACCTTTTAAAAATGCCGGCTGCACATCGTCGTAAATGTCTTTGGTCAGCTGTTTTTGCAAACGTCCATTGGCGCTTAGCAGGTAAATATCTGTCTGGCCCTCTCTGGAGGCACTAACCACTATACTCTGCCCGTCTTCCGAATAATCCATATCATACACCTGCGTAAATTGGTCCAGGGTGGCCGCAGGAGTCGTAAGATTTTCATAAAACGGAAGCAAGGTATAACGGTCACGGGCATCAATCTGGCGCAGCGTCATTTTGCCGCGGCGGGCCTCAATAAATCCCAGCTGCGTGTTAGAGCGCCATGCTATTACAGGCAGTTCATAGTCTACCAACTGGTCAAGCGTTTTATAGCCGCCGCGCCACACAACCCTTTCTTTACCGGTGCGCACATCACGCACGATAATCTTAAAGCTGCCATTGTCCATTTCGGCATAGGCAAGCGTGGTACCGGCCGGGTTTAAAGATGGCTCGGAATACCGATGATTCTGTTTGTTCTTATTAATGATCCTGGCCGACTCGGGTACAGCGACCAACTGGTTATCAGAGCTGGTATTGATTTGCACGTAGTAGTTTTTCCAGTCCTGCAGAAAGCGCTTGTAAGGTATGTTCAGGCTGCTGGTTATCCCGATCTCCACATCGCGGGTAATGCGTGTCAGGTTAAGTATATTTTGTATAGCTGTGTAGCCATAGCGCTCGGCAATGTAATTCCAGATAGACTGGCCTGTAAGCATGGGATTGCGGACAAAGAATACCTGCGGGGTCTGTTTTTCCTCCAGTAGCATGTCGCGCATAAAGTTATCCATCCGTATGCTCCATCCTTCGGCAGTGTAAGCGGCCACTCCGCTAATGAACCAATCCGGCAGGCGCAACAGGTAGCTGCTCTGCAAAGCCTCTTTCAGGCTGCCGCCATACATCATGTCGTTCAGCAGCAGTTCGGTCAGGGAATAACTAAGATCGCGTTTAAACTCGGTTTGGGCACCACTGAAAGCCAGCTCTATCTTGCTCTTCATGAACAGGGTTTCGCCGCCTGTCTCATATTGGTCTGTATCCAGGCCTATATTGCTTTGGCGCAGGTCGGTTGGGGAGTTGTAAAGTAACAGCGTGATTTTGGAGTATGGGTAGTACCCGATCAGGCTGGTGATGCGTTTTAACTCTTTTTCAGCGTACTCGGCCGCATTTAGCGCCGCCTCTTTTCCTCCGCTGTAAAAGTATATGTTAAAGTTCTGGGTGCTGTAAAGCTTCCAGTCAAAGTTTTTATATTGAATGCGGCTCTTCCCGAAAGCATCCTGCCCTGGCTGGGCCTGCAGGGTGTTTACTGTAAAGAAGCACAGCACAATCAGCAACAAAGTATAAAAACGCATGCGCTTAGGTTTGATGGTTCTGGTGTTTTATGTAGTCGTAATATAACGAAAAATATCGCGAAATGTGTATCTCCGGAAGCAGGTTAGTTTTACCCTCCAGGCTTTCTGCAAAGTTCCCGGCAAGGTACGGCGACATCATCACCCCTTTCGAGCCCATCCCGTTGAACACGCTCAGCTGCCCGAACTCGGGATGCGTACCTGCCAGCGGGCGCCTGTCGCGCACAGCTGGCCTGATACCAGCCCTGTGCCCTACTACGGCAAACGGTTCGGATGTAATTTGCTTAAACCGCTCAGAAAGCTCTGCCTCACCTGCGGGTGTCGGATTTTCGTCGGCTTCGCGCCAATTGTAAGTTGCGCCGATTTTAAACCTGCCACTCCCTATCGGAACAACGTAAACCGCTTTGTTATAGATGCATTCCGGCTCGAAATTATCGGTCTGCACCTCCAGTACCTCCCCCTTGGTAGGCTGCAATGGCAACCATTTAAAGTATGGATTGTTTACAGCCTGGTACCCCTCACAGAACACCAAATGCTTTGCAGCTATACTTTTATACTTCACACCGGCATCCGTCAGGTATAACTCCTCAAAGTCAAAGCGTTCCGGCAACAGGGCACCTTGCTCCAGCAAGTCTTTCTCCAGCAGGCGCAGCATCTCTTCTACCTTAAGGTAACCCCCTTTGCTTATCATAATGCCACCATACGGGTCGTCTATGCCGGGCTGGTTTATACTTTGGGTATAGGTTGCCGAAATATAACCTTTCCAGCCTTCGCCGGTGCTTTTGGCCATCCAGGTGTTTTGCTCCTCAATAGAAGAAAATATTTTATAGATAGGCTTACGGATGTATAGCTGCTGCCCGAAACGCTGCGACAGTTCATCGTAGAAAGCATTGGCGGCAGGAATAAACTCATCGGCCAGCCACGACTTAGCAAAACGCTTGCCTGCCACCGGGTTAACCAAACCAGCCGCCACTTTGGAGGCAGTGTCTGTTTTCGGTTCGTCGATCACCAGCACACGATGCCCTTTCTTGCGTAGGGTATAAGCTAAAACAGCCCCTGCAAGGCCATGCCCAACAACTATAAAATCGTAATTCATTGAGGCAAGTTACAAGATGTACAGGTGAAATTCGTAACTTAGTTGCCGATTTTGTGGCCCAGAAAGCAAAAATATACCCAATGGAAGTTACCTGCCTTACCTTCAACCCTTTTCAGGAAAACACTTACCTGCTGCACGACGAAACAAAGGAGTGCGTGGTAGTGGATCCGGGGTGCTATGACAAACGCGAACAGGAAGAACTGAAAAAATACATCGCAGACAAAGGGCTGAAAGTGGTGCGCCTGTTAAACACGCATTGCCACATCGACCATGTGCTGGGAAACAAGTTTGTAGCCGACACCTATGGCGTTGAACTGGAGATCCACCCTGAGGATGAACAAACCTTACGATCGGTTCCGGCTTATGCCCCTGTGTACGGTTTCCCGATGTATGCCGAGCAGCTACCTGCCAAATACCTAAAAGAAGGAGAGAACGTAACTTTTGGCAACACAGAGCTGGAGGTGATCTTCGCCCCGGGCCATGCACCCGGCCATGTGGTTCTTTATCATAAAGAAGATAAAACCGTAATCGGTGGTGATGTGCTGTTCCAGGGGAGCATCGGGAGAACCGATCTGCCTGGCGGTGATTTCGACACGCTTATCCAAAGTATAAAATCCAAGCTTTTCACGCTGCCCGATGATGTTACGGTGTATCCCGGCCATGGTCCGGAAACAACTATCGGCTACGAAAAAAAGTATAACCCATTTCTGCGCTAACGGCTGCCTTCACGCATGAAGAAACACATACCCAACGCCATTACCTGCCTGAACCTTTTTGCTGGTTGCCTGGCTTTATACTTCGCATTTAAAGGAGAGTTAGTGTATACCGCCTACCTGGTGGGCATTGCCGCTATTTTCGATTTCCTGGATGGCATGATTGCTCGAGTGCTGCATGCATACTCCGAAATAGGCAAGCAACTCGACTCGCTGGCAGACATGGTATCGTTTGGTGTGGTGCCGGGCACTGTTATGTTTATGCTGCTGCAACGCGCCGGCGATAGCTTCCTGGGTATACCTATGCAAACACTGGCCTTTTTCGGCTTCCTGATCACGATATTCTCGGCGTTGCGCCTGGCCAAGTTTAACATCGACACACGCCAGACGACTTCCTTCATTGGGTTGCCAACTCCGGCCAACACCATCTTTGTGGCTTCGCTGCCGCTTATACTTGAGCACGGAGACCTTTTATACTATGAGCTTATACTTAACCCATGGGTGCTGCTTATACTTACGGTGTTGCTGTCTTATCTGCTTGTGGCGGAGCTGCCGTTGTTTGCGCTTAAGTTTAAGAACCTTAAATGGCAGGACAACTCAGTGCGGTTCATTTTCCTGATCCTGTCGGTTATTCTGGTGATAATGCTCAACTTCGCAGCTATTCCGCTTATCATTGTGCTGTACATACTTTTGTCGATCATCAAAAAAACCTCACACTCATAAAGTTAATTGCCTGATTTACAGCAACAGGAATAAATGTTTAAAATCTGGTAATACTTTATCAGCAGGATTACAACAAGACCCAAAACAGGTTTGAAACCCCGCTGAATTACAATAAATTAACCGTATATTTGTTACATACCAAAAAGGTGTGCCAGGATCAAAGGCCCGGGTTACCTCGTGGTTTCTATATTACGGTTTTCGGATGAGGTCATTTCTACTCGTTTTTGTTAACACATTTATACTTATAAGCTTATTTGCTTCTAGTGCCAGTGCCCAGCAAAGTATAAAGCTTAACTGGAATGGCTACGAGAGCGCACTGCCTGCTGATAACCTTCCGGATAAAGTGCCAGCCTTTGAGGGAGCCACTTTAGACCCTACGGAGCGCCTGCCCTATTACCGCCTTCGCCTACCTCAGCACATAGATAACTTTACCATTGCTGAGGCGGTTTACCAGCCCTTTACCACTGAAGACCAGAAGCTGTTTGGAAAGTATAACTTTGGCGCCAACCCGGAAATACACATCACTAACAGCACCCAGAATAAAGTACCCATAGCCGTTGTAACATTACTGCCGATCCGGCGCAACCCACAAAGCAACCAGCTTGAGAAACTCACCAGTTTTACTTACAAGTATACTTCGGCTACTATAAAAGCTGAAAATGCCAAAACCGGCACCCATACGTATGCCAGCAATTCTGTACTCAGCTCCGGCACCTGGTATAAACTGGCGGTTACGGCCTCCGGGGTGTATAAGATAGACAAAAGCCTGCTACAGGCGCTGGGTGTTAATGCCCAAAGTATAGACCCCAGAACAATACAGCTTTTCGGCAACGGCGGTGGAATGCTGCCACAGCCAAACAATATTGCACGCCCCGACGACCTTACCGAAAACGCTATCATGGTAATAGGTGAAGCTGATGGTAAGTTTGACGACAGCGATTTTGCCTTGTTTTATGCACAGGGGCCATATACTTGGGAGTATGACGCGACGCAGCAGCAGTTCAGGCACAATTTTAATGTTTATTCCGATACAGCCTTCTACTTCCTAAGGGTAGGTACCGCGACGGGTAAGCGCATCAGCAGCAGAGCCCAAACCCAGGGCGCTTCCCAAACCATAACAAGCTACAACGAACGTTATTTTCATGAGCGGGACCTGAAGAACATGGTGTTCTCGGGGCGCGAATGGTACGGCGAGGAATTCAGCTCCTTTGTATCATCCCAGAACTTCAGTCTGCCTGTTTCGGATATTGCACCCGGCTCTAACGTAAAGCTTACCGCTTTTTTAATGGCTAATGCCCCTACCGAAACCTCATTTACCATAAAAGTCAACAATCAGGTTATCGGCAACCCTAAAATACCGTCCCGTGGCACCTTCAGCTATCACCCCAATGGCACCAACAGTATAACTAACTATGTGATCAGCCAGCAGTCTCTTGGCAATCCTGCTACTTTAGAAACAAACCTGACCTTTAGCACCGGGGGCAGCTCTACATCTTTGGGTTACTTAAACTACCTGCTATTGAATTATGAGCGGCAACTGCGTTTTAAAGGCGAGCAAACCAGTTTCAGGTCTGTGGCAAGTATGGCTGCCCCCGTTAGCATGTTCCGGATTGCAGGCGCTCCAACAGGTGCCATGGTTTGGGATGTAACGAATCCGCTTGTACCCGTGCTGCAGCAAGCCGATGCCGGCTCCGACTTAAGCTTCAGTACATCAACCAGCACATTGCGCGAGTTTGTGGTGCTGCAGAATAACATCAGCAACAAACCAATACCGGCAGGAAAGGTAAACAACCAGAACCTGCATGCGCAAAACCAGGACGGCAACCTGGACTTCGTGATAATATCTAACCCAAGGTTTTTACAGGAAGCCAACAGACTGGCCGAACACCGACGCAAGTTCAGCGGCATGCAGGTGCTTGTTACCACCACCACCCAGGTATACAACGAGTTCTCGTCAGGGGCACAGGACGTAACCGCCATCCGCGATTTTATGCGCATGCTGTATAAGCGCAGCAACAAAAGCGGCCATAACCACATGTACCTGCTCCTTCTCGGCGATGCATCTTATGATTACAAAAACAGGCTAAGCAACAATACCAATTTCGTACCTGTGTACGAGTCCCGCCAATCGCTTCATCCGATAACAAGCTATTCATCTGAAGATTATTATGGGTTTCTGGATGACGATGAGGGCGAATGGGTAGAGTCTACTATCGGTGATCATCTGCTGGATATCGGTATAGGAAGGCTTCCAGCCAAAACAGCTTCGGAAGCTGCCGCGATGGTAAGCAAAATTATCAACTACGACAGCCCAACCCATTTCGGTAAATGGAAAAGCCGGGTTACCCTCCTAGCCGATGACGGCGACTACAACGAGCATCAGAATGATGCGGAGTTCCTGGCCAGCTTTCTGGAGAACAATGCCATCAACTATAACCCGAACAAAATATACCTCGACCTGTACCGCCAGGTATACGAGGCCAATGGACAGTCGGTGCCGGATGCGGTAGCCGCTTTAAACAAGGCTATCGAGCAAGGCTCGCTGATCACGAACTACACCGGGCATGGAAACGAGGTAAGCCTGGCGTCGGAGCAAATACTCACCATTCCGCGCATTAACAGCTGGAAAAACAAAGACAGGTTGACCTTTTTGCTGACTGCCACCTGTGAGTTTGGCCGCTACGATGACCCATCCGGTGTGTCAGGCGCTGAAACGGCATTGCTGCATCCAGAAGGTGGGGCAGTTGGGTTAATTACCACAACACGGCCTGTTTACTCTAATGGTAACCGCGTGTTGAACCGTAACTTCTTTAAGAGTTTCTTTACACCGGCACCTGGTTCTGGCACACGTTTAGGCGACCTGGTGCTCAATACCAAGAATAATAGCATCACGGATAATGTGAGTGGCTCTAAAGGGGTCAACAACCGTAACTTCACCTTGTTGGCAGATCCATCTCAGGAGTTGGTGGCTACGAAGTTAAGCGCTGAAATAACGCACATTAATAATAAACAAACCTCCTCTGATACTTTAAGTGCACTAGGAAAGGTAAACCTCAGGGGACGAATTAAAACAGACACAGGGGCCTTGGTATCCGCCTTTAACGGTGAGGTACAGGTAACAGTATACGAAAAGCCATCCATGCTTAGAACTTTGGGTGATGAGGGGTCGCCTCCGGTTTCGATCAAAGTGCGTGAAAGTATACTTTATGATGGTAAAGTAACCGTAAAGAATGGTCTGTTTGAAGTAGGATTTGTAGTACCGAAAGACATCGCTTACAATTATGGCCAGGGAAAAATCTCGCTCTATGCCAGTAACCAGGTGAAGGATGCCTTAGGGGCTAACCAGTCAATCGTAATTGGTGGCACAGCTAAAAATGTACAGGAAGACAACACCCCTCCCACATTACAACTATTCATGAATGATGAGTCTTTTGTGTTTGGAGGGCCTACCGGAAAAGACGCCGTGTTACTGGCCAAAGTTTTTGACGAAAGCGGTATTAACACAGCTGGCCTCGGAATCGGGCACGAGATAACCGCAGTACTTGATGGTAAAAATGAAAACCTCATCGTTTTAAACGATTACTATACTTCTGACCAGGATAGTTACCAGTCGGGCAGGGTAAAGTATAGCTTTAAAGACCTAACGGCCGGTGCCCACTCGCTTAAAGTAAAGGTTTGGGATACTTTTAATAATGCGACTGAAGAATATATAGAGTTTGTTGTATCAAATGACAGCAAAATTGCGTTAGAGCATGTGCTGAATCATCCAAACCCGTTCTCTACTAAAACAACATTTCACTTTGACCACAACAGAGCCGGCGAAAACCTGGAAATTCAGGTTCAGATATTTACCATTTCAGGCAAGCTAGTAAAGACGTTGGAAACGACAAGTTATGCAAGTAAGACGCACTTGGCAGAAATTACATGGGACGGCAAGGATGAATACAATGATGTGCTGGCAAAAGGCGTTTATATTTATAAAGTGAACGTGAGGTCGCAGCAGGACGGGTCTAAAGCTTCAAAATTTGAAAAGCTTGTGATATTAAATTAATATAGTTGCACAATATTTCTATATTTGGTATAGCATTATCAAAAATCAACATATGTATAAAAGAAGTACTTTGATAAAAGCAGTTGCTTTCATTCTAGCGTTTGCTTCGGCTCCTTTCGCATTCGCACAATCTACGGTGGGTAGCAATGCAGTAACTACTGCTGTACCAATTCTTACTGTTGCTCCCGATGCCCGTTCTGCTGCCCTCGGCGATGCAGGCGTAGCCATCAGCCCGGATGCAAACGCACCTTTCTGGAACCCTGCTAAACTTGGCTATGTACAGAACGACCTTAGCGTAAGCTTTTCCTATTCTCCGTGGCTACGTAATATCGTAGACGACATGTCCTTGAGCTACTTGTCTGGCTACAAAAAACTTAATGAAACTTCTGCTCTGTCTGTTTCTCTTTTATACTTTGACCTGGGCGAGATCCAGTTCATAGATGAACAGCGTAACCCGATCCAGGATTATAATCCAAAAGAATATACCGTATCAGTAGCTTATGGCCAGGCCTTGAGTGAAAACTTCAGCCTTGGTATCGGAGCCAGATTCATACATTCAAACCTTGCAGGTAATGTAAATGTTGGTGGTTCAACGCAGTCTTTCGAGTCTGAACCAGGTAACACTGCTGCCGTTGATGTGGGCGTATACTATAACAAAGACCTAAATCAGAAACTCAACCTGGCTTTAGGTGCCAACATTTCAAATATCGGAGGTAAGATCTCTTATACTACCAAAGACGAGAAAGACTTCTTGCCAACAAACCTGAAGATCGGTACTGCTACAACCTATAACCTGGATGCATACAACAAGCTGACTTTCCTGCTTGATGCCAATAAACTTTTAGTGCCATCGCCTGGGGCAGATAGTACCCAAACTGTACTTAGCGGTATTTTTACTTCTTTCACTGATGCAGAAGGTGGCTTTAGCGAAGAATTACAGGAAATAAATCTTTCTGCTGGTTTAGAATATTGGTATAACGACCTGTTTGCTGCCAGGGCCGGTTATTTTTACGAGCATCCAGAAAAAGGCGGAAGAAAATACTTTTCGCTAGGTCTGGGCTTAAGATACCAGAAGTTCGGAATCGATGCAGCATACTTAATTCCGAACGATCAAAGCAACCCGTTAGCGCAAACCCTTCGTTTTAGCATTGCGTTGAACTTAGATTAAAAAGTACTTATAAAGAATGCTTGACAGAACAATAGCACCAGAAATACACGAAATAGATGCAGTAACGCTACAAATAGCTGAGGTAACAAACTTAGACAACGGCGTTAGAGTACACAGCATCATCAACGAAACCCAGCCTGTCATCAGGCTGGATTTTGTTTTTAAAGCCGGTAAGTGGTATGAAAATGAGAATGGCCAATCCGATCTAAGCACTAAAATGTTGCTTGAGGGAACGGTAAATCTCACTGCTCGCCAAATAGCAGACAAGGTAGCATTTTACGGTGCCTCTCTTGATGTAAACCATGGCTATGACAGAACAGAAGTAACATTATACTGCTTGGCTAAATATGTAAATGAGCTCCTACCAATAGTTATTGATGTTTTGGAGAATCCTTCCTTTCCAGAAAATGAGTTTGAGCTATTAAAGCAACGTTCTCAGCAGAATCTAAAGGTACAGAGGCAAAAGAACAGTTACCTGGCTACTAATGCCTTTACTAAACAGATATATGGCGACGGTCACCCTTATGTATTCGGATATGATGAGAACGACCTCGAAAAGATCGATCTGGCCAAAATAAAAGACTTTTATAAACAACACTTCTCTACGAAAGACATGGAAGTGTTCGCTTGTGGCGCTGTAGACAGGGCTATGCATCAGTATATAACAAATAGCATTGGCAACCTAAAACTTAATATTAAATCAGAAACTGAATCTAGCGCTAACCAAGCCAGCATCGCAAGCAACTTAAATAAAACTGAGTTAGTGGAAATGCCAGATAGCCTGCAATCATCCATCCGGATGGGCAAACGGTTTCCCATGATGCATACAGAGGATTACCAAAAGCTTCTCGTACTAAACGAGATACTTGGAGGATATTTTGGTTCCAGACTGATGAAAAACATAAGAGAGGACAAAGGCTATACTTATGGGATATACTCAGCGATATCTCCGAAAGAGCATGACACTTTGTTTTTTATTGGTACTGATGTTAAAAGCTCAGTAACTGAGGATACACTTACTGAAATAAAAAAAGAGATTGCTCTTTTAAGATCTGATGAAGTACCACAGGATGAACTGGATACTGTAAAGAACTACATGCTCGGTAAGTTTCTGAATGACATTGCAACAATTTTTGAACAGTGCGATAGGTATAAGAGAATAGTGCTTAATGATCTGCCACAGGATTTCTATAATAATTACGTATCCGTAATAAGAAACATTACTTCGAAGGAAATAAAAGACCTTGCAAATGTATACCTCGCAGAACAGGATCTGTTTACAGCGGTTGCAGGCAAATATGAATAATCAACCAGCATAAATAGAAAAGCCCCTTATGGGGCTTTTTTTATGTACGTAGTAAATGTGCACTTATCTTGTCTGAAGTATAGTGAAGGTTGGCTTTCAGGCTTCTAAGCGGTTTAGAGTATTAACTAGAAACAGCAACCCGCCGTAATTGGTGTTTTCATCAAAAATTTGAAAGTGCTGACTATTATACTTGCTGGTGAGCCCACACAGCAAGGCAGGCAGTATGGATTTTAATAAATTCTAAACAGGCTCTTTATTAAATCACCTAACAAAGTATTCCTGTCTTGAATAGAAGATTAGCTAACTCAAGTTCGATTAACTCCTCCTTAGGGATAAAAGAAACAGTTCAAACAACCATATCTTAAAAGGTGCGCAGGGTGTGTTTACACCTGCCTGTTTTATACTATAGCGCAACTTGAGTTTGCTATACAGAAAAGCTATCACCAATTTAACTCAAGCTAAACGCAACTTCATAAATCTAATTGGGAAGCAACATAGCTTTATCCTGACAACAAAAACCTCAACATGTCCAGGAGAATGGGGTCAGCAGGCCAGGGGCAGAACAGGCTGAGCGCCCTGGCACGGCGGCACGGCTGCCAAAAGGGAACGGACCCGGGCATTGGAGGAACTATACGCCCATGACGCCCCAAGGCTGTTGAGCTCTAATGAAAATTGTCACCTTATGGGCAGGGCCGTTTCATTCTATTTTTTCCTGGCGCGAATCTCCAGATTCGTGACTAAATATGAATGTTGAGTCTCCGACTCAACTGGCCCAGAGGGCCAAAAGGCAGGTTGAGCATAAGTTTGCATGTGCCACTAGTGTAGATTTTAATAGAATGAAACGGCCCTGCCCTTGAGGGAACCACAGGGGTGTAAAAAGCCAGTTGAGAACACCTTTCGCAATGAGCAGACACCCCTCTAGGACCTGTGGTCGCAAGTTTCAAGCCCCCGTTTTCACTTGTCCTCAAGGGGAGAATCGTTGTACTATTTATTAATCCTCTAAGCATCACGGAGGGGCAAACTTTTAGGACTTGACGGCCCTGGCGTGAGTGCCCTGGAGGCGTTTGGCGGGCTGTGGGTGGGGGGAAAAGAAAAAGGGGGCAGCGTCCTTTTGGGATGCTGCCCCCTTTGTTGGGGTTGGCGGCCACCTACTCTCCCGGGTGTGACCCCAGTACCATCGGCGCGTCCGGGCTTAACTTCTCTGTTCGGGATG
>NZ_JBYZMP010000005.1:287177-390502 GCF_058216375.1 Pontibacter sp. GD7 | reverse complement strand
CCGGCGTTTTTAGAAGCAGAACACATAGAAGCCTCCTGTCTTTAGGTGATACATATAGCTATATCCCTAAAACAGGAGGCTTCCCTTTTTCATCCCATTACAAAGTTCGGGATGACTCATGCTCAAAGGGGGACATTCGATAACGATTTCTTAATTCCTATTTTTGTAAACAACCCTTAATAAAATGGACTGCTGGAGAATACAAAATTCCCCTCTTAAGAGGGGCGCAGGGGTGTGTTGACACCTACTTGGTTTATCATTTGTCGCAACTTGAATTATATATTCAACTGCAGACCCAGCGAAAAAGTACGTGGCTGCGGTTGTTGTTCTCTGTCATAACCATTCAGTACCTCTGGGTCCTGGCCGCTATACCTTGTGATCACGAATGCATTTTGTGCGGTGGCAGTAAGTTTTATACTTGTTCGCTCTTTCCAAATTCTTCCAAAATCATACCCGAACTGCAGGTATTCCAGTCGGGCAAATGAGGCATTTTCAAGGAAGTAATCTGATTGTGTATGTGGTGTTTTAAAACCACTTTGCAGATAACTTGCAGAGACATTCTCCAGGCTTCTATACCCATAAGCCATCTGTAGAGCACTACGGTAAGCATCAGCATAATTGTAGGTATAATTGCCAGCATTACCGCGAAGCAGTAAACCAATACTTAAGTTTTTATACTTGATATCAGAAGTAACCCCAAAAAGTAATGTAGGATCAGCGGCATATTGCAGCTGTTTTTCTGAATAGCCCCTGTTATCTTTTTTATAACCCTTCTCAACCGGTCTGCCGTTGTTGTCATACAACTGCTCAAATACCATGAAAGAATTAATTGGTTTGCCAGTAGCCAGCACCAGGCCGCTTCTATCGCCGCCTAATACATAAACTGTTGTATTTTGCCCCAAGCTGGTTACTTCAGATTTAGAATAGCTAATATTAGTGCCAACTACCCATGAGAAAACTGATTTATCCAAGACTTGGATTCGTAAGCTAGTCTCAACACCATTTGTCTTGTATTTGCCAGCATTAACCGCCATCCAGCTAGTTCCGCCACCAGTAGAAAATGCGTGTGCCAGTAAAAGGTCTGAACCACTAGTGGTAAAGTGCCTAAAGTCACCATAAATCCTGTTTTCTAAAATAGCCCAGGCAATTCCAGTAGAAAATTTATTTACCTCTTCATACTTGATGGAAGGAATAGCAGCATTGGCTGACTTATCAAAATTTACTCTGAGAGAATTAAGAAGATGGAGTTGTGTATAATTTACAAACCAACTTAAATCCGAAAACGTTTTGTTATCTTTCAGGAAACTCTCTTTAGATAGATTCCAATTTGCCCCTAGCCCTAAAGACCGACCAGCCTTTTGCAATGGAGAGTACGAAGAGCTCTTATCGCTGGTAAAGGCAGCCTCAAAAGCGTAACGGTTCATTGCTGTAAATGCCATTTGTGCAAATAAAGAAGCTTCACTTGACTGGTTTCTACTGAAAGAATAAGCGTTTGAAATAATCTCTCCTTGTGCATTATGAACAGGATATGTATTACTCTCAACCATAAGCTTTCTCAATGATGCACCGGCCACAAAGTGCAACTGGCTTTGCATAAAACCAAGTGGCTGGTTCAGTTCCAGAAACCCTTCTTGCAGGTTCCAGTCGGCAGCTCTGTTGTAAGTATATTCTCGGCCTTTAGTCCAGGCTACAGCAGCCATATCAGCAGGGCTAAAGCTGGAGTAATCGTTTTTCTGGTTTTGTAAGGCATACCTTGCGTGTAAACTCAGAGCAGGATAGAAATGGAACTTATACTGCAAGTGTGCCTGCGCGTGCAACGTTCTGATCGCATCAACATCTTCGCGCTGCTCCAGCATGCTTAAAGGGTTAAACAGTCCATAGTTATATGGTTTGCCTTCGTTATCCAGGTAGGAGAAATATCCCCCATACCTGTTATCTGTATATACAGGTTGCGTAGGATCGAAAGCTAAGGCATGGCTTATAGCAAACTTGTCAGCTACCCGAATCTGCTGGTCTACATAGCGTGTGCGCACATTTAAGCGCAGGTGGTCATTTAGTAAACTGGGGCTTAGCGAAACAGCCAGCGAGTTTTGCTTTCTCTGCGAAGTTTTCAGTATACCGTTTTGGTTCAAATGCCCTGCCGACACACGATAAGGCACAGCATCTAACAAGGAGCCGCTTACACTTAACTGCTGGTCGTGGCTAAAGGCTTTTCGGTAGATCACATCCTGCCAGTCTGTGTTGTGTGTTCCAAGCAACGTTGCCTGATCAGGCAACTCCCTATTGATAAATGTTCTGAACTGATCAGCTGAAAGTACATTAGCTTTTTTTACCAAACTAGATACAGCTCCAGTTGATGAAAAATCTACCCGGGTAGGTGCCCCCTTAGCAGGCTGCTTGGTAGTGATAAGCAATAGACCGTTGGCTGCCCTGCCGCCATAAACAGCAGCGTAGGCGGCATCCTTAAGCACAGTTACAGAAGCAATATCATTGGGGTTAATGAAATTCAGAATATCGCTGTGCTCAGATATTTTTATTTCTGGCAACGGCACACCATCGAGCACAATTAAAGGGGCATTACTATTAAACAAAGCAGTTCCTGCACGCAAAGTCAGAGCCGCCCCTTGCCCAGGAGCACCCCCTCTTTGCACTACTCTTAAGCCGGCTACTTTTCCCGTAATCAGCTGTTCAGGAGTTGTAATTAGACCTTTGTTAAAATCGGTTGTATTAAGGGTGGTTAGCTTTTCTGTTATACTTGAGACACTCCTGTACCCATAACTAGTCTGAATTGTGTCGGATGGTTGCTCTTGAGCCTGAGTCGTATTAGATAAAAGGGCTAAGCCACAGAACAGGCCTAATGAGCGCAATACAATTGTATTTTGCAGTAAAGTTTGTTTCAAAGCAATAAGTAGTTAGATGAATAGTAGAGTCAAATTTACTCTAATTCAGAAATATTTATATATGCAAGATGTATATTTTTAGGCTATGTTATGACTTGGCTTTTTGACATACAAACTGAAATTAACTACTCCATTTGTTAACTCTCCTTGTTTTTGGCGTTATATACTTACCCCACATTCTGAAATCAATAGTGAACTACAGCTTATTTTTACCTCCGAAGGTTAACAATGAAGATAATCTCTTGTAAAGGATCTCTTAGGAAATTACTTCCCTAGTCCTACTGATAAGCCATACTATATTAAGCTTTCGATTTCGTCATCCCGAGCACCCGCGAGGGATCTGAATTTTGATACACTAAGTCATGGCCTTTCCGGGCAATACCAACTCAACCGTCCCAATAATTCGCTGAATTCTAACTTAATTGTCAAAAATTACCAAAAAGGCAAATGTTACCTTTTACAATTTTTGGTCTACAAATCGTCCAACATAAATATTACTATATTAAAATTAGGTAGTAGCTAAATATACCTCAATAGCACCTTAGCATACATTTTATTGGACAGGCTTTGCTAACGTACCACCTCTAAATATAACACAAGCTATACTTTCAGGCCGTTTATCCCATGTTACTTTAAAGCATAAACTTTCCTATGTTCAAACATTAATTTAAACTAAGATTACATTCCGCTAATTCTCAATCACTTGATAGGGTTACCGGAATATGTCTAACTTTAAATAAATTTAAATGAAACACTTTTACGTGTATGCTTCGCTGTTGCTTGGCAGTTTGTTAACCGGTCAGGATGCTTTGGCACAACAGCAGGCTAAAATCAAACAAAAAATAGAAGCAGCCAACGGCTCCCCTGCTTTTATAGCCTTTGATACCAAAGGAGCCGCACACCGCTCAGACCAGGCTACTGAAGTCCTGAAAAAATACCTGAACCTTTCGGCAGCAGATGAAATGCGTGCCGCAAAAACAGAGAAGGATGACGTTGGCTTTACACACCAGCGTTATGAGCAATTTTACAAGGGTATAAAAGTTGAACATGCCGCTTACCTTGTACACAGCAAGAACGGCGTGGTACAGTCTATCAACGGAGATTTCAGAAAGTTAGACGAGGTTAGCACACAGCCAACCATTTCTGAGAAAGCAGCCTTAGCCAACGCTTTAAGACACATCAATGCTGAAAAGTATATGTGGGAGGTGCCGGCGCAGGAACAATGGGCCAAGCAGTTAAAAAATGACCCTAAAGCTACTTTTTACCCGAAGGGTGAGCTGGTTATCATTAAAAATGACTTTGCCACTACCAAGGAGAATAACGGGAAACATGTGCTTGCCTACAAGTTCGATATTTATGCGCACAAGCCTGTTAGCAGAAACTATGTGTACGTAAATGCACAGACCGGCGAAGTGGTATTTAAAGATGCGATTATAAAGCATGCCACCGCAACAGGAACCGCAGCTACGCGCTACAGTGGCTCGAGGTCCGTTACCACAGACAGCTACAATGGTTCATTCCGATTGCGTGAGTTTACACGTGGCAACGGTATCGAGACGTATAACTGCAGAACGGGCACCAACTATAGCACGGCTGTAGACTTTACCGACAATGACAACAGCTGGACTTCCGGTGAGTTTAACAACACGACCAAAGATAATGCTGCACTGGATGCGCATTGGGCTGCCCAGATGACCTACGATTATTTTAAGAACAAGCATAACCGAAATAGCTATGATAATGCCGGTGCTAAGATCAAAAGCTATGTGCATTACGATGTAAACTATGAAAATGCTTTCTGGAACGGGTCTGTAATGACTTACGGCGACGGCGCAACACGTTTCGATGCCTTAACCAGCCTTGACGTAGGAGCACATGAAATTGGACACGCTGTTTGCTCTAACAGTGCGAACCTGGTTTATCAGAATGAGTCTGGTGCTATGAACGAAGGTTTTTCTGACATTTGGGGAGCTGCCGTAGAATACTATGCCGCCCCTGAGAAATCAATCTGGCTCATTGGCGAAGATATTGACAAGCAGCGTCCTTCGTTGCGCTCTATGAGCGATCCGAATGCCGAAGGTCAGCCGGACACTTACAAAGGCGACTACTGGTACAGCGGCACCGGCGACAACGGTGGTGTGCACTATAATAGTGGCGTACTTAACCATTGGTTTTATATTTTGTCCGTTGGTAAATCAGGCACTAACGACATCGGAAATAGCTACAGCGTAACCGGTATAGGGATTGATGCAGCCGCCAGAATTGCCTACCGTACAGAAACCGTATACCTTACCTCCAGCTCTGTTTACGCGGATGCCCGCACCTACTCTATTCAGGCTGCCATCGACTTGTATGGCGCTGGCTCTACGCAGGTGATCCAGACAACAAATGCCTGGCATGCAGTAGGTATAGGCGGCAAGTATGGCGAGATTTCTTACTGCACCTCACAAGGCAACAATGCTACTTACGAGTGGATTGCAAGTGTTAAGATCGGCAGCTTTACAAAAACATCGGCTGCGGCCGGCTACTCCGACTTTACTGGCACCACCGTGAATGTGAATGCAGGCAGCACATACGCTGTAACTCTTACACCTGGCTTTGCCAGTACAGCATACAATGAGTACTGGAAAATCTGGATAGACTATAACAAAGACGGTGACTTCGACGATGCAGGGGAACTGGTGTTTAATGCTGGCGCGCTGAGCAAATCGGCGGTTACAGGTAATATCACCATCGCCTCAACAGCCACTGGCTCTACCAGAATGCGTGTTTCCATGAAGTATAACGGAGCCCAGACATCATGCGAGTCTTTTGGTTACGGAGAGGTTGAGGATTATACAATCAGCTTTGGTGCTGCACAGACCTGTGCCGTACCTGCCGGCTTGTCTGCCTCAAATGTAGCCACTACTTCAGCTACGCTGTCATGGGGTGCTGTTACAGGCGCCACAAGCTATAATGTTCGCTTCAGGCCAACAGGCACCAGCACCTGGACCACAGGTAGCGTAACCGGCACATCTGCCAACGCCACCGGCCTAACGGCTAATACAACTTACGAGTATCAGGTAAACAGTGTATGTGCAAGCGGTAGTTCTGCGTATTCTGCCTCTTCTACTTTTACCACTACTGCGGCCACAGTATCCTATTGTACCTCAAAGGGAAGCAACTCTTCGTATGAGTGGATCGACCTGGTACAATTTGGTGGCATCAATAAAACATCTGGCAACGATGGCGGCTACAAAGACAATACCTCGCTGGTAGGCACGGCGACACGTGGTAGCAGCAGCACCATCTACATTAGCGCGGGTTTTGCCAGCACAGCCTACACCGAATACTGGAAAGTATGGATCGACTTTAACCAGGACGGTGACTTTGATGACAGCGGTGAACTGGTAGTTAGCGGGTCTTCGTCCAGCAGCGGCACGCTTAGCGCCACCGTTACCGTGCCTGCCACAGCCTTGCTCGGCACAACGCGTATGCGTGTATCCATGAAGTATAACGCAGCCCAAACCTCCTGCGAGACTTTCAGCTACGGCGAGGTTGAGGACTATACTGTAAACATCGTGAATGCTTTGATGGCTACAAATAACAGTAGTGTTAAAGCGACTTCCCTGGGCTTCGACCATGAAGAGCAGGTAGTGGTGTACCCGAATCCGACAAGTTCAACTATCCGCGTATCTACCAAAGCGGCGCAAGCTGTTGTGAAGGTGATGAGTCTAACTGGTATTGAATTAATGCGGGCCGATGTAAAAGGTGAGCAGCAACTTGATGTGTCCTCTCTCCCATCAGGTGTATACCTGATCAGTGTGCATGACGGACAAAAAGAGACCCACCAGCGCATTGTAAAGCAATAAGTTGATTTTTAGAGCTATAAACAAAAAATCCCCGGCATGTAAGTCGGGGATTTTTTTGTGGCTTACAGGATGAGTTAAGACTTATTTTGTTCAATATTTTCCACTGAAATACAATTTTTTCTTTTCCTACCCCTGCCGCAAATTTCAACTTGAGGTTATACATGAGGGCAAGCTTACAGCTTGCATAATAACCTTATTGCGATGGCTGTTTTTTGTATAACCTAAAGTATACCGCCCCTTCCTTTATCTCCTTTTGAATTTGCCAGTGCTGTTCTAGCTCCAGTAATTCTTCATCCGTGAAATCGTTGAAGACATTGGAATAAAGCACATAGGTTTGCTATTTCAGGTCTTTGGGAGCAAACTTTACAGGACTATGGTTCAGGTCTGTGAGCTCAAAAGAGCGCAGGTTTGGGTAAGCCGATCCAACAGCATCAACCTTAATTTCCTGCTCATCCAGGTATGCTATCATCTCACTTCTTAGTTTATAGTATGGCAAGTGTGCCAGGGTACCGTCCCAACCCTTAGAGAGCCAGTCCGGATAAAGCGCAACCGTAAAATGACCGATCACTATAGATGCCAGTGTAAAACAGTAAAGTATAAAACGTTCGGGTTTGGCATAATACTGCAACAAATGCCCGAGCAAAAGCAGCAGCAACATGAAAGGCACAATATAATACCTGTGGGTAATCGGGTTCTGGTAAAAAACTATTATACCGCTAAGCATAAGCGCAGGTAGTATGGCCAGGGCAAGCAACAGTTTGGTATCTGCGTTTGCTTTGCGCTTTCTAAAAACAAACAGCAGCAGTATGGCAAGTAAAACAAGCGGAACAACTTTTCCGAAGTCTAAAAACCGCCAGCCAATAACAGCTACATTTTTTACGAAACCGCTAAAACCAACCAGCTCAGCCCCTTGACCCCAATCCGAATCCTTGTTATAGAAAATCCATCCGTAGTGCTGGTAATGCAGTATCAACCACGTGCAGGTAACCAAAAAAGCAGGTAAATAGGCATAGATACTTTTAACCGCTTTCTTCCAATCAAAATTTCCCTCGGTGTCAAACCAGGCAATTATCAAATCGGAGACAAAAACTGCTATTACCATGATCAATCCTCTTGGGCTAAGCATACTTAAAAAAATAAGTGCAACAGCCAGCAATGTCCTCCTGCCCTTTAGTATACTATTCAGGCAGAGCAGGTACAGGAAAACAAGTATAATATCGGGTGAGATCTGCGCGGCCTGCGCCAGAAAGGTTGGCTCTGCCAGAACAAGTAGCAATGCCCAAAAGCCAAAGTAAGGTTGGACAAATCGTTTTACAAGCTGCTGTACCTGCACTACAATCCCGAACAAGAAAGGCAGCATAAGCGCATGGCTAACCAACAGGCTTTTTCCAAAAAGCTTCCAGCCAAAAGCCAGGTACATACCAAAAAGCGGCGGGTAGCCAGCCAGGTTCTCCGGCACGAACAATTGACTGAAGTTTGTAGCATAATACCAATGCGCATAGCCGGAGCCTACCACGATACTATCCCAGAAAAAGCCGTTGTTCCTTACCCAAAGTATAAGTAAGGTAAAGAACAAGAAAAAAGGCAACGTCTGACGGTTGACGAAATTATTGCTACCCGAATAGGCACCGGTTATGTTATGGTTGTACACGGTAGATTGTGAATGTATCGATTGGGGCATCTGACAAGGTCCAGGGAGTTTTTCTGAAATTGCTGATATACATACTGGCGTAATTCGCGGTGTAAAAATAGGTAGCCATACTACCAGGCACAACCTGCTGATGCACTTCTATTAGTTTTAACTTTGGCGCTACCTGCTGCCTCGAAATATTAGACGGTACAACGTAATAGTCACCGGCTTTTAGTTCTGGCTGCGATAATGAGTCTAACTGTTTCATGCCGGCCTTTTTACTGTACCATTGCCAGCCCCAATTACCTGCAGTCCATACCTTAGCTTTTGCAGGAAGCTGTTTTCGCAGCGCAGCGGCCTGGGTCTGGTATACCTTTGCATAAGCTACATCTGATACAGCTAAGGAAATACCAATAAAGAAAGTTAACGCAACAGCGGAAAGGCGGATACGCTTAAGGTTTTCTGCACACAAAAGCATGAGCGGTGGCAGGCAAAGCAGCACATGTCTGGTAGCCATAAAAGGTGCGAAAAACACGATAAAGCCAGCCAATACCAAAAACCACAGCACAAGTATAAATTCATTCAGGCCTTCTCGTTTTAAGTAATACTGAGCGGATGCCAAGGTTAATTTTCTGAATGTAAAAACTAAAATCATAAAACCGTTCAGGCCAAACAACAACCACAGGGACCACTGTACCACCAGTTGTTTTCCGGTAACTAAACCTGCAACAATAGCCAGTATAAGTATGGCTGCGGAACCTGCTATACTTATGATTTCAGTTTTCTTTTTGCCCGGCACCAAAGCCAGCACAAAAGTAGAAATACTGCCAAGGCACAAGGTAAACACCAACGGCTGTCTGATAAGGTCTCTAAAGGTGTTTTCATGTACTTTTCTGTTCAGGATGTGTATGCCGCCATACTCCATGTAGTTAAACAATGACCAGCCGGCCAGGATACAAACAGGTAAAAGTATAAACCATGCATATTTTAACTGGCCTTTTAAAATTGGAACCAGCAGGAGCAAGATCAGCAAAGGCAAAGAAGTATACTTGATTAGCAAGGCTATACTTAGAATGAATGCCGCCAGCGAGTAGCGCACAATTTCATTTGAAATACCAGGCCTCAGCAAAATATAAACGAAGAGCAAGTGCAGGCTTAGAAGTGGCACATCCACCATTATATTTTGATTGATAAGGAAGGCCGGGTTTATTGCAAACAATACCGTAAGCAAAAGCGCTTTTCGAGGAGAAATAAAAAGGTTTGCCAGCTTGAAGAACACAAAAATTGCCAGGCCGGTAAAAACTGACTGAAACAAGTGGAGCTGCAACTCGCCATAGCCAAAAAAATGGCCAACAGCAGCAATCAGGTAAAAGTATAGCGGTGGCTGGTTGTATTGGTAGATATACTCAGCATCATTGTTCCAGGTAATAATTCCCGACATTGGCCTGAATGGGTTACGCTCGATCCATTTTGCTGCTTCCAGATGAAATGTATCGTCGATGTGGAAAGGCTTAAACAGGTTAAGCCCTGTGGCAACAAGCCACAATCCGAGCAATACAAGGCATGTTGTTAAAGTATGGTCTGTATACTTTTGAATTTTCACTTAGACAGAATTGGCAAAACAGCTTCCAAGGTAAGTAAATTTTAGATTTTAGCCTTACCTAAAGATGCAGGTAAAACTAAAAAGGCACTGATATTTTCAGTGCCTTTACCATTTAATGTTCTAGTTATTACTTCTTCTGCTGCGGGTACCAGTCTCTTAACCTGACATCTATACTTTTGTCCTTTTCATTTACCATTCGTTTGAAGGCCGCCACATCGCTCAGGCCATCGGTGCCACGGTAATGGTACGGGTAAATGATCTTGGGCTTAAACTCCAGCACGGCGCTGGCCGCCTGGTTAATGTCCATGGTATAAGGCAGGTTCATACTTACAAACGCCACGTCAATGCCTCTAAGGTCGCGCATTTCCTTAATATCTTCTGTATCGCCGGAAATATACACCTGCTTGCCCCCTAGCGTAAGTATGTAGCCATTGCCTCTGCCTTTTACATGCCGTGAGTCTTCAGTTTCGGGCAGGTTGTACATTGGTATGGCCTTTATCGGGATATCGAGTTGGATAGTAGTTTCCCCGTTGCTGATAATGACTGCCTGATTTTTATACTTTTCGGGCAACTTGTCGGCTACGGCCTGCGGCACTACCATTTTTATACCGGCTGTCTCAATGGCATCCAGCGTTTTAGGGTCCAGGTGGTCGCCGTGAATGTCGGTGATAAGTATAAGGTCGGGCTTACTGATGCCTTTGTACATCTCAGCACCACCGTATGGGTCTACATAAATGGTCTTACCGTTCCATTTCAGCACAACAGAACCATGCGTGATGGGCTGTACAATTAGTGCGCCTTTGTCTGTTTTGATCTGGTCAGGCTTGGGTTTCATTTGCTGCTGTGCTTGCTGCGCACTTACCTGTAACACGGCTAAAAGCAGCATCCATGTGAAAATAGCTTTATACTTCATCGTGAATAAGTATGGTTCAAACTCTTAAACTCTTATTCAGGCGTAAAGTTTTGAAGTATATTTTAAAGGAAAGGCAGTGCTGATGGAGTGTTTAGATACGGCTGTGTGAAATTGATTTCTAATCAGGTTAGAGGCAGTCTTCTTTGGTTTTCCAGTTGGTCTTGTAACGCTCGATCAGCTTATTAGCTGTTACTAATTCATTCTCTTTTAGATAGCCTTTTATTACATATCTGGTAGCCTTGTATCTTTGGCTTTCTAGATACTCAGCAGCAAGCATGGCCCACATATAAGCATGAACCAGGTTCTCTCTGTTATCACCTGCATTCCCGAATAAAACAGCGGCTAATGGTCCCATGGCTGCCGGTTGTTTTTGCTCAGCAGACTTCTTTAGCCAATTTATAGCTAGCGTATCGTTTTGCTCAACAGACAGTCCAAATTGATAAGCATATCCAATAACGAATTGTGCCGTGCAGTTTCCATTGTCTGCGTAAGGCTTTAATAAGTTGAAGGCTTTATTAAAATCTTTAGCATCAAATGCTTTTAACCCTTCTTCAAAGTTAGAGTTCTGACTGAACGAATTTGAGATTGTGACGAAGGAAAGTATAAATAGCGCTAATGCAGTTTTCATTTGAGTTTGTTTTTGACGGCTCGTATAAAAGGCGAAAGAGGCGAAGCCGAAGTATGACTTGTATACCTTGTTGCCAGATTTATTATTTTAATTTTAGATTTGCTATTGCTTTGTTATTGAAGCCTTTTAATAGCTTACCCAATTCTTTATAATTCTCCTGGTGCTCTGCAATGAGTTTCTCGCCAGAAGTATTAAAGTTATCGAAAATGAAGTTTTGAAATTCTAAGGTTTGAATATCTACTCGAAGCCTGCCAACTTTTATAAGAAGCCTTAAATCAATTTGAATCTCGTCATCTTCTTCAAGCCATTCCAACTTGTTATCGACTTCACAGAAGATTTTACCTTGCCCTTGCTTTTCTCCCTGCCAGCTACTTTCAACATAATCATTTGAGTATAAGTCACTCCTAGATTCAATAAATTCAGGTAGCGCAATTGCCTGCCCGAGGATAGCGTATGGTCGTAGAAAATTGAACCTAAATATTCTATCCTTTAATTTATGCTTTCCTTTTAGCAACTCAAATTCAGTCATATTGTGTTCTCTATATACATACCCATTTTTTGGGTATGGAAGACCCAAATTATGTGATACTAAAAAATCCGTTGATGCATTTGTGAATATTTTATTATTGATAATCATTCCAAAGCATGTTGGATACCAATGAAAAAACGGGGAGTTTACACCTATTAGGGTTAAACCAACATTATTGTTATTGAAGTCATTAATTACAAGCAGCCGATCTTTTTGGCGAATTCGTTGGTCAATATGAAAATTGGGTTCAACACCTAATGCATTTTTACTTAGATGTTGGTAGCCAATCCAAAGTCCTGTTCTTACTTTATCAAACCAATCTAATAGTACTGTTATATCATAGGTGTCCAGGTAGTCATATTGCAAGACTTTATTGATGATTATTTTAGCTTTTTCTTCTAGTAACGAATACCTGTCATTACAACTTTTACAAGAAGGAAATACTAAAGAGTCGTATGAAAAAGATATGTCTTTTCCTGAAGACCAATTGAAACCTATTTTAACTGTTCTTTTTGGATCACCAGTCAGTTCTAAAAGCCATTTAGGCAAAACATGTTCCTTATTCTTTTTTTCGGGAGAGAGTCCGCAGAAGATGCAGTTTTTATTCATTAATATATATTACAGGTAACGGCTAGTATAAAAGGCGAACGAGGCATAGCCGAAGTATGGCTTATATATCTAGTTAGCCAATCCTGTTTTTATACTTCTAACAGTACGTCTTCAGGTGTCATCTCTGAAGTTACTATTACTTTCTTTTTTATTTTTGAAGCTACTGCTTTCAGGTACTCGAGTATGGCTTGATGGTCTTCTTCCGTCTTGACTTCTTTTGGGTCGATGTCACTTTCCATTGCGCTTTCATAGTGTAGCTGACAAATGATTGTAACCCCTCCCAATTTGATGTATGCCTTGTTTACATCTTTGAAATCTATGGGGGCTGTGAAGTATTTGAGCAATTCTTCTACATCTATTCTGTCTTCAGTTTACCGTGTTCGACCGTTGTAAAATTCTACTCTATACTTCTCGTTTATCAAATTACTCCAAGCCTTCCAATTTTCTTTATTAGTACCAAAGACATAGATGTCTCTCAAAGAACCGTCTTCGTAGTAGATTTCTTCTTTGATGGACTTCCAGTTTTTCATGATTACAGTTTTGGCTAACTACCAGCTTGCAGGAGTACTTGCTCCCACTATCTGCATTATGTATGGCGCTTTTTTCAAGAACATAAAAATCTACACCGCCACAGGCGCTTTAATGGCAGGGTGTGGATTATAGTTTACCAGCTCAAAATCCTCATACTTGAAATCAAAGATGTCTTTTACCTCCGGGTTAATAAGCATGCTTGGTAAGGCACGGGGCTCACGCGTGAGTTGAAGTTGTGCCTGCTCCAGGTGATTTAAGTATAAATGCGTATCGCCGCCTGTCCATATAAACTCACCTGGCTCCAGTCCGGTAACCTGTGCCATCATCAATACAAGCAAAGCATAAGAAGCAATGTTAAACGGCACTCCCAGGAAAACATCCGCTGAACGCTGGTACAATTGGCACGACAGTTTACCCTCGGCGACATAGAACTGGTAAAAGGCATGGCAAGGTGGCAGCTTCATGTTCTCGATCTCAGCCACGTTCCAGGCGCTAACAATAATGCGACGAGAGTCCGGATTGTGCATTAACTGGTTTACAACCTGTGAGATCTGGTCGATGTGGCGGCCGTCGGATGTTGGCCAGCTGCGCCACTGCGAGCCGTATACCGGTCCAAGGTTTCCGTTTTCATCCGCCCACTCGTCCCAGATGCTAACCCCGTTCTCTTTTAAGTATGAAATATTGGTATCGCCCTTCAAAAACCAAAGCAACTCATGTATGATAGACTTGAGGTGCACCTTTTTGGTAGTAACAAGCGGGAAACCATCGGCCAGGTTAAAACGCATCTGGTAGCCAAACACGCTCAGTGTACCTGTTCCGGTTCTGTCTTCCTTCTTCACGCCATTATCCAGAATGTGCTGCATTAAGTCTAAATATTGCTTCATGGTGGTTTTGTATTAGTAAGAATTGTGAGTGGTTAAAGATAGAGTAGTATTCGCAGGAATGAAAGATGGGTAGGGTGATTTCTTTTGAGAATCGTTGGAGTTGGTTTTTGATGTGATAGGGTGCTCGGTTTGTTCACCTCCCATAGCCCCTCCTAACAACAGGAGGGGGATTTCTGAAGGCGATTAACACACCCCTACCCCTCTCAAGAGGGGAATCCCTGTTGTTGCTTAACAGAGGATTAAGTTTTATTGCCACCGCCAATCGACGGACAGGTCGCGACCTGTCCCTACAATTTAGATTTATACTTTGCTTCCAATTGCGAAAGCCGCTAGCCAAGAAGTGTCCATCCCAGTCCTTGGACTGAGCGCCTTCTAGGTTTCCGGTGACGAGCGTTAGTGAGGCAGCCCGAGGCACGAGGGCAGGAAAGATAGACAGCGCGATGGCCAAGGACGAGGCCTCCCGGCCTTGAGGGCACCAAAGCCCAATGTGAAACGATCAGCAAGTAAGACTGAGGAAGAAAGCAATTCGATAAAAAAGCAAAAAGCCTCTTGCAAACAGCAAAAGGCTTCTCCAAAACGCACTAATTAATTACTACTGTGCTTTCGTTTCTTCTTTAGCACCTTCAACCTTACCAGCCTCAGGCTTTGCGCAGCAAGACTTTGTGGCGCCATCCATTTTAGGGGCTTCAGAAGTCATGTGGCAGCTTTCTTCTTTAGCGGCGGCTTTTTTGCCTTTTTTCTTTTTGCCACCGTCCTTATCGGCATGCTCCATTGAGCATTTGCCATCTTTGCAAGCCATGGCAGGGGCTGCAGCGCCCAGCATACCAATAACAGCCATTGCTAAAATAATTTTCTTCATACGTACATGGATTAATAAGCTTTGAACAAAACCAATTACTTTTAGTTTCACTTCCGTAAATGTACAAACTTAGTGCATTACGCCAAATGATAAATATCAGTTAGGAATTACCTTGAACTACCGCATAATTTCATACCTGGTGCTGCTGGTGGTAGCCATACTTTCGGGGGTGGCTGTATACTTTGCCTCTACCCTGCGCTTCGACTACAACTTCGACAATTTCTTCCCGAAAGGCGACCCGGAACTGGCCTACTACCTGGACTACCGCGACAAGTTTGGTAATGACAACGACTACCTGCTGATAGGGCTTGATAACGACAAAAGCCTGTTCGACCAGGCGTTCCTGACCAAAGTAGACAGCCTGACAACCTTCCTGCAGAAACAGCCAAACGTGGAATCGGTGCTCTCTCCTACTACGGTAAAAAGCCCCGTTATCGAAGCCTTTGGCTATTTCGAGATACCCTACCTGCACGTAGCGGAACCGGAGCGTTACCAGCAGGATTCCCTGAACGTATATGCTACCAGAGAACTGGTGGGTACACTTTTCTCAGAAGACGCTACCGCTGTATCGCTGTTCGTGCAAACCACTGATAATCTCTCCAAACCAGCCAGCGATACACTGATTAATGCACTGGAACAGAAACTGGAACAGCTCCAGCTAACAAATTACCATATTGCCGGCAAGGCACTGGCACAGTCCGTTTTTGTGGAGAAGATGAAGATCGAACTGGCCATTTTCATGTCGGCTTCCATCGTGCTGGTTATACTTTTCCTCTGGATCACCTTCCGGACGCTGTGGGGCGTGCTGGTGCCTTTGGTAGTGGTACTCTTATCTGTGCTTTGGGGTCTTGGGGTGATGGGCATGTTCAACAAACCCATCGACCTGATGACGGTGCTGCTGCCCACGATCATGTTTGTGGTGGGCATGTCGGATGTAATTCATATCCTGTCGCGGTACATGACCGAGATAAGCCACGGTGCCGGAAAAATGCAGGCGCTTAAGGTTACATTCAAAGAAGTCGGGCTTGCCACGTTGCTCACCTCCGTAACAACATCGGTAGGCTTCCTAACCCTGCTTACAACGGCTATTGTACCCATCCGCAATTTTGGCTTGTTCACGGCTATTTCTATTGGCCTGGCTTATGTGCTGGCGTTTTCGGTGCTGCCTGCTATACTTGTGCTGCTCAAAAAGCCAAACCCTGTAAAGGTGCGCAACATCAATTTGTCGTGGCCAGTGTTGCTGCGTAATATGCTGCGCTTTGTCTTCCGTAAGCCTGCAGTTATACTTTCGGTAAGCACGCTGGTAACATTAGTAAGTTTAGTAGGCATCAGTATGATAAAAGTGGACACCACCTTGCTGGAGGATTTAGGCGACGAAGACCCGATCATACTTGATTTTAAATACTTTGAAGAGAAATTCTCTGGGGTACGCCCTTTCGAGATGCACCTGATGGCAGCTCCAGGCTATACTTTGTACGACCTCGAAGTGCTGCAGGAGATTGACAAACTCGAGAACTACCTGTACGATACCTATGGCCTTAATTTTATTACCTCTCCGGCCACGCTCATTAAAACCATAAACAGAGCCCAGAGCGGCGGCCTGAATGATTATTATACTTTACCTCAGAGTGAACAGCAGTTGCAAAGTATAAAACGCCGCTTGCAAGCTTTTAAGAACCGAAGCGAATTGCGCAGCATGGTTACCAGCGATGCCCTGGAAGGCAGGCTGTCCGGAAAGATGTCTGATATTGGCAGTGCGCAGGCTACCGTTCTCAACGACTCACTCAGAACTTTTATCGCACAAAACATCAATCCAAAATATCTGCAAACCAAGCTTACAGGTAGCGCCCTGATGCTGGACAAAAACAACGAGTACGTAACCATGAACATGATGCAGGGGCTGCTTATCGCCTTTGCCGTAATCGCGGTTATTGTTGGCCTAATATTCAGGTCGTGGCGCATGGTACTTATTTCCCTGGTGCCAAACATCATCCCGCTTCTGATCATCGGGGGTATTATCGGGTTTATGAAGATCAACCTTACCGTATCGGTGTCCATTGTGTTTACCATTGCCTTCGGTATCGCCGTGGATGATACCATTCACTTTTTAAGTAAACTGAAGCTAGAGCTTTCCGCCGGGAAATCCATGCCTTATGCTATAAAACGCACATTTATCTCAGCGGGTAAAGCGATCATCATTACCTCCTGCATACTTATGGGCGGCTTCATGACACTGATCTTTTCTACCTTTGACGCCACTTTTTATGTGGGCCTTTTTGTAAGCTTGACCTTATTTTGTGCTGTAGTGGCTGACCTTTACCTACTGCCTGTGCTAATCCTGTATTTTTACAATCCTGCTAAAAAAATGAAGCGTTAATCCAATAAGATGGCCATATTTGCGTGTAAATAGTGAGTAAAAGTATGGATTGTATGATGAAGCAACTATTTGTAGCAATTTTCTTCTGCCTTAGCATTATCGGCGCTCAGGCACAGCAGCAGGAAACAAACCAGCAACAGCAGGACAAACTTACCCGCCTGATGGAAGAGCGGGAGCAATTGGTGATGGAATACCAGTTCTATAACCAGCAGAACAGTAATTTCTGGGGTAAAAAGTCTAAGAACGACCTGCTCAATATCATCGGAACCCTTAAAAAGATCATTAACAAAGACACTGAACTGATTGCTGCCGTAAAAGAGGCCAGCCTGAAAAAGATAGCTGAAAGCACCGTAGAGCTACAGCGTGAGGGTAAAATCGTACGCGAAGACCAGCGCATCATCGATGCCCGTTTCAGTAATTTGCAGAGTCAGGTAAAAACCTTGCAATCGGAAGTTAAAAAACGAGAACGCACCATCAAGGAGCTGGAGGACCAGGTGAAGGCCTCTGCAGACCTGCGTTATGGTAAAGACAAAGTGATTTCGATTATCGCCGTGGTGTGCTTTATACTTTTACTTTATGCAGTGTTTTTGCAGGTAAGGTTAAACCGCTTAAAAGCTATACCTTCTGCCAAACCAAGAACGCGTAAGAAAGTATAAACTGGATGCATACTTGCCGTATGGCGTCTTTAATGCCAGGTATTGCGTAATGATGTAATGCCGGTGTTGCATAACCAAAGTATAAACCAAAGGAGGCTGGCATAACCATACCAGCCTTTTTTATTGAGACTATGAGTGAGATTTTATTAGAGCTGAGGCAAGTACAGGAACTGCTTAAAATTGAGCAGGAAGAAGACAGGCAGCAGTACAAGATCAAAAGCCTGAAAAGCACTATTGCCGAACGCAAGGAAATGGGGTTTTGCTGGTATCCTGTAACCATTACCAAAGAGGAGATAGGCTTTGGAAGCAAGGTAGTTATCGAGCTTGAGCGCACCAAGGACCGCGACCAACTGCACCTGTTCCAGGTGGGTAAAACGGCTGCGCTATTCAGTAACTACGGCGACAGGCAATCGCTGAACGGAGTAATTACCGGCATCAAACGCAACAAGGTTATACTTGCCACCAACCGCGAAGACCTCCCCGATTGGGTGGATGATGGCCGCCTGGGCGTTGACCTGACCTTTGACGAAATGAGCTATCGGGAAATGGAGATAGCCATGAAAAAAGTGATCGATGCTTATAAAAGCCGTTTGGCAGAGCTGCGCGACATACTTTTAGGCGATTTGCCAGCCCGCTTTACAGATGAGACGATCAAACCTATACCAGTACTTAATCCGTCGCAGAACGAGGCTGTGCAGAAAATTGTGCAGGCAAAGGATGTGGCGATTATTCATGGTCCGCCGGGCACGGGTAAAACCACCACGCTGGTGCAGGCCATACTTAAAACCCTGGAAACACAAAAGCGCCTGCTGGTAACGGCCCCCTCTAACACTGCCGTGGATCTGCTTACAGAGAAACTGGCCAACGAAGATGTAAACGTGATCCGGATCGGTAATCCATCGAGGGTTTCTGATGTATTGCTGGAGCATACCCTGGATGCCCAGATCATGAACCACCGCTCTTACAAAAACCTGAAAGACTACCGTAAAACTGCCGAAGAGTATAAGCGATTGGCTTACCAGTACAAGCGCAAATTTGGCCCTGAGGAAAGGGCACAGCGACAGTTCTTTAAGGCCGAAAGCCACCGCTTGCTGGTCGAAGCAGATCGCATTGAAGAATACATCACTGAAGACCTGCTGAACAATGTGCAGGTGATCACCTGTACGCTGGTAGGCGCTGCAAACAAAGCCATCCGGAATTTAGAATACGACACGGTGTTTATAGACGAGGCAGCCCAGGCTTTAGAACCCGCTTGCTGGATACCAATAACGCGTGCAAAACGGGTAGTGCTGGCTGGCGACCACTGCCAGTTGCCTCCTACTGTAAAATCGTTTGATGCGGAGAAAAAAGGCCTGGGTAAAACGCTTTTCGAGAAGTGCATTGAGCGGCAGACTGATGTAGCCGTGATGCTGAAAACGCAGTACCGCATGCACCACCACATCATGGAGTTCTCGAACCAGCAGTTTTACCACAGTGAACTGATGGCCCACGAGAGCGTGCACAGCAGCGACCTGCACGAGTTCAATGCCCACTTTGCCCCTGGTCTGGCCGTTGAGTTTGTGGATACAGCCGGTTGTGGTTATAATGAGGTAGTAAACCCAGAGGCACAAAGCTCTGCTAACCCTGATGAGGCAGACTTGTTGTTAAACCACCTGGTACACCTGTTAAAAGACTACACCCACGCCGACGAGGAAGTAGAGCACCTGCGCATCGGGGTTATCGCACCGTACCGGGCACAGATCAATTACCTGGAAGATAAGATAGAGCACATCCCGCACCTGCATGAACTGCGGCAGCAACGCCATTTGTCGGTTGGTACCGTAGACAGCTTTCAGGGGCAGGAACGTGACATCATCTACATCAGCATGACGCGCAGCAACGAGCAGGGTGAGATCGGTTTTCTGGCAGACATCCGGCGCATGAACGTAGCCATGACGCGTGCCAAGAAAAAGCTGGTGATCGTAGGCGACAGCGCTACCCTTAGCCAACACCCTTTCTATGCAGCCTTCTTGAGCTATGCAGAAAGTATACATGCTTACCGCAGTGCATGGGAGTTGTCTGAACTAATGCCCTGAGGCATCGTTTACCCAAAACAGAAGTATAAATTAGAGTAAGGGCTATAATTTTAGTACCTTTCAAAAATTCAGAAACATAACCTCTAAAACATGAAAATAGAGAAAAACAAAGTGGTTACGCTCACCTACGAGCTACGCATTTTAGACGAGAACGGAGAGCAGAGCCTTGTAGAGACAGCAGACCAGGAGCACCCGATGGTATTTATATATGGCATGAGCGGTTTGCCAGACCAGTTTGAAGATAGCCTGGCTGGTTTGAGCGAAGGCGATAGCTTTGACTTTAAACTGGACTCTGAAGGAGGTTATGGAGAGGTTAACCCTGATGCAGTGGTAGACCTGCCTAAGAATGTATTTGAAGTGGAAGGCAGCATTCCGGATAACATGCTGGAAGTTGGCAACTTTATACCTATGACCGACAGCGAAGGCAACCAGTTGCAGGGCCGCGTGAGAGAGGTTAAAGCTGATGCCGTTACCATGGACTTTAACCACCCGCTTGCTGGCAAAGAGTTATACTTTAAAGGCAAAGTGGAGAAGGTGCGTGAGGCTACAGCTGACGAGCTGGACCACGGCCACGTGCACGGCGAAGGCGGCGTGCATCACTAAGGACCGGTGATTAAGGGGATTAAATTGATTTAAATGATTCTCCTTTGATCATTTATAAATATAGAGCACAGGCGTTTGGCCTGTGCTTTTTTTCTACTATCCTGGCTCAGATCACAACCTGCCTGACGCAAGTTCCGGGATCATGCGCATTCGCTGATATTAACATTGGCTGAGTGAGCTGGATTTAATATTTGGCTTGTAACCTAAACTACATCTTTAAAAAATCTGCATGAAAGCATTAACCTTCTCTAAGTTTGGTACTGCTGATGTTCTGGAGTATACAGAAGTTCAAAAGCCTCAACTTAAAGAAAAAGAACTACTCCTGGAGAATAAGGCCATTGGGCTAAACTTTGCAGATATATACAGAAGAAGAGGCAACTACCATTTAAAAGGAAGTCCTCCCTTCATAGCCAGCTACGAAGGCGCCGGTGTTGTGGTCGAGTCTAAATCTGATAAGTATAAAGTTGGCGACAGAGTCGCGTATACCGACGTTCCTTTTGCAAATGCAGAATATATCTCCGTACCGGAAACTCACGCTATTCCTATTCCGGATGACGTTGACTTCTCGTTGGCTGCGTCCATACTTCTGCAAGGGCTGACGGCTCAGTATTTATGCAACGATAGCTACAAGGTGAAGCAGGGCGACACGGTGCTGGTCCATGCTGCAGCAGGCGGTGTCGGGCAAATACTAACGCAGCTTTGTAAATCAAAAGGTGCCACTGTTATCGGCCTGTCAAGAAGTATAGATAAGCTGCAGACAATACTGGATGCTAAGGCTGACCATGCAGTTGAACTGAATTCTGATTGGAAAAATAAAGTAATGGAATTGACCGGATCAAGGGGGGTTGATGTTGTGTACGACAGTGTAGGCTCTACGCTTATGGATAGCTTTGACGTGACAAAAGACTGTGGCCATGTGGTGTTTTATGGCATGAGCGGCGGGGACCCTAAACCTGTAGACCCACGCATGCTAATGGATACCAGTAAAACGTTGACGGGTGGTGACCTGTGGAGTTACTTAACAAGTGAAAGTGAAAGAAGAAACAGGGCAAAAATGCTATTCGATCTGGCTAAAAATGGGGAGGTTACTATAAAAGAGCCGGTCACATTTAAACTATCGGATGGTAAAAAAGCACATGAGTTTTTAGAAAGCGGCAAAAGCTCCAGTAAGATCCTGTTGATACCATAAGTAACGAGCTGCAATTTGGAAATAATAAGAAGCCAAAGAGCCACTTCACGGTTAAGTAAAGTGGCTCTTTGTTTTTTACAGCCTCTTAGAATACTTGTTTATTCCTGTTTCCAGCCGCCGCCTAATGCCTGGTATGTTTTAACCCAGGCATTAACCTGTTGCATCCGGGTCTCGATAAGTTCGAACTTTGCCTCCAATGCGTCACGCTGCGTCATCAGGACCTCCATGTAATCTGCCCTTGCATACTTAAAGAGTTCGTTGGAGATATTAATGGACTGCGTAAGTGCCTGTACTTCCTTCTCTTTCAGGTCGTAGCTTTTTTCCAGGTTATCAATTTTTGTTAACTGGTTTACAACCTCAACATAGGCGTTTAACACGGTACGCTCATAGTTATAAACAGCCTGTATCTGCTTGGCGTTGGCACTGAAGTAGGTAGCCTTTATCGCATTTTTATTGATGAGCGGGGCAGTCAGGTCACCGGCCAATGTATATAGCAAAGACTCTGGTGATTTTAACAAATAGGACGGGTTAAATGCCTGGAAGCCTAAACCTGCTGTAATGCTCAGAGACGGATAGAAGTTAGCCCTGGCCACCTGCACATCCAGTTTGGCAGCAGCCAGTTCCAGCTCAGCCTGTTTAATGTCCGGGCGGTTCTCCAGTAACTGAGACGGAATTCCGGCTTTTATACTTTGCGGCACAAAATCATTAAAGCCATCAGCGTTTCTGGCAACTGGCTGTGGGTATCTGCCTACAAGAAAATTTAGCCTGTTCTCTGTTTCAGTTATCTTCTGCTGAATGGCATACTGCAGGCTTTTAGTGCGAAGCATCTGTGCTTCAAACCTGCGCACTGCCAGTTCGTTTACCCGTGTTGCCTCCTTCTGCATTTTTACGATCTCCAGCGCATTGGTCTGGATATCGATATTCTGCCTGATGATTGCAAGCTGATTATCCAAAGCCAGCAACTCGTAGTATGAATTGGCGATCTCTGAGACCAGGTTGGTTACCATAAAGTTTTTACCCTCTACGGAGGCCAGGTACCTGAGAACAGCTGCCTGCTTTGCATCGCGCAGCTTGTGCCAGATATCAACTTCCCAGCTTGCAAAAGCGCCTGCCAGGTAATCTTGCAAAGGCTCAGGCATTTTCTTATCGCCATCAATATTGGTGTTGGCCTCCATGGCCCCAATGTTGGTATAGCGTGCTACCTTGTCAACCCCTGCCGCACCTTTTAGGCCCACACTCGGCAGGTATTCTCCTTTTTTCGCCATCACCTCACTCTGGGCAATCCGGATTTCCTGTAAGGTAATGTTCAGCTCCTGGTTATTCTCAAGTGCCGTGTTGATCAGGGCAGCAAGATGCGGATCTGTAAAATAATTCTGCCACTTTACCTTTGCTACATTGGTGGTATCCAGCGAGTTGTTAAAACTCGCCGGTACCTCCGTGTTTACTGATTTTTGAACCAATGCCGGGGTGGTGCAGGATGAAAAAACCACCGCTGCACTGGCTACCCCAAAGCATGTATATATTATTTTTTTAAGCATGGTGATAGATCTCTTCTGTTAAAGGAATTTCATCTTCGTCTTTGATCAGCTTGCGTCCATCTGCCAGGTGGGCAAATATGTAGTATAGACCCGGCACAATGACTACCCCGAACACAGTTCCGAATAACATACCTCCCAGCGCAGAGGCACCGATAGTACGGTTACCGATAGCCCCTGCACCCGAAGCAATGATCAACGGAATAAGGCCGGCAATAAAAGCAAAGGAGGTCATCAGGATCGGTCTGAAGCGCACTTTGGCGCCCTCAATAGCTGCATCAAGTATAGTGGCTCCCTGTTGGCGCTTTTGAACGGCAAACTCCACGATAAGCACCGCGTTTTTCCCAAGCAAACCAACCAGCATGATCAGACCGATCTGGGCATAAATGTTGTTCTCCAGCCCCATCAGTTTCAGCAATAAAAATGAGCCGAACACGCCCACCGGTAACGAGAATACCACTGCCAAAGGAATGATAAAACTCTCGTATTGTGCCGCCAGCACCAGGTACACAAACAGCACCACGATGATAAACACATAAAGCGACTCATTGCCTCTTGTTGATTCGTCGTAAGAAAGGCCTTCCCATGCTATGTCGTACCCTTGTGGCAGGGTTTCCCTGGCTACCTCCTGCACTGCCTGAATGGCATCGGCTGTGGTATAGCCCTTTGCAGGAAGGCCCTGTATAGCTGCTGAGTTGTACATGTTAAAGCGTGTAACCTCGTTTGGCCCCTGCGTTTTCTTCAGCTTCATAAAGGCAGAGTATGGCACCATTTCACCCTGGTCGTTCTTCACATAAAGCTTCAGAACATCAGAGGGCAGCCTGCGGTACTGAGGGTCGGATTGAACGTATACTTTAAAGAATTGTCCGAACTTGATGAAGCCCTGCTCATAGGTGCTACCGATGAGTATGTTGAGGTTTTCCATGGCCTTGCCAATAGATACCCCCTTTTGCATGGCAAGCTTGTTATCGATCTCAAGCTCATACTGCGGATAATTGGCAGCAAAAAACGTGAACAGACCCGACAGTTCTTTTCGCTTGCGCAGGTTGTCCATGAACTCCTGATTGATCTTATCAAATTCCTGGTAGTCGGTATCAGTGGTTTTGTCAAGCAGGCGCAGCGAAAAACCACCTGAGGTACCAAAACCCGGAATTGCAGGCGGCTCGAAGAACTCTACAATGGCACCAAGCCCTTTCGATTTCTCCTCCAGTTCCTCCATGATCTCCTTAACATTGTGCTTGCGCTCCGACCAGGGCTTTAAGTTGATAAGGCATGTACCTGCATTGGAGCCACGCCCCTCTGTCATGATCTCGTAGCCAGCCAGCGAAGATACAGACTCTACTCCTTCCACTTCCTCGCATACTTTCTGCAGCATTTGAGAAACCTGGTTGGTTTTTTCAAGCGTGGATCCCGGAGGCGTCTGGATAATAGCATAGATCGTTCCCTGGTCTTCGTTCGGAATAAACCCTGCAGGTAGTACTTGGTTCTCATAGAAGATACCGGCACCAAATGCCAGCAGGATACCAAACGTAAGCCAACGACGGTTCACGATTGACTTTAACAAGCCAACGTATTTGCCAGTAAGCTTGACAAATCCGCTGTTAAAACTATCCAGCGATCTGGTAAGCAGGTTTTTCTTTCTTTGCTTGCCATGGTTGTTTTTCAGTAGCATGGCGCAAAGCACAGGGGTAAGTGTTAAGGCTATGATGGCCGAGATAACAATGGAACTGGCCATGGTAATAGAGAACTGCCTGTAAAAAGTACCTACAGGCCCTGTCATGAACGATATGGGCATAAACACAGCCACCATTACCGCTGTGATCGCGATAATCGCCCCGCTGATCTCTCCTAACACTTTTTTAACTGCAGCATAAGGCGTAAGATGTGGTTCCTCTTCCAGCTTGGCATGGACGGCCTCTACCACCACAATTGCATCATCTACCACAATACCGATGGCAAGTACCAGTGCAAAAAGCGTAACCAGGTTTATGGACAAGCCAAAGAACTGCAGTACAAAAAACGCCCCTATCAACGATACCGGAACAGCCAGGATGGGAATAAGCGTTGAACGCCAGTCGCCCAGGAAAATAAACACCACCAGGGCCACAAGTATAAATGCGTCCCGTAAAGTATGGATCACCTGCTCAATGGAAGCATCCAGGAACTGGGAAACGTCATAGCTGATCTTGTATTCCATGCCCGGAGGGAAAGTGGCTTTCATTTCCTCGAGCTGCGCCTTTACTTCTTCAATTACGTCGCTGGCATTACTGCCATAGTTTTGCTTTAATACAATGGCCGCAGAAGCCTGCCCATCCAGGTTGGAGTAGATATCAAAAAACTCACTTCCAAGCTCAACTGTGGCTATATCGCTCAGGGTTATACTTTCACCGTTCGCGTTTGCCCGGATGATGATGCCCTCATACTCTTCCGGCTTGTTGTACCTGCCTTTGTAGGTAAGCACATACTCCAGTGACTGTGCCGCTATACCTGAGCTTTGTCCTAAGCGCCCCGGACGACCGATAATACTTTGTTCGCCTAAAGCCTCCATTACTTCTTCTACAGAAATATTGTAGGCGCGCATGCGGTCAGGGTTAAGCCATACACGCATGGCATATCGGCGGCTACCCAGTATCTGTGCCCTGGCCACCCCTCTGATACGCTGTATCTCCGGTATCATCTTCACAGTGGCATAGTTGAAGAGGAACTTCTCGTCCATGCTCTTCTTCGTGGAATAGAGGTTGACGTACATCAACATACTCGGCTGAATCGGGGTTATTACCACGCCTTCCCGCTGCACCAGTTCAGGTAAAAGCGGCATTACCTGGTCTACCCTGGTCTTTACTCTTATGACGGCGTCGTTAGGGTCGGTGCCTGGTTCAAAAATTACTCTGAGCGTGGCCTCTCCGGCACTTGTGGCATCCGTGGCAATGTAACGCATGTCCTGCACACCGTTTATGGCGTTTTCAAGGGTTATCAGCGTCGATTTTACCAGCACATCCGCACTGGCACCGGGGTAAGCTATGAATATGTTGACTGTGGTTGGGGCGATCTCGGGAAACTGCGAAATAGGCAGCTTTTTGATAGCGAGGGTTCCTACAAACACAATCATGACCGATATTACAATTGCGAATACGGGTCTGTGTATGAATTTATTAAACATTTCTGTGCTTTTAATGGGGATTTCTATTCAGCATACAAGTCTAGCTTTGCCAACACGGTGGCAGGATTCTGGTACTTATACTTGATCTTGTCTTTCTCACGTACCAGGCGCAAGCCCTCAAGCAAAATCTTGTCAGTCTCCTTTAAACCTTTCTGTACTACATAAATGTGGGGCATTTCGGCTGCAACAGTTATCTCTCTGGATCTGACTATATTATCCTTGTCTACCACGAACACAAACTTTTTGTCCATTACCTCGAAAGTCGCTTTCTGAGGTATGAGCAATGCATTCTTAAAGGGCACCCCCATCTGAATATTACCAGTTTCGCCGTGCCTCAACAAACCATCAGGATTAGGGAAAGTGGCTCTGAATGAAATATTACCGGTTTCGTTATTGAAATCAGCTTCAATGGTTTCCACCACACCCGGGTAATCGAACAGCTTGTTATTGGCCATAAGAAGCTGCACTTTCATGGTGCTGTCTTTCTTTGCCTTCGTCTTGTATTCAAGGTACTCGGCTTCCGGAACGTTGTAGTAAACCCACATTTTACTGTTATCAGACAGGTTCGTGAGCAGATCGCCTTCTTCCACCAAGCTTCCCTGCCTTACCAGGAAGCGGTCAACGATGCCATCAAAAGGGGCTCTGATCTCCGTGAATTGCAGGTGAACGCGCGCCAGTGCTAACTCAGCGTTAGCCTTGTCCATTTTAGCTTTAGCCATGGCCAGTTCATTAGGAGACACAATGTTGCGGTCAGCGAGGGTTTTCGTGTTCTGGTATTCGATCTTGGCAAAATTGGCTTCGGCCTGCGCTTTTTGCAGTTCGGCCTCGTACAGGTTAGGCATGATCTGGAAAAGCAATTGTCCTTTTTTAACCATTTGCCCTTCGTCTACAAATATTTTCTGTAAGTAACCTCTTTCCTGCGCTCTTACCTCAATATGGCGAATAGAGCTTATCTGGCTTACATAATTTTCGGTAAGGGTGGTATCCGTTCTGATCGGACTGGTTACCAGGTAGCTTACCTCATGTTCTTTGTTATCTTCTCCTTTGGATGAGGTACAGCTGGTTTGAAACGCAAGGGCGCACACGCCTGCGAGCATGAGAATTTTCTTCATGATGATGAAAATGAAAAATCTTTAAATTGAAAAAATGAATATGGGAGGTGTATAGGTATACACATGCACACTTACCATGGCGTTGGCAATGGAATCATGGGCAAAAAAGAATGGAATAGCTAAACAGGCCTTTGTGGGATGCCTGTTTTGATAATTACATCAAATCCGGAAAACCTGGAGTAGGATATGCTTTCTGTAAGAAGAGAGCTGATATAAAAGATCAGATAAGGTTGTGCCCTTCTGAACATAGTGGAACAAAAATCCGACTATGAAGGCACATATAATGGAAGAAAAAAGTTGAATGTTCTTTAAAAGCTTGTTAAAAGCTACCAACTCATCTTCTTCTATCTCAAATTTGGTAAAAACAAAAGTGGCAGGATCCTGATCTGTTGTACTGGGCACAGCGGGCCTGAAATAAAACAAGTCAGTGGAAAGAGAGGCCTCATGCCCTGCAATATCCTGAATTACAGCTGATACTTTTGGGGTTGTAGAAGCAGATATCTCCCTGGTCTGTGCAGACATCAAGCTGTATCCGCTTAATAAGAGGATACTAAGAATAAGAAGATATTTAAGGACTGCCTTTATCATCTGTGGCACAAAATTACATGAAGATCAATAGAAGGCAATGTTTTACGGATTACTTTTTAAACATTGATCGGCTTTCATGCATATTGCTACATCACAAATGAATGATAAGGCGAATAGGTTCAATAACAATGTCTGCAAGCTTTATTTTTGGTTGTAAGCTTTAACAGCTAGCAGCAACATCGATATTTAAAGTACTTCACAAGTTATACTTTACCTCCTCCACATACCCCATCAACTCCGGGAAAAAGGCTTCGAATTCAGTGGCGTACAACGTATAATTCTGCTCCAGTTCATGTACAGCAGTCTCCATGCCCGATGCAAAGGAGGCGCGGCGGCTCATGCCTGTTAAAGCCCTGCCCACTCCTTCCAGTTCGGCATAGCTTAGCAGCCAGTTATGGCGTTGCATGTGCTCGAACGTATACTTCATGCGCTCAGGCAGCAGGTGCAAAGATTCACGCACGATACTGTATACTTTGTCGGTGTAGTCGGCCAGTGGCTCAGAGGCATAGTGCTCGAATTGGCTGGCCAGAAAATGGTCGTAGAAAATGTCGGCGATAACGGGGGCAAACTTACGGTACTGTGGCCGTAGGCGGGCTTTGGTTGCGGCTACGATCTCGTGGCTGTCGGTGTAGGTGTCTATCAGGCGGTGCAGCTTTATACCTTTGGCAACCTCTGGTGTGTATAACTCCACTTGCCTGCCTTTCACGGTATCGGCTATAAAGTTGCCGAGCAGCAGTTCGGGGTTGTCTCCGGATAAGAAAGCATGGGCCAGAAAGTTCAAATCGATAGTTGCGTTAGAGGTTGCTTAAAACAATAAGGGCTAGAGCCTGTTTAACAAGCTGTACTAAGTATAACACGCGGATAAACCCTTATCAGTTTAGCCCCGTAATCAAAACACACTAGCACAAAGTATAAATCTATGGAAAACAACCAGAACAAACAGGAAAACCTGCGCAAACTTATAGATATGATCAAAGACGTGGACATTGCCATGATGACCACCGTGGACGATGACGGCAGCCTGAGAAGCCGCCCCATGCGTACCCAGAAAATTAATGAAGATGGCGTACTGTGGTTTTTCACAGGCTACGAGTCTGGCAAATCGCATGAGATTAAGGACAACAACGCGCACGTAAACCTGAGTTACTCAGACCCGGATGACGAACTGTATGTATCGGTATCGGGTAAGGCCACGCTTAGCAAGGACAAGCAGAAGATAGACGAGCTCTGGAACCCTACACTCAAGGCCTGGTTCCCAAACGGCAAAGACGACCCGAATGTGGGACTTATTAAAGTAACCATTGACAAAGCCGAATACTGGGACGCTCCAAACAGTACCCTGGTGCATTTGTATGGTATGGCAAAAGCAGCCATAACCGGCGAGAAAACCAGACCCGGCGACAACGAAAAGATAAACATGTAAGTATAAAAAATACCTATAGCTTGAAAGCGCACCTGCCAAACATTTGTGTCTGGCAGGTGTTTTCATGTTAAGCCAAATCTTTATATTTAGGTATAATCTAAACCCTTACCCTTTGCAGCACGACAGCACGACAGCACCACGCCTGACTACCCTTACCTTATTCGGTGTAAAAGACGGTCACCTGAGATGGGGGCTTTCCCAAATGGGCACTTCTGGTCCTCGATTAGATAAAGTGCCGGGCTTACTCTTTTACAAACTGTTAGGCAGCGGGCATGGCAAAGGGTTTAGCATCAAGCCAAATTTCCGGCGATACGGCATGCTGTGTACCTGGCAAAGCGAGGAGGCCGCGGATGACTTCTTGAACTCTTCTCCCATGTTGCAGGAATATAGCTGCCATACATTTGAATCCTGGACGGTAAAGCTGCACACGTACCAAACGCATGGGCAATGGGACAAACAGGAACCCTTCTCCCCTATTTTAGCGAGTAATTATACTTCCGGGCCGATTGCCATACTTACCAGGGCAAGTATAAACTGGCTGGCCTTGCCGAATTTCTGGCGTTTTGTTCCCCAAACCAGCAAGGCTTTAGATAATGCCGAAGGGTTGATCTGCTCTATTGGCCTGGGGGAATTACCTTTTGTGCGTCAGGCTACCTTCAGTGTCTGGGAAAGTATGGAAGCCATGCGCCAATATGCTTACAAGCACCCGTTCCATAAAGAGGTGATGCGGCGTACAAGAGCCGAGAACTGGTACAGCGAAGAGCTTTTTGCACGCTTCAAGCCTATCGCCAGCCAGGGCACCTGGAATGGTGTAGACCCACTGGCAAATGTTTTGAAGTCCTTAGCTTAAATTCGGGTTTGTCAAAATACTTCATTCTGGCGCGAATCTCCAGATTCGTGACTAATAAGTAAGGTTGAGTCTTCCCGGGACTCCGCCCGGGACTGGCTTCCTCAACTGGCTCGGAGAGCCAAATTGCACGCTGGCAGCTAGACTCCTTAGAACCGAAGTATAGATTTCACCAGATGAAATAACCCAGTTGGTTTATAAGGCATGAATTAAACCCGCCAACCCAAAAAGCACTATAGCAAGGCTGCTAGCTACATTTAAGAGTTTGATAACCCGTGGGTCTTTCACAAGCTTGCCCAGAGTTGCCCCAAAGCAGGCCAAGGCCAACTGTACCAGCAGGCTACCCGCAAAAATGGCAGCCGCCAGCAGCACCACATCTGTAAATCCGGTAACCGGCGTAACCAACTGCCCCGAAAATCCCATAAACATCACCACCGTAAGCGGATTGACTATAGTAAGCAGGTAGGTAGACGCAAGATATTTAATACCACTTTCGGGAGTAGTCTGTGCTTCGCTTGGTTTCAGGTTAAACCCTCTTATACTTCCCCGCATCATCCAGAGCCCAAAAAGCAGTAATACGATGGCAGCCAGCACCTCAAAGTATAAATGATTAACCTGCAGAAACCCCACGATGAGTGTACCAACAGAGAAAGCGATGATCCCATAAGTAAAATCAGCCAGGGCAGCACCGGCGCCGCTCATCACACCACTTTTAAGCCCGGCACTTAGGCCTCGGTTTATGATCAGGATAGCGATCGGGCCAATGGCAATGGCTATCGTTAACCCAAATACAAATGCTTTTATCATGATTTATACTTTTAAGCTTTTACTGAAGACGGGCACAACGTAAAAGGGACGCAGCAATGCATTTCATTTTTTCATCCGTTGCATGATGTCTTCCAGTAAATCTACCTGTATCTGCTGAATTTCCAATAAACGTTGGTTCTGCTGAATAATGAGGTGGTCTATTTTCTCGTGCAGCAGGCGTATCTCCAGCTCTGCTTTCAGGTTTACCTGGTAGTCGTATTGGGAGCGCTGCCGGTCTTTGGCATCCTTCCGGTTCTGGCTCATCATGATGATGGGTGCCTGAATAGCAGCCAGGCAGGAAAGTATCAGGTTTAGAAGTATAAACGGGTAAGGGTCGAAAGGGCGTGAGGCGACAAAGTATAAATTTATGGCGATCCAGAGGAACAGGAAAAAGAAGAAGATCATGATAAAGGTCCAGCTGCCGCCAAAAGAAGCGATCTTGTCCGAAAGCCTCTCCCCGAAGGTAAGCTTCACCGTCAGTTCATCCTCGATGTTGGAAGAGAGCAGCTCGTGCTTGTTTATACTTTGGATCACCTCCTCCTCCAGATCCGAGATCTCCCCCATCTCGCGTTTAAGCAGCTGCTCCAGGTATTTCTTCCGGTATGCGTTCAGCACCTTCAGGGAGATATAATGCTTATCCTCAAAATCTGGGTGGTCCTCCTTAATCAGCTCCAGAATGCTTTTACGGATACTGGTACCAGCCACCAACTGCTGTAAAGGCAGGTGTTTCTTTGTGATAAAGCAATAACCCGTGTTCCGATGGTTTTTCATAAGCAGCAACAAGCACCTACTATAAATACGAGTTCTGCTCTAAGTTTATACTTGCGTAAGTGCCATGCACAACAAATAAAAAGCCGCAGGTTTGGCTGCGGCTTCAATTGCTAGTTCATCGGGTTCTGGTCGGGGGCTATTTCCTGCACCACGCGTTTTAAATGCGCTGCCAGGCCATCGTAGGGTCTGTAACCCCGGCTTACCAAATGGATGTTAGTTCCGTTCAGGATAAACAGGCTCGGGAAAGCGGTTGCCTGCAAATGCTTAGCGATCACGAAGTCCTGCTTGGTCTTTTCAATCATCTCCTCTGAGTTGAAACGCTCTAAAAAAGTATCTTCCTGCACATCAAACTGAGAAGCTATACTTGCCAGCACCTCGGGGTTGGTTACGTCGTTGTTATTGGCATAAAAGGCACGCTGCACCGCCTCGACCATTTCCAGTTCCATTTCTGGCTTCTCGTAGCGCATGGTTACTATGGCACGGCATGCAGGCTCGGTGTCGTACACAAAGTCATCGCGCTCAAAAAAAGTATAGTCAAAGGGCTGTCCGGTAACCTGGTCCACATCGTTCCAATGCTGCATGATGCTCTTTTTCATCGGCTCTTCCAGTGGCTTCTCGGTTCCGGGTCTCAGGCCGCCCATTACCAGCTTAAACTGCAGGTTGCCCTGCGTTTCTTCTATCGTTTTCCGGATAACAGGCGCAAACCCGTAGCACCACGAGCACATCGGGTCCATCACGTAAATCAGGTGAAGTATATCCAGTAAGTCTTCTTTCTGCTTTTCCATCCTATTATATTTTACGCAAAGGTAGTCTAATCGGACCGGTGATTAAAGGGATTAACCGGTGATTAAGGAGATTTTAATGATTGTATATGGAAATAACATTGATTGTAAATTGAAGGATTCGTCTGGTTTGTGTCAATGAAAGATTACTTTTTTGTAAAGTATACTTTAAGCAAAGGTGGTTAACACACCCCTAGCCCCTCTGAGGAGGTAAGGCCATTTAGTTTTAACGGTAATTGTCCCCTTGAAGGCAGGGGCGTTTCATGCTAATAAAAAAGAGAAAAAACGTCTGTCATTCTGTAAAGAAACTTGTGAGAAGGGAGGTTAAGCCTATACTACCAACTGGGTGTAAAGCCAGTTGAGAACACCTTTTGCAATGAGTAAACGGCCCTCTATGACCTATAGTCGCAATTTTCAAACTTCCGTTTTCACTTGTCCTCAAGGGGGAATCGTTGTATTACTATATTAAAGGTTTACCAAACGGCGCGGTATAAATCTACGAACGATTACACACCCCTGCCCCTCTCAAGAGGGGAATCATGCACGAGCAAAATTCCCCTCCTCTGTACTAGCCAAAATGAGAAATTTGAGCTAGAGAGTGTAGCTCTTTAAGGATGGGTTAAGCAGTATGGTTGAAAACTGGATATCGCAACTTGAAAGAACTAATGAATGAAATGGCTAAAGCATCAAAAAAATATCAGCCAGTAATCATTTTAATCATTAAAATCACCTTAATCAGTGGTCAAACAATCCAACAATTAACAATTAACAATTAACTTAGCGGTTTAACAAAGAACAAGCGAATTCAGAATAAGAGATGTCAGAGTATAATTTCAACCAGATTGAGAAGAAATGGCAGCGTTACTGGGAAGAGAACCAGACGTTTAAAGCCAAAGCCACCAGCGATAAACCAAAGTACTACGCATTGGATATGTTCCCGTATCCGTCGGGTGCAGGTCTGCACGTAGGCCACCCGCTGGGCTACATTGCCTCTGACATCGTGAGCCGCTACAAGCGTCTGAAAGGTTTTAATGTGTTGCACCCGATGGGCTTCGACTCGTTTGGTTTGCCAGCCGAGCAGTACGCCATCCAGACGGGCCAGCACCCTGCCATTACCACCGAGCAGAACATTGCCCGCTACGTAGAGCAGCTGAAGAACATCGGTTTCTCTTTTGATTGGGAACGTGAGATACGCACTTCCGACCCAAGCTATTACAAATGGACGCAGTGGATCTTTATGCAGCTGTTCAACAGCTACTACAATTATACTTCGGATAAGGCCGAAGGCATAGACAAGCTAATAGCGGAATTTGAGGCAAACGGTAACGCAAACGTAAACGCAGCCTGTGACGATGATACGCCAGCTTTTACAGCCGAAGACTGGAAAGCCATGAATGAGCAGCAGCAGTCTGAAATGCTGTTAAAGTATAGATTAACCTATGTAGCCGAGGCCGTAGTAAACTGGTGTCCTGCCCTGGGTACGGTACTAGCCAATGACGAGGTTGTTGGGGGCGTTTCGGAGCGTGGCGGTTACCCGGTAGAGCGCAAGAAAATGCGCCAGTGGATGATGCGCATCACAGCCTATGCCGAGCGTTTACTGCAGGGACTGGAAGAGATCGACTGGCCAGAGCCTGTAAAGGAAATGCAGCGCAACTGGATCGGTAAATCGGTGGGTGCCGAGCTGGACTTTGCCATTGAAGGTGATGGTCATATAAAAGTATTTACAACCAGAATTGACACTATTTTTGGGGCCACTTTCGTGGTACTGGCCCCAGAGCATGAACTGGTAGCACAGATAACCACACCAGAACAGCGTGAGCAGGTAGAGGCGTATGTAAACGTGGCCAAAAACCGTTCGGAGCGTGAGCGTATGACGGACGTGAAAACCGTGAGCGGTGTGTTTACAGGCGCCTATGCCATCAACCCAATTTCTGAGGAACGTGTGCCAATCTGGATTGCCGACTACGTGCTGGCAGGCTATGGTACAGGTGCCGTTATGGCCGTTCCGGGTCACGATAGCCGCGACTATGCTTTTGCCAAGCACTTTAACCTGCCTATCAGGCAAGTTGTGGAGGGTGGCAACATTGAGGAAGAAGCCTACGCAGCCAAAGAAGGCAAGATCATCAACTCTGGCTTCCTGAACGGCCTTGAAGTGAAAGAAGCCATCAAAGCCGGAATTGCCAAAGCCGAAGAGCTTGGCGTAGGTAAAGGTAAAGTACAGTTCCGTATGCGCGATGCCGTTTTCAGCCGCCAGCGTTATTGGGGCGAGCCGGTTCCGGTATACTTCAAAGATGGTGTTCCGCACCTTTTAGAGGACAAAGAACTGCCATTGGAGTTGCCAAAGATCGACGCTTACCTGCCAACCGAAACCGGAGAGCCGCCACTTGGCCGCGCCGTGGACTGGAAGTATGACGGGCAGTATGAGTATGAACTGAGCACGATGCCGGGTTGGGCGGGTAGCAGCTGGTACTGGTACCGCTACATGGACCCACAAAACAACGAGTCTTTCGCTGACAAAGATAAGATAACCTACTGGCGCAACGTGGATTTATACATTGGTGGTTCTGAGCATGCTACGGGTCACTTGCTATACTCACGCTTCTGGAACAAATTCATGTTCGACCTGGGGTTGGTAGTGGAGCACGAGCCATTCAAGAAGCTGATCAACCAGGGCATGATACAGGGCCGCTCTAACTTTGTGTACCGCATCAATGGCACAAATAAGTATGTCTCTTTTGGCCTGAAAGATCAGTATGAAACATCGCAGCTGCACGTAGACGTGAACATTGTTGAGAACGATGTGCTGGACCTGGAAGCCTTTAAAACCTGGAGACCAGAGAATGCCAATGCGGAGTTTATACTGGAAGATGGTAAGTATAACGTCGGCGTTGAGATCGAGAAGATGTCGAAGTCGAAGTATAACGTGGTAAACCCGGACGACATTGTAGAGCGCCAGGGCGCTGACACGCTTCGTATGTACGAGATGTTTCTGGGCCCGCTGGAGCAGTTCAAGCCTTGGAACACCAACGGCATGGACGGTGTAAACAAGTTCCTGCGTAAGTTCTGGAGGCTATTCCACGACAACGACGGAAACTTCGCTGTATCAGATGATGCCCCTACCGCAGCCGAGCTGAAGACGTTGCACAAGACCATCAAGAAAGTAGAGGAAGACATTGAGCGTTTCTCGTTCAACACGTCGGTTTCTACCTTTATGATCTGTGTGAACGAACTAACCCAGCTGAAAACCAACAAGCGCGCTATACTGGAGCCGCTTACGGTTATACTTTCGCCTTATGCGCCACACATTACCGAGGAGCTTTGGGAGAAACTGGGCCACACCGAAAGTATAAGCCATGCCGCTTTCCCGGAATGGAAAGAAGAGTACCTGGTGGAGAACACATTTGAATACCCGGTTTCGATAAACGGCAAAACTCGTACTAAAATGACATTTGCCCTGGATGCTCCGAAAGACGAAATGGAGAAAGCCGTATTGGCCGATGAACAGGTGCAGCGCTTCATGGAGGGCAAGCCTGTCAAAAAAATGATTATCGTTCCGAACAAAATCATTAACGTGGTAGTATAAGGTTACTCCATCTTACCAATTAACTTTTAAAGAGCCGCACAAGCTGAAAACTTGGCGGCTCTTTGCTTTTAGTCCTGTTCAGGTCCGTGCCCTGCATTTTTTCGTACAGAAAGTATAAGCTTTCTCCATATGCTACGGATACTTATACCCACGGACTTCTCAAAGAATGCCATGACAGCCATGCGCACTGGACTTTTGCTGGCCAAAAGCTTTGGTGCCGAGGTAGTATTTATGCACGCCATGTCGAAGCCAATGGTGCCGGCAACCTCTCCTGAGGAAGTATACAGCAGCATGTTTGAGAACGACCGCCGTGAATTACACGAGAAACTACGCAGCACTTGCCAGAAACTATACGAAGAGGTAGCACTCAGACCCAGTGAAGTACAAAAGCAAGTACTGGTTATGACGGCCCCGATACCCGAAACCATACTTCAAGTTACTGCAAGCCAGAGTATAGACTTGGTGGTAATGGGAGCCGGAGGCTTAAATAGCATGAAAAACCTGTTATTTGGCAGTAATACCCTTCAGCTAATGAACCTCACTCCTGTTCCTTTGCTTGTAGTACCCGAGGCACATGAGTTTAAGGGCTTCAGGCAGATCTTTACAATAGTTCGGAACAAAGACCTTGGTTACCGGGATGGGTTGCGCTTGCTGGCACGGTTTACACGCAATTTCGGGGCTACAGTAAGCTTCCTGGTTGTACAGAAGGCACAGGACCCGCTGCCTCACCTTTCCGACATTATTGGAGCCGAAGCGCTTACAGAAGAGTTTCGGGCCTTAAGCCACGAAGTAAAGGGCGTGCAAAAGGATGAATTGATACAGAACTACATACATCAGCCACAGGCAGACCTTTTTGTTTGGTTACCCCGCAAAAGGGGTTTCTGGTCCGATTCCTACACAGAGGACCTGGTAGAAGAAGTGCTGTCGGAGCATCAGTTGCCTATACTTGTTATCCCTCCGGAAGACCATAAGGAAATTTCCTAAGCTATGGGTGGCTTCGGGGTGGTACCGTTTTATGAGTTTGCCATAATTCTTATTCTGGCTGCCCTGTTCGGTTTTATCGGCCAATTGTTAAAGCAACCGCTCATCGTAGTATTCCTGGCGCTGGGCATTTTAGTAGGCCCCTCCGCGCTGGACCTGATAACCTCCCCGGATAAGATCAACCTGCTATCTGAGTTGGGCATTGCCATACTTTTGTTTCTGGTCGGCCTTAAACTGGACCTTAACCTGATCCGCTCGATGGGTAAAGTAGCCATCACCACAGGCTTGGGCCAAGTAATTTTCACATCCGTTTTTGGCTTTGTCATCTGTGTCCTGCTAGGTTATAGTTATGCCACCTCGCTGTATGTAGCTATTGCCTTAACTTTTTCCAGCACCATCATTATCGTAAAACTGCTTTCCGACAAAAAAGAGATTGACTCACTGCATGGCCAGATCGCCATAGGTTTCCTGATCGTGCAGGACCTTGTGGTGGTGTTTCTAATGATCGGCCTGACTGCACTTGACAGAAGCACGGAAGGCCAAATCATCTACAACATTCTAAAAATGTTTGGACGCGGCGTGGTAGTGCTTTCCGTGTTTGCCATACTTACCGCCTTTGTTATACCAAGGCTTGTACAATACCTTGCCAGGTCCCAGGAGCTGCTCATACTTTTCTCTATTGCATGGGCATTAACTGCAGCAACAGCCAGCGACCTGCTGGGCTTTAGCAGGGAGGTCGGGGCATTTCTGGCTGGGGTTTCGCTGGCATCCTCCCCTTTTCGCAGTATTATTTCAGGGCGTATGGTCAGCCTGCGCGATTTTCTTTTGTTGTTCTTCTTTATACACCTGGGGCTTAACCTCAACCTTGACCTGATCGGTGACCAGGTACCGGAGGCATTGCTGCTCTCTGTGTTCGTGTTGGTGGGTAACCCGCTGATCGTGATGGTGATTATGGGTTTGATGGGGTATCGTAAACGCACCAGCTTCCTGGCCGGGCTTACCGTAGCCCAGATAAGTGAGTTCTCCCTGATCTTTGCCTCACTGGGTTATACTTTGGGACATATCACCGAAGAAACCATAGGCTTGGTTACCTTGGTAGGTATGATTACCATTGGCCTTTCTACCTACATGATCATCTACTCACACCAGTTGTTCGACCGGCTGTCACCTGTACTGGGTATTTTTGAGAAGAAGATCCCTTACAGAGAAGATAACCTGCAACTTGATCAAGTTAAGTCGCCGGATGCCATATTGTTTGGCCTGGGCAGATTTGGTGGCAACATTGCGCTTGCGCTTCAAAAAGACGGCTACCACATACTGGCAATAGACTTTGATCCGAAACAGGTTAAATTCTGGAGAGCGCAGGGGATATTGGCGAAGTACGGCGACATAGAGGACCCGGACCTGCCGGAACAGCTGCCACTAAACAAAACGAATGTGGTTATCAGTAGCCTTGCGGACGTGCAGTTAAACCTTGGCCTGATCCGCTTACTGAAATATACCGACTACAAAGGAAAAATAGCCGTTACCGCACACCGTGCTCCGGACGCCTTAACGCTACAAAAAGAAGAAAATGTAATTGTGTTGCTGCCTTTTGCCGATGCAGCAGATTCTATTGCATACAAGCTGTTTAAAAGAACAGAAGAACTGGATGCCATATAAAAAAGCGGGAGTACCAGTTAGCTGTTGCCTGCTGGTACTCCCGCCCAATAAGGTTTGGTTAGTAAAGTTTAGATAGAATACTATTTATCTTGAGTAGGTGTATTAATTTGTTCTGGTTGTGGGTCTAGTTTAAGGGAAGACCTAAGTTTTACTAAAAGTTTAGCTATCGTCGTGGCTTCCTCTTCCGAGATTCCAAAAAGCTTCTCATCCAGGTCAGGCAGTGAACTATCGATACCCTCGAGCACTTTAAAGCCTTTATCCGATACAAGTATATTTACCAGCCTTTTATCAGACGCGTTTTGGGTAACTGTAACAAGCTCTTTTGCACTTAACCGGCTTACAAGCCTGGAGGCATCAGACATTTTATCCAACAGTTTCTCTCTTAAGAAAGAAGTTGAGACAGGTTTTGGGTACTGATCGCGCAGAATACGCAGGGCATTGTACTGCTGAAAAGTCAGGCCAAATTGTTTAAAAAAGTTTTCATAAGTATTGTAAAGTATACCCTGGGTATACAAAATACTCATGCTGGCCTTTTGCCATTCGTTCCGGAAGTATTTGTAGCCAACTTCTTGCTCTAGATTCATCTTCTATAAAGTGGTGTAAGTGCTAATCAATATTAAAAATAAATATTTAATTTTTAACAGAATCATTAAACTTTTTTTGCTGTAATCATAAAAAGTATTAATAATTGCACATAATCAAGTATAAGGAACATTAATAAGTACAGGTAGCGGACAAGATAAGGCCGTAATTAAGTTAAGTTGCAGCAGTGTTTAATTAAAGAAAATAACTGATTGTTTTTCCCAACAAAATTAACTCCGTGGAGGGGAATTTTACTCGTGCATGTAAATCCCCTCTTGAGAGGGGTGCAGGGGTGTGTTTACACCTGCCTGGTTTATCATATATCGCAACTTGAGTTAATCGTTGAGCCTGTTTAGAGTTCATTAAAATTTACTCTGCCAGCCCTTGCTGCGTGTTTTCAGCAACAAGTATATAGCCAACGTCTTTTAATTGTTGGTTAAAAACACCAACAATGGCGAGGTCATACTTCTTATCTAAAACTCTAAACAGCTTCTACGTTAAAGCAGACCTAAACTTGCTTTAACGGCCTTCGTCAATTTTGATGCCACTAGAAAGTATGAATCATCGATCCAGTCTTTAATAAGTTGATCTTGCAGACCTGCCTCTGGCAACACGGTGTTCCAGTGCGTCTTGCTCATGTGGTAACCCGGAAACACCTTATCTGGATATTGCTCCCGTAGTTCAATTGCTTTTTCGGGCAGGCATTTCAGGGCAATCCCCTTCTCATACTCCGACAGGCTGCAAAGGGCAAACATCTTGCCTCCTACTTTGAAAACCAGCGTATCCTCATCGAATGGCAGTTCCTCGGTAACGCCGGTCTTGGCAAGGCAGTATTCTCTAAAAGCTTCTATGTGCATTTGTAATAACTATTGTGTGATCCACTCCCACTCGTGCCCATCCCAGTACAGCCAGTTTGCAGTGTTCTTGTCAGTGAAAAGTATAAAGGCAGTGCCAACGTTTTTCGCAACTCCCGAGCCAGCCGTTAACCTATCCTCGGCTTTCCAGCCTATCAGCCAGTTCCAGTTGGCGCCGCCCAAGCTGTTTTGATTACCAGCACCAAAAATATGCAGGGAGTCAGTAGCTTGCTCCAGAACGATCATGCCTCTCCTACCCGAGGCTTTTTCGACAACCACAGCGGCTAGATCCAGGTTTTTATCTCCGTTCACGTCCACGTTCAGATAAAACGGGTTGATGCGTGTATCGAATGCATACCTGTTCTTGAATGACTCCTTTTCCAGGGTGCTCAAGCTCCAATGCGGCAGTTCCATCACCACCATATCTGCCTCGTCTATCTTTTGTTGCCCACAGGACATCAGGCAAAGTATAAACAGGCAGGAAAGTATAAAGCTACTTTTTCTTTTTATCATAGCAGGATGCAGACTTGGACATTACTTTATACATAAAAAGGAGAACCCTTAGATCCTCCCCTATATCATTTATGACTACTGCCTGACTCCCAGGATCATTAGTCTTACAGGTGCTTAAATATAAAATAAATTGCGCCAGCCAAAAACATCAGAATTGAAATTTTATTGATGGTGTGCATGGTACGCAAGTTGAAGTTGGTTTTGCGGTTTGGGTCCTCCTTCCGGAAGAAATAGGTCGCCACCTCCTTAAAATCGAATAGTCCTTTCATATTTTCAGTTATCAGTAAGCATTTAACAGGAAACAGAATTGTCCGCTATACTTGTAACAATCAAATCTATAGAATGATTTACAGCAGCTCTTATTTGCTACTCTTCCATAATCACTGGCTCAATCCACTTGTTGTCTTCGCGTATCAGCTCAATCAGTTCGTCCACGGCCCTGTCGGCTGGCACTGATTTTTTGATGACGGTTTGGCCACGGTACAGCGCAATCTTGTCTTTGCCCACGCCTACGTAACCGTAGTCGGCATCTGCCATCTCGCCGGGGCCATTTACAATGCAACCCATGATACCGATCTTCACGCCTTTCAGGTGGTCGGTGCGTTTGCGGATCATGGCGGTGGTTTCCTGTAGGTCAAATAAAGTACGGCCACAGCTTGGGCAACTGATGTACTCGGTCTTGCTCATGCGCGTACGGGCAGCCTGCAAAATACCGAAACTCAGGTTATTCAGCTTGTCTATGGTGGCCAGCAATTCAGGTTTTTCCTGCTCAGGCAGTAACTCGGTGCTCAGCATCACGCCATCTCCGAGGCCATCAATCAGCAGGCCACCTACGTCAGTGGCGGCATACAATTGCACCTGGTCGGCAGTTAGTTCACCTTCATACTCACGTTTGATGATGCACGGATTTTTAACGCCGTTGTTTATCAGTTTAAAGAAAGCCCTGCGCAGCTCAGGCATGGCATGCGCGTTGCTTGTTTGCAGCATAAGTACAGCCGTGGCATCCTGCTTTAACTTGTCCATTAACTCTGGTGTGATGTCGTGGATGGTGACAAGTATAAAATTCAGTTTCGAGTGGCGGTCCGGGTTGCCCAGGTATACTTCTGCAGGGATCAATGGGTGGCGGTCTTTGCGTTGCTCTGCGCTTAGCCAGGCTTCGTAGTTCACGATCTCCTTGAGGCCGTTTGGCAGCATAAAGGTTATCGGGTTGTTGCCGGTATAAATGTAGTCTGCTCCCAGGTCATTCATGTTAAACTTATCCAGCAACATCGAGTACAGGTGGCCCACACATTTCAAGTCGGCATACTTGATGTCTTCTACGCGGCTGAGGTCGGCTACTACACGCGGTACGTTTATCCCCCCGATGTTCTCCACTTCGCTGGTTTCGCGGCGGTGATACTGGAACGGGTCTATCGGTACTTCATTTATTTCCTCGATAGGGGCAGCTTTTTCGGCCCGGTTAAGGTAGCGGTCTATCAGAGCCTGCGCCACGGGAGCCTCTGCCTCCGGGGCTTCGGTAAGCGACACGCGCACGGTATCTCCCAGGCCATCTTCCAGCAAGGTACCAATGCCAACAGCCGATTTAATGCGGCCATCCTCAGCCTCGCCGGCCTCGGTTACGCCCAAATGCAGCGGGTAAGGCTGCAAACCCTCCTCTTCCAGTTTCTGTACCAGCAAACGATAGGCCTGCACCATTACCTGTGTGTTAGAGGCTTTCATCGAGATCACGATGTCGTAATAGCCTTCGTCCTCGCAGATGCGGATAAACTCCAGGGCGCTCTCTACCATGCCAAGCGGCGTATCGCCATAGCGGCTCAGAATTCTGTCGGATAAAGAACCATGGTTGGTACCGATACGCATGGCAGTGCCGTGCTCTTTGCAGATGCGCACCAGCGGCACAAAGCGTTCCCGGATACGGTCAAGCTCTGCCTGGTAAGAGGCATCGTCGTACTCGATTACCTGAAACTTCTTTTTATCGGCGTAATTGCCTGGGTTCACACGCACTTTCTCTACTATACGCGCCGCTACTTCCGCAGCATTTGGCGTGAAATGGATATCGGCCACCAGCGGTACGTTATAGCCGCGCTTACGCAGCTCTTCGCGTATATTCTGCAGGTTTTCGGCCTCTTTTATACTTGGCGCTGTAATGCGAATATACTCACAACCGGCCTCGATCATACGGATGCACTGCTCCACAGAGCCCATCGTGTCCATGGTGTCAACGGTGGTCATGGACTGCACCCTGATCGGGTTATCCCCTCCCATGGGGACGCCGCCAATGTTTACGACACGTGTTTTTCTGCGCTTGTAGGATGTAAGGCTAGGGCAATACGATTTATTCATGGTATGTTATGCGTCTTCTGCTCGAATGGATAACTAAAGTTCCGCTGGCTTTGTTCAACGGGTACATTACGTAAAATTAGCATCAATATTTTAAACCGGCACAAGTATAAGGCTGTGCATTATAAATTTTTAGGATTTTGAAAGTATAGTTTGCGCCAGTTATACTTGGGTAGTTGCAATTTTCTAACAATCGGGTACTACTTATACCCTAAATTTTGAGGAAATCGTAAACAATAGCATTACTTTCTTTTCCGGGCACCGTACTTTTATCGGGACTTCCATATGATGTTTTTTGAACTGTAACTTATTATCGGGCACATATGATTCCTATGCGCAATTTCTTTCCTTCGCTTTCTCCGTTAAAACTGCAACAGCTAAAACGCTGCTCTAACCTGCAACAGGAACAGTTGGCCGAAGCAATTAAAATTACCAAAGACTGCGTGTTGGGTTTTCTGAAGCGGCAACTGGAGAAAGGCCACTGGAAAGAAGTGCTGGACGTGCTCAAAGGCAAACCCATGACCAAGGCCGGAAAGTTTTTTTACAACGAACTTCGCGGAAAAGTAGTGACTACACTCATGATGCGCCTGGGCCTGCGGCGCTTTATTGCCGTCGGGATAGCCATTGTGCTGGTGCCGCTTATACTGGCCACTGTGGCTGGCGAGGCAATGAGGAGTGTGAAGAAGTAGGGTTTAGGTTAACGGTTAGTACAGGCTGTGGACGAGGCGCAGCCGAAGTATAGAGCCTGTGCAGGGTTACCAGAAGATGTTTTACTATTTAAGTCTGGCAAAGTCTCTAACCGTAAAGTGTTCTACTGTATATCTCCCTGACTTTTTGATGAAGGTCATAATGTTCCAGTATCCGATGCCACTAAATACTTTAGAGCTTTCTTCTACATATTTCAAAACATTGCCTTTGTCACCTTCTTCTATTGCACTAATAATTGGACCGAAGTCCTGAATAGAGTCTACATCAGGTTCAATGATGAATTTGGGATTTGACCCCACAATCCTGTTGTTTTCCCAAATTCTACTATCACTATAAGAAATAGCTATATCATCATTCCAGACGATTCCGTAGCCTATTCTGTCTTGCACGTCTACTCCCCTGATATAATAAAGAGTGTCTGCCACACTTAAATCTATTCCTAAGCTGTCATTTATAGCTTTGAATAGCTCTTGTGCTTCAAGTATTAGCTCTTTGTCTTTTTTTAAACCCTTTTTCCGCTTCATTGCCTCTACTACTGATTGTGAGAAAGCAGTATGACATAAGGTGAAGATAACTATAAGGGCAAAGACTTTTTTCATTTCAGTTACTGGTAACTATCCGCTAGCAGGAGTACCTACTCCTACTATCTGCACTATGTATGGAGTTGAACTGATTATAGAGAAAAATACCCTACTACCATCCAATACTACCATAGCACTTAGCTAATGTACTTCTTTTCTCCTAATTGCCAATAAAGAAAAAAGGGAGAAATTGCTTCCTCCCTTTAGCTTATTTCAGTAAAACACTTACTTCAACAGTTCGTCGTAAGCCTGCTTTACTTTTCCGAAATTAAACTGCTGCAAAATGAGCTGCATTTCCTTAGCTATTTCGGCGTTGCACAGGTTACCGATGCTACCTTCATGTGTATGGGTTACGGCTGCCGGGGCTGAGAAATTGCCGGCTTCTATACTTTCGCCAACCACTTTGTAAGCATCCCGGAAAGGCATTCCTTCCAGAACCAGGGCATTAACGGCATCCACGCTGAACAGGTATTTATACTTGTCGTCGGTAAGAATGTCATCTTTTACTTGTACATCCTGCATCATATAGGCCATCATCTGCAGACAGCTTTTCAGCTCAGAAAATGCCGGGAAGAGGTTTTCCTTCAGCAACTGCAGGTCGCGGTGGTAACCAGATGGCAGGTTGATGAGCAGCATGGAGATCTCCGTTGGCAGCGCCTGCAGTTTGTTACATTTGCCACGCAGCAACTCAAACACATCGGGGTTCTTTTTATGCGGCATAATGCTGGAGCCAGTCGTGAGGTGGGCTGGTAGCGTTATAAACCCGAAGTTCTGGCTCATGTACAGGCACAGGTCCATGCTCATTTTGGCAAGCGTAGCCGCTACCGAGGCCATAGCCGTAGCCACAATCTTCTCCGACTTGCCACGCCCCATCTGGGCATATACCACATTATAGTTCATACTTTCAAAGCCAAGCAATTCGGTCGTCATCTGGCGGTTAAGCGGGAAAGACGAGCCATAGCCTGCAGCAGAGCCAAGTGGGTTTTTGTCGGCAATTTTGTAAGCTGCCAGCAGCAGTTGCATATCGTCTACCAGGCTTTCAGCGTAGGCCCCAAACCACAAACCAAACGACGAAGGCATAGCAATTTGCAGGTGTGTGTAACCAGGTAGCAGCACATTTTTATACTTTTCGCTTTGCGCCTGCAGGACATCGAAAAGTGCTTCTGTGTCGTGCACCAGTTCCTGTAGCTGGTGGCGGAAGTATAGTTTCAGGTCCAGCAACACCTGGTCGTTGCGTGAGCGGCCGCTGTGTATTTTCTTACCAGCCTCCCCTACACTTCTGGTCAGTTCCAGCTCCACCTGCGAGTGTATGTCCTCTACTCCTTCCTCAATCTTAAAATCACCGGCTTCAATGCTTTTGTAAATGGCTTTCAGCTCGGCCTGCAGTATGTCTAGTTCTTTGGCTGAGAGCAGGTTTATACTTTGCAGCATGCGGGTATGGGCCAAAGAGCCGAGCACATCAAACCGCGCCAGTTCCATGTCCAGTTCTGCATCTTTGCCAACGGTAAATTTCTCTATCTCTGCGGCAACGCTAGTGCCTTTCTGCCAAAGCTTCATGGGGTTAATTTTGAATGAGTGATTGAGTGAATGAATTTATAGTTCAGTTTACTGTTTTATACTGTTGTTGTTTTCTGTTATTCTTTCTGGCTACTTTTCTTCCTCAGTTTTACTTGCCAATTGTTTCACATCAAGCTTTGGTGCGCTCAAGGCCGCGTGGCCTCGCCTTTTGGCATCGCGCGGTGTACCTGAAGCTGCCTTCGCTCCGTTCGGCACCGCAACAGCTACAAGGCGCTCAACCTAAAGGCTGGGATGGACACTTCTTTGCTTGCGACTGTCGCAACTGGGAAGAAAGTATAAACAGTAAGGTAGAATTCCCCTCTTGAGAGGGGCGAAGGGGTGTGTTTACATCTCTCCTCCAAAGCAAAATGCCTTAGCAATGTGCACCACCGACGATTTTTTGTTTGAGCGTTCAGCGAGTTCAAAATCGTCTTGACTTTTTTGCCTACTTTTTTTGTCAAGAAAAAAAGTAGGGCCCAGCCGGCGAGGCGAAAAGCTGGCTTAGTGCAAAGGCCACAATAAAGTTGCAATTAATGGTGTCAATTTACCCAAATCATACTACTACCCTCTCCAACAACTCCACATACAACCTAACCCCCTCCTCTACCTCATGCAAATAAATATACTCATCTGCCATGTGCGAGCGGCCTGAGAAGCCCGGTCCCATTTTAAGGGATGGGATGGGCAAAAGCGCCTGATCGGAAGTTGTTGGAGAACCGTACGTGTTGCGCCCCATCGCCAAGCCTGCCTGCACCAAGGGATGCTCCATCGGGATGGCTGATGGCTTTAATCTGGTAGAACGTGGCTTTACTTCCGACTTTACATGTTGTTGTATATTCTGCAACACCTCCTCCATCGAATAAGCATCCGTCAAGCGAACATCCACGGTAAACTGGCAGTTATCCGGCACTACGTTGTGCTGCGTACCGGCATTTATCACCGTCACACTCATTTTCACTGGCCCCAGGTGCTCCGATTCCTTCTCAAACCGATACTCCTTGAACCACTTTATATCCTCCAGCGCTTCGTAAATAGCGTTGATGCCCTCTTCACGGGCAGCGTGTCCGGCTTTGCCTTTGGCTGTGCAATCCAGCACCAGTAAACCTTTTTCGGCTACAGCAAGGTGCATTTCGGTTGGTTCGCCTACAATGGCTGCATCCAGGTTTCCAAGCTCCGGAAGTATAAGTTCGATGCCGTTTCTGCCTGAGATCTCTTCTTCGGCGGTAGCGGCAAGCACCAGGTTATACTTTAAGTTTGGTTGCTCATAAAAGTATAGGAACGCAGCAACCAGGCTTACCAAACAACCACCCGCATCGTTGCTTCCCAGACCGTAGAGCTTGCCATCTTCTACGGTAGCAGCAAAAGGGTCGCGGGTATAGCCAGGGTTTGGCTTTACGGTATCGTGGTGTGAGTTTAGTAGTATGGTTGGCAGCTCAGGGTTGTAGTGCTTGTTGAATGCCCATACATTGTTCAGTTGCTGGTGTACCTCCACGCCATGCTTCTGTAAATAGCTGGCAAGTATGGCGGCAGTCTTATCTTCTTCCTTGCTCAGCGAAGGTATCTGGATAAGCTGCTTTAACAGTTCTACTGCCTCTAAGTATAGTTTGTGCTGCTCCATTAATTCAGGCTGATGGTGGTTCCTGCGAACGCTTCGCTCTCAGATTCTATACTTAATAACGCCTCAGCCTCTCCTATCAAAACTTTGCTAACTCCTTGTTGCAAGGCTGCAAAGGCATTGTCTAGTTTTGGTACCATACCAGCAGTTATTGCACCAGTTTCTCGTAGTTCATTATACTTCGGCAGATTGATGTAATGGATAACGGTATCGTCATCAGCAGCATCTGCCAGCACACCTTTCTTCTCGAAACAGTACAGAAGCGTTACGTTATACTTTGTTGCCAGTGCAGTAGCCAGCACAGAGGCAATGGTATCGGCGTTGGTATTCAGCATAGAGCCTTTGCCATCGTGGGTAAGCGGTGCAAATACAGGTGTTAAACCAGCCTTAAGTAGAGTATCAAGCGCAGCGATATTTATACTTTCGTTGCCTGACACGTCGCCGGCAAAGCCGTAATCCACATCGCGCACAGGGCGCTTGGTGGCAAGTATGGTGTTGGCATCTGCACCGGTCATGCCAATGGCATTGCAACCCAATGATTGCAGTTGTGCTACCACCTGTTTGTTAACCAAGCCACCATATACCATCGTCACCAGTTCAAGGGTTTGGGTATCAGTAACACGACGGCCTTCTACCATAACGGGTTCTATACCTAGTCGCTGGCCAATAGCAGAGGCAATCTTGCCCCCGCCATGCACCAACAACCTGGGCCCACGCAGCTTCGCAAAATCAACCAAAAAGCGATGTAGCCGCGACGGGTTATCCAGTATATTTCCGCCTATTTTTACTATCAACATTATTTATAGACACAAGATGTAAGACACAAGACACAGGACTATATTTTTTAGACATAAGATTTATGACACAAGACGTAAGACATGCTTTTAGATGAAGTTTGGAAAACTATAACTGCCATTCTTTTTAGATTCTATCTAATCCTCAGATTCTGTAAGAATCGTTTAGATGAAAAAGTCTTAAATCTTGTGTCCTGTGTCTTGCGTCCATTTCAAACTAAATCGCTTCCAGCATCCTTTTCAGCACAGCCTGCGCCGCGTAGGTGCGGTTGTTGGCTTGCTGCAGTACCAGCGAGTTTGGCCCGTCCAGGATCTCGTCGCTTAGCTCTACGTTACGGCGCACTGGCAGGCAGTGCATTACCTTTGCATTGTTTGTAAGCGCCAGCTTTGCGTTGGTCATCATCCAGCCATTTCCGTCTGTCAGCACTTTGCCGTAATCGGTGTAGCTCGACCAGTTTTTAACATACACAAAGTCCGCATCTTGCAAGGCTTCGGCTTGGTTGGTAGTAACCGTGGCATTCTGTGTGAATTCGTCGGCTAGCTCGTAGCCTTCCGGGTGCGTGATAAACAGATCTACGTCATCTGCCTGCCCCATCCACTCAGCAAAAGAGTTGGCCACGCACTGCGGTATAGATTTAACGTGAGGTGCCCATGTAAGCACAACTTTTGGTTTTTTACCAGCAGGCTTTTGCTCAGTAATGGTTACCAGGTCGGCAAGGCTCTGCAGCGGGTGGCGCGTTGCCGATTCCAGGCTCACGATCGGAATACCTGCGTAATCAATAAACTGCTGCAGTAACTCTTCGTTATAGTCTTCGTGGCGGTTCTGCAGTTTAGGAAAAGAGCGGATACCGAGGATGTCGCAGTACTCCCCCATCACAGCAGCCGCTTCTTTAATGTGCTCTACGGTGGTACCGTTCATGATAGCGCCTTCTTGTGTTTCCAGTGCCCAGCCCTCTTTGTCCAGGTTCATCACCATTACGTTCATGCCCAGGTTCATGGCAGCCTTTTGGGTGCTTAAACGTGTGCGCAGGCTTGGGTTCAAGAAGATAAGTCCCAGCGTTTTATTCTCGCCGAGGTGTTTATACTTGTAGGGGTTTTGCTTCAGGTGAAGGGCCTCGTTTACCAGTTCCTCAACATTGGCAACGTCTTTCACGGATGTATATTTTTTCATTAAACTGTCTGTAATTCTGCTTTTAATAGGATTTCCTCAAACGCGTGCAGGAATTTCTGTACTTCACGGGCACCAATGTTAAGCGGCGGTAGCAAACGTAGCGTATTCTTATCGGAAGATGAGCCGGTAAAAATGCCATATTCCTCCAGAAGCAGCTTACGTATCGGTGCACAAGCCTGCTGCAGTTCCACCCCGATCATCAGGCCTTTACCACGCACCTCTTTTACACCCGGCATCTGACGAAGTACATCCATCAGCCAGTTGCCGATGTTCTGTGCATTCTGCATCAGGTTTTCCTTTTCCATCACTTCCAGCACAGCCAGAGAGGCTACGCAAGCCAGGTAGTTACCGCCGAAAGTGGTGCCCAGCATACCGTGCTTTGCCTTTATTTCAGGACTGATAAGTACGCCGGCCACCGGGAAGCCATTGCCCATACCTTTGGCCATCGTGATCAGGTGCGGTTTAACGTCGGCGTGCTGGTGCGCGAAAAACTTGCCTGAGCGTCCATAACCAGACTGTACCTCATCCAGGATCAGGAGTGCTCCTGCTTTTTCGCAGCCGGCAGCAATAGCTTTCAGGAAAGAAGGCTCAGGCAATTGTACCCCGCCAACGCCCTGTATACCTTCCACGATCACGGCAGCCAGTTCGGGGCCATGCTCCAAAAGTGCATTTCCAAAAGCGTTGATATCGTTTAAAGGCAGAAAAATGATGTTATCCGTTTCGTTGATCGGGGCTTGGATCTTAGGATCGTCGGTAGCAGCTACGGCAGCAGAAGTGCGGCCATGGAAAGCACCTTTAAATGCGATCACTTTTTTACGTCCGGTATGGAAAGAGGCTAGCTTGAGGGCATTTTCATTGGCCTCGGCACCTGAGTTGCAAAGAAAAAGGCTGTAGTCGTTGTAACCACTAAGTTCGCCCAGCTTATCTGCCAGTTCCTGCTGCAGCGGCATTTTTACGGAGTTGGAATAGAAGCCAATGTCGTAGAGCTGACGGGCTATTCTTTTAACATAGTGCGGGTGGCTGTGACCAATAGAGATGACAGCATGACCTCCGTAAAGATCCAGGTAGCGTTTGCCATTCTCGTCCCAAACATAAGCGCCCTGTGCTTTTACTGGCGTTATGTCGAAAAGCGGATATACATCAAACAGATTCATATTTGATAATTAGATGTAAGAAGTAAGACAATAGATGAAGTACTTGACGTACATATTTTTAATTGTTGATTGTTGTATTGTTAAATTGTTGTTTTCATACTTTATACTTGTCCCCCTTTGAAGTCGAAGATCCCGGACTTGATTCGGGAGGGCTTGAGGTTGATTAAAGATTTTCAGTGTTAGGTCTTTAAACGATTATCATCCCCCTACCCCCTTCGAAGGGGGACAATCGGTGCTATTATTTTTGCTGTTATATATTTAAACAGTTGTTCGAATAACTAACTCAAGTTGCGATTAACCCACCCCTAACCCCTCCGAGGAGGGGAATTTTGCTCGTGCATGTGACTCCCCTCTTGAGAGGGGCGCAGGGGTGTGTTTACACCTGCCTAGGTCATCATATATCGAAACTTGAGTTAAACAACCAACAACGAGTAACGAACAACGAAACCTAAAATGCACTTGCTTTCAGCTTCAGGCCGGCGGTTTCATTCAAGTCGAACATCAGGTTCATGTTTTGTACTGCCTGTCCCGAAGCACCTTTTAAAAGGTTGTCTATCATGCTCGTTATAACAAGCTTATCGCCTTGTTTTTCCAGGTGTAGCAGGCATTTGTTTGTATTCGTTACCTGCTTCAGATCCGGTGTAGTATCCGAAACGGTTACAAACGGATGGCTTCTGTAAAAGCTTTTGAACAACTGGCCAGCCTCGTCTATACTTAAGTTGCTGTTTAAGTAACTGGTACAAAGTATGCCACGGGTAAACGGCCCACGGTAAGGCACAAAGTGTATACCTGGCAACTCTTTTTCCTGCATACCAGCCAGTGTACGGCGTATCTCGTTCAGGTGCTGATGACTCAGGACTTTATAGTTGGAGATGTTGCCATCGCGCCAGCTGTAGTGCGAGGTAGCCGCTAAACTTTGTCCTGCGCCGGTGCTGCCGGTAATACCACTTACATGCACCTCCTGCCCTATCAGGTTTTGCTCTGCCAGAGGCAGTAAAGCCAGTTGTATGGCAGTGGCAAAGCACCCCGGGTTGGCAATATTCTGAGCCTGTTTGATCTCGTTGCGCTGCAGTTCCGGCAAACCATAGACAAAGGTTCTGTCAGACGCCTCAACAGTGGCTTCTTTTATACTTTCGTTCCAGCGGAAATCCTGGCTCAGGTCTATGATCTTTATACTTTGAGGCAGTTGTTCTGCCTCCACAAACTTTTTTGCCTCGCCATGGCCTACACACAGAAACAGTACATCCACTTCGGTTTGCAGCTTATCTGTAAAATTTAGGTGTGTATCGCCAAGGAGATCTTTGTGCACGGCGTACACCGGCTTGCCGGTCTGGCTCTTGCTATGCACAAATGCAATCTCAACGTTTGGGTGATGCACAAGCAGGCGCAGCAGTTCGCCGCCAGTATAACCCGCGCCGCCTACAATGCCTGCTTTTATACTTATTCCGTTATCCATGCTGCCTCGGGGTTGTTTACGCTATGGTATAGCTTGGTCTGGTTTCCGAATATCTTGGCAAAGCCCTTTACGTCATCGGATGTCCAGGCACGGTTCATTTCTCCGTAGCTTCCAAATTTGTCACTCATCAAATCATGTGTGCTTTCGATGCCCTCTACCTGGAAGCGGTAAGGTGCCAGCAGCACGTATACTTTACCCGTTACATTCTGCTGTGTGCTCTCCAAAAATGCCTCAATGTCGCGCATAGTTGGGTCCAGCAATTGCCCTTCGTGCAGCCAGTTGCCGTACCAGGCCGAAAGCTGATCTTTCCAGTATAGCTGCCACTTGGTAAGCACGTGTTTTTCTAAAGTATGGTGTGCTTTGATGATCACCATAGGCGCAGCTGCCTCAAAACCTACTCGCCCTTTAATACCGATGATCGTATCGCCAATATGTATGTCGCGGCCAATGGCAAACGGAGCGGCAATGGCCTGTAATTCCTGAATCGCCTGAACCGGAGTATCATACTTGTTCTCGTTAATACCTACCAGTTCACCTTTCTCGAAATGTAATGTAACGCGCTCCGGCTCATGTTTGCTAAGTTGCGTAGGATACGCTTCCTCAGGCAGCGGCAGGTTAGAAGTAAGTGTCTCTTTTCCTCCTACCGATGTGCCCCAGATCCCTTTGTTAATAGAGTACTGCGCTTTGGCAAAATCCATCTCCACGCCATGCTGCTTCAGGTACTCGATCTCCTCTTCACGGGATAAACGCTTGTCGCGGATCGGGGTAATGATCTCCACCTCAGGAATCAACGCCTGGAAAACCATGTCGAAACGCACCTGGTCGTTACCAGCGCCGGTACTTCCGTGCGCCACAAAATCCGCTCCTATACTTTTAGCATGCTTGGCAATGGCAATGGCCTGCGTAACGCGCTCTGCACTCACGCTTAGCGGATAAACGTTGTTCTTAAGTATGTTACCGTACACCAGGTATTTGATGCAGCTGTTATAAAAATGCTGTGTCTCGTCCAGGTGGGTATGTTGTTTAACACCCATTGCATAAGCACGGCGCTCGATCTCTTTAAGCTCTTCTTCCGAAAAACCGCCTGTATCCACAATGGCTGAGTATACTTCAAGGCCCAGCTCCTGAGCAAGGTAAATGGCACAATAAGAGGTATCTAAACCGCCACTAAATGCTAAAACTACTTTCTTCATGTTGGTATCTGGTATACTTAAGAGGCGTTACGCTCTTTGCTGTTTAAATTGGTTTGATTAGGCCGTGCACGGTGGCGAATCCAGCGATCGTTAATGCTAATAACTTTTGCTGTTTGCTGCTTCACAGGCTGAGGCTCTTCCTGTTTGTTTACCACAGGCAGAGGCATGTAGCCGTCTTCTTTAGCAGGGTCGTAGAGCATAGCAGTGCAAAGGCAGTTCGTGCGGTTCTTGCTTTGCAGGATCTCAAAGTTCACACAGCTACGGCAGCCTTTCCAGAACTCTTCATCATCTGTCAGTTCAGAGTATGTTACGGGCTTGTAGCCAAGGCCGGAATTAATACGCATTACTGCCAGTGCCGTGGTTAAACCAAAGATCTTGGCATCCGGGTATTTTGTGCGCGATAGTTCAAAGATCTTCTGCTTAATCTGGCGAGCCAGTCCGCTTTTGCGCAGCTCCGGAGATACGATCAGGCCTGAGTTTGCCACATACTTGCCATGCCCCCAGGTCTCGATGTAACAAAAGCCAGCCCACGTACCATCCTGGTGCAGAGCAATTACGGCTTTGCCTTCCATCATTTTTTGAGCCACGTAATCCGGTGATCGCTTGGCAATACCGGTACCGCGTGCCTTAGCCGACGCCTCCATCTCATTACATATCTGTAAGGCGTAAATAACATGCTGCCCATTGGCAACCGTCACAATGAATTCTGGTTGATTCATTTAACTGGTAAAATAAAGTACCCTGGCTGCGCCATGCACAGCACAATATGTTTAGCTAGATTAAAGTATGAATACAGTCGTTGGAGGTAATATTATTTACCTGAGGCACTGTAAGCAGAAAAACGTATTTGGGGAATAATGACTACCGCATAGGTAGTCTGAAAAACTGTAGGCTACCGCCTGTAGCGGACCGCAGGTGAGATGGTCCTAAAAACTACCCTTGACGAAAGGATAGAAAAAGTCGCACCCTCCAAGGCTGGAGCGTGATTTATCAAAACTGATAAAGACGACATTTTTTTCATTTCAGTAATTGTATGCCAGGTATAGAAATACCGTATTTTTCGCAAAGTTTTCAGAATAGTTTTCAAATATCCAAGGGATATCTTAAAAAACCTTATTTATTTATAGTAATTGTTGCTTTAGTTTCAAATACGTTGCTTTATACTTTTATCCAGTTCAAAATTAGTGTACGGGTACTGGCGCAAAAGCGTTAAATTGCACCCACATAAAACAACTGTGCTTCCTTAATCATGAAAAGCATCTCCATCAGGGTAATCATCGGCATTCTGTTTTCAGCCGTGGGCCTGGCATCACTGTTTATTACAAAACAGGCACTTACGGCTGCAGTATGGCTCAGCTTTGGCAACGGGCTCATACTCTCCGACCTTCGCTTTACAGGTGTGGATGAAAAAGGGAATGTGTATCAAAAACCGATCCCGAGGGCACGTACCATCACGGCTATTTTACTCATCGTATTTGCTGTATTGCTCCTGCTATTCCAGGTATTTCTAGACTTTAACCAGACTGCATCAGTTTCTAAGTAAGGTCAGATTCGGCTTTGCAGTACAAAATCCACGTCTATCAGCTTGTGGTCGCGTTTTAATTTGATCCTTAGTTTACGTCCCGGCCTGCTGTCTATCAGGTCCAGTATCTCGCCAAGCTGTAGGTTCTTGCACTCTACACCATTGATGCTCACTATCTGATCGCCGGCCTCCATGCCCACACGCTTTGCCGGCGTATTCTCAATTACATTGGAAACAACATAGAAATTGGTGCCCGGAAGTGGCGTTGTGATCTCAAAGCCGGCCAGGTTATAGTTAAAGGGCTCCTTAAACTTGCTGTTTGGTATCAGGGTGATCTTGTTGTGCGGATAATCCAGGATAACGGTAAATCGCTTGAGTACATCCGAGCCCAGGTTTCCGTTGCGCTGGGCAATATTGAGGGCCGGTTTTACAGCTTCTTCGTCGGGATAAGAGGCTGGCAAATTCGTAAGCTCATACCTGCCAAGCACAAAGGCGTCCAGCCTGCCGATCTTGCCATGGATATCGCCGCCAAGTCCGCGGCCCAGGTATGCTTCTAGCGTTTTGGGTGGTAAAGTTAACCTGCTGTCGGTAGGCAGGTAAAGCGACAACGAGTGACTGGCTCCTGTATCCAGGACAAGCTTCACCTTTATCGAGTCGCCGTTTTGCTGCCTCACGTTGCCATAGATATAAGCCTTGCTCTCTTCTATAAACAGGGGGAATTCCTCTGCTTTGCGCTTTTTCTTAAGCTTTGTATCCGGGCGGTAAAGCGTCAGTGTTTTGTTTGCGTAGTTTATCTTAACAATAAAGTTCTTAAAAATATCATACCCAATAATGCCATGAACCGGCATCCCCATGCGGTGCGACAGGTGAAAGACATCTTCCAGTAAAACATATACTTTGTGGTTATCGCCCTGTATGCCCGGCATGCTCATGCTATTACCAGTTGAGTAGAATGCCTCTATCTCATTGCCTGATCCCAAGCCACGGATACTAACTTTATCAGCTGAGTTCAGGTTAAGCGAATCAGAATAGTAGAGTCTGGTGATGAGGGTGTTGCGCACACCGGAATCAAGTATAAAATTTAAAGGCGTAGAATTATTGATCTGAACAGGAATTATGATCAGGTTGTGTACAAGCTTGAACGGGATTTTTATCTGCTTGCGTTTTGACTTGAAGTACACCGTATCCTGCTCGTAACGGGTGTGCACCTGCGCCTGAGCGAATTCGGGTACCAATAGCAACCAAAGACAAAGCAGTATAAGGAAACTGGCTCTTGTCATAAGATGGGACGTTTTCAGTTCATACTATTGGGTTAACAATAATATTACGCAAAATATTCCAAACGGTAGACAAGTTATCAGCTCATCTTCAATAAATTATAGATTATACCTATAACACAGTATATAATTTTGGCTATACAAAGCTCATAGCCCTGGTTTACTTTTTAGTGGAGGAGATGTCGCCAAGCGATTTGCCTTTAAGCCTGCCATAGATAAGGTGCTTGGGCGTGCCGATTAGCTGCGAGCCATAGATGCCCGAATGACCAGAGAAAAGATAAGACACCACACAGGCCAGCGCCATGTACACGCTGCTGTCGGCACCGAATAACTCAATGGCCATAATAGTGCTGGTGAGTGGCGTGTTGGTTGCCCCGGAAAACACAGCCACTAGTCCCATGCCGGCCAATAAAGCCATTGGCAACGGAATTGGACCGGAAAGAGCATTGCCCAGTGTGGCTCCTGTAAAGAAAAGCGGCGTAACCTCCCCTCCTTTAAAACCAGCCCCTAAAGTAAATGCTGTGAGTGCGATTTTTACAAAGGCATCGTACCAGGGTAAACCCTGCTTAAACGCAGCAAGTATGGTAGGCACCCCCAGGCCAATATACTTGGTTGTACCCATTAGCCAGACCACCACGGCAATTACCACCCCCCCTACCAGAGGTCGTAAAGGCGGATACGCAATGTGCTGCTTGAACTGCTGCGAAAAGAAATGAATGGAACGGGAAAATACCATTCCGGCCAATCCAAAAATGGCTCCTGCTACCAGGCAGTAAACTATGGCCATGGCAGAGATATCCGGTACAAATGGAATTGAAAAGTGCATATGCCCCACCCCCCAGGACGTGCAAGTATAATCTGCGATAACGGCAGCCAGGAAACTGGGCAAAAGGGCCTCGTAGCGCAAACGGCCAAGTATAAATACCTCCAGGCCAAAAACTGCACCGGCCAGCGGCGTGCCAAACAAAGAAGCAAATCCGGCACTAATACCCGTAATGATCAGCACTTTCCGGTCGCGGGGACGCAGGCGAAATAGTTTAGTGAGCTGATCGGCCAAGGCCCCTCCCATCTGTACGGCAGTACCCTCTCGCCCAGCCGACCCACCGAAAAGGTGCGTTACCAGCGTACCGAAAAGCACCAGCGGCGCCATCAAAAACGGAATGATCTGACGGGGTTTGTGTATCTCCTCCAGCAAGAGGTTATTTCCTTTAGCCGAGCGTCCTCCGATGTAATGATAAAGCAAACCAACTAACAAGCCACCCAAAGGCAATAGCCAGATGATCCAGGTATGACTTTCACGGTAATTTGTCACCCAATCAAGCGACACCAGAAAAAATGCAGATGCAGAACCGGCCATTATTCCGACCAAAATGCAGATAACAAGCCACTTTAAAGTATAAAGTATAGCCGTGGCCTGCTCGCCGGAAAAAAGCGCTTTGCTTAATAGCTTTGTAAGGATGGATTTCTGGGTGCTGTGGTTTTTCATGATTCTGCTGACGACAAAGATACAAACAGGCAAAGTATAGCCAAGCCTTTCTGTAGGAGTCATCAGCGCTGCCCGGGCAGGCGGTTCAAGGTGGTACCCCATCACCTTCGGGTTAAAGGTAATCTTAATTCCCGACTCAGCAAAACTGTGTGCCGATTACCTGACCTTAATAGTTACTCCCGACGTAAATAAAGTATGGAAGCATTGATAGTAGTGTTGATTTTGATCTCTGCAGGTCTGGTTTACCTGATCAGGAAGGTGTATGTGAGAAAGAGCCGTGAGGAAAAACATACGGATCATTATTGGTAGGATTGTGTAAGGGTTAAGTTAGACAAATACATCTTCGTTGTGGCCTTTTGCTATAAGCCAGCTTTTCGCCTCGCCGGCTGGGCCTTACTTTTCTCCTTGATGAGAAAAGTAAGCAAAAGAATCAAGACGATTTTGAACTCGCTGAACGCTCAAACAAAAAATCGTCAGGGGTGCACATTACATGGGCTGTTGCTATGTAGTTATAGTTTAAAAACATACCACACCCCTGCCCCTCTCAAGAGGGGAATTGTTGCATTACCGGGTCAAACCACCCCTTTATCCCCTCCTGGGGGTGAAGGCCCCCCTTTAAAGTCCAAGGAGGGGAATTTTCTGCTACTACTAATTTATACTTGCTAGCCAGTTGCAACAGCCGTCAGCTAAGAAGTGTCAATCCCAGTCCTTGGACTGAGCGCCTCGAGAGGTTCCGGTGACGAGCGCGAGCGAGGCATTGCGACGTTAGGAGCAAAGGAAGCGAAAGCAGCGCGATGGCCAAGGACGAGGCCACGCGGCCTTGAGCGCACCAAAGCCTGAGGTGAAACAATGGGCAAGCAAGACTGAAGGAAATCAGCAGTTCGACATAAAAGGCAGAATAAAGCCTACTTACTTCACAACCGCTGCAAAAAAGCAAACTGCCATAAATTGAACTGAGCTAATATTTCAACCACAAAACCCTCCTAACCCTTACCCAATCATCAAACTATAAAAACCCCAAACTTTGCACAAAACCATTGCAATCAAATACCATATTCATCAGCATAGACCCTTAAAACCACAAAAACCCGTGCATTTGGCCTTATTTTTTGTTATCTTCAAGTATAACCTCTTTTAGATACTTTGAAGGTAATTATACTTTTCTAATACATGCATTATATAGATCTGTCCATCTTTGCGGCATACATGTTGGCTATGCTCGGAGTTGGATTTTACTTTTTAAAAAAGAACCAGGGCGCTGAAGATTACTATGTAGGCGGCCGATCCATGAGCAGCGGACACATCGGGTTATCGGTGGTGGCAACTGATGTGGGTGGCGGCTTTTCCATTGGACTTGGCGGACTAGGTTTTGCGATGGGCTTGTCGGGCTCCTGGATGCTGTTTACCGGTTTGCTGGGTGCCTGGCTGGCAGCGGTTTTCCTGATACCCAAAGTAAAAGACAACCCTGCCTTTGCCAATTTCCTTACCTTTCCACAGATCTTCGGGCACTACTTTAATGCACGTGTTGCTCTGTTGGCGGGCATTATCTCGGCCATTGGCTACACGGGTTTCACAAGCTCTCAGATACTGGCCGGCGCTAAGCTTGCCAGCGGCACCTTCACCAATCTCGACTTAAACACAGCCTTGCTGGTGATGGGTATTATGGCCGTGGTATACACCGTTATGGGCGGACTTAAAGCCGTAATCTATACTGATACCATACAGTGGGCCATACTAATGGGTGGACTTGTGTTTATTGGTATACCTGTCTCGTTTCTGGCAGTAGGCGGCGGCCTGGAGGGCATGAGTTTTAGCGAACTGATAGACCCAGGTTTTCTGGCCACGCAGGCAGGCAAAAGTATAACCGCTATCCGCACTACCCTACCCGATGAGTTTCTGAGCCTGAACAACATTACCTGGCAACAAATAGTGAACTGGGCCATTACTATCATACCTATCTGGTTTGTGGGCATGACGCTCTACCAGCGCATCTATGCGTGCCGCGATGTAAAAACAGCCAAACGTGCTTGGTATATTGCCGGACTATTTGAGTGGCCTGTGATGGCTTTTATGGGTGTGAGCCTGGGTATACTGGCAAGGGTTGCCTCTGAACAGGGCATGTTTACTGACCTGGTGGCCGGCGGTGTGGTTGACCCTGAAACAGGATTGCCGATGCTGTTGCGCTCTGTGCTGCCGGTTGGCCTCATGGGCCTGATGCTCTCAGCATACTTTTCGGCTATACTTTCAACGGCAGATAGTTGCCTGATGGCCTCGTCGGGAAATATTGTGACAGATGTGCTGAGCCACTTCCGGAGAATTGACCCGGATGCCCCGTCTACGCTGCGCCTCTCACAAGTGGTAACGCTGCTGGTGGGTGCCTTTGCGCTTTGGCTGGCCACCACAATGACCAACGTGCTCGACCTGATGCTTTACTCTTATGCCTTTATGGTGTCGGGTTTGTTTGTACCGGTACTTGGTGCCTTGTTCTGGAAAAAGCGCAGCAGTGTGGCCGCTTTCTGGGCTATGCTCATGGGTGGTATAGTAACAGTTGTATTGCAGGTATTTATACTTGCCCCTGTAAGCGCTGATGCTTACCTTCTGCTGCTGGCAAAACAGCTGCAGCCATACTTTGCTAATGCGGAGAATGTGTCCGGTTTAAGTGCAGCGGAGCTTTTAAACCTGCTTAATCAAACCATTGCCACCAACAGTATCGTACACATCCCGGCTGCAGGGTTTACATTCAGGCTTCCCTACAACCTCGATCCTAATTTATTCGGATTAACTACTTCCGCTATTTTATACTTTACGTTAACTATTCTATACCCTGATAAATCAAAAAATAAAACATGGCAGAAAACAACAACGTCAGCTACAGCATCTACACCCCAGGAGATCATGCAGAACTAAACCAAGATGAAGTACTCGATTTCCTTTTCAAGCACCTGGATGAGTATGGTGACCAGCGGGCCGATATAGCTAAGTGTATGGACTATGCCCTCTCGACTGCCGAAGGCAAAGGTGGATCGGTGGTGGTTGCGCGTGAGGATGACAAAGTAGTTGGCGCCCTGATCATGAACAATACGGGCATGAGTGGGTATATACCTGAGAACATACTGGTTTACGTGGCCGTGCATAACAGCCAACGCGGCAAAGGTGTGGGCAAAAAGATTGTGCAAACCGCTATCGACAATACACAAGGCAGTATTGCCCTGCACGTTGAGCCACAAAACTCGGCTAAGTTTCTTTATGAGAAACTGGGCTTTACAAACAAATACCTCGAATACAGACTACAAAGATAAACCATGGCAGTTTTAAAGCTGTACCACGACAAACTTCAACACAACTACAACCACCTGGACAAGGTGTTTAAGGAGCACGGCATTGACTGGGGCATTGTAACCAAGCTGCTCTGCGGTAACGAACTGTTCCTGAAGGAAGTGCTGGCGCTTGGCGTGCAGGAGATACACGACTCCAGGGTAACGAACTTAAAGGCCATTAAAAAAGTAGCGCCCCATGTGCAGACGGTGTACATAAAGCCTGCGCCCAAGCAAAGTATACCCGACATTATACAGTATGCCGACGTCAGTTTCCAGACGGAGTACGAGATCATCAAGCTACTTTCGGATGAGGCGGTGCGGCAGAACAAAGAGCACAAGATCATCATCATGATCGAGATGGGTGATCTGCGTGAGGGCGTCATGGGTGATGAACTGGTAGATTTTTACGCCAAAGTGTTTGGCCTGCCCAATATATCTGTTATTGGTTTGGGTGCCAACTTTAACTGTCTGCACGGTGTAATGCCCACCCGCGATAAGCTCATTCAGCTAAGCCTGTACAAGCAGATCATCGAGGCAAAATTTAACCGTAATATTCCGTGGGTATCGGGTGGTACTTCGGTAACAATTCCTTTGCTCTTCACGCACCAGATGCCGCAGGGCATTAACCATTTTAGAATTGGAGAAGCGCTTTTCTTTGGCCTTAACCTGTTTACCGGCGAAACCTTCGAGGGCATGCACGACGATGTGTTTGAGCTTTTTACCGAGATTATCGAACTGACCGAGAAACCTATGATCCCGAGTGGCATGCTGGCCGAAAACCCCAGCGGCGAGAGCTTCGAGGTAGATGAAAGCCTGTACGGCAAAACCTCGCACCGCGCCATTCTGGACGTAGGCCTGCTCGACATTAATCCAAAGTTCCTGATTCCGAAAGACGAAACTATAAGCGTGATTGGCGCAAGCTCTGATATGCTGGTGGTTGAACTCGGCGAAAACGAGGCGAACTATAAAGTGGGCGATGTGCTGCGTTTCGGGTTAAGGTATATGGGCGCGCTAAGTATACTTAACTCCAGGTATATTGCGAAGGAAGTGGTGAAGTAGAAAATTATAAAAACACCCCTCCTCTTAATTGTATTTAATGGGAGGAGGGGTATTTGTTTAATGTCCTATGGAGGCTGTGGTAAGGCATAGCAGAAACTAAAGCCTGTACCTTCTTTCCAAATCTAGTTTTTAATTTTCTCTACAACTACTCGACCATTCTTGTTTATCATTCTGAACGTCGTGGCTCCATAAGGGCAAAGCAAAACAGAGTAATTCAAGTAAGCAAAGTCACCATTATTCCTTGGCAGATCCACATAGCTTATCAGTTTTCCTTTACTTATGAAAGCAATAACGTTTTTCCAATCAGCAGACTCAATTCCTGTTTTCTCAATTGGGCTTAAATTAGCACGAGTGATTTGCTCCATTTTGTCAAGTTGAGTGTAAGGAGTTATAATATATACTTCATCCCAAGTATAGCTTGTCAAACTGTCAAGACTAAATGTAATAGCTGTAGAATCAATGAGTACCTTTTCTGCTATTTTTCCGATTCTTTCTTTGGTGACAATATCTTCTTCAATTTCCGAACTACACGCTGCGGCTATAAGAGCAACAAATAAGCTTGTGTAGAAAAGTTTATTCCTCATCTATAAATTTATATGACAGGTAACCGGACTGGTGTAGATGATGTGCAAGGCATTAACCTATGCTTTAAGTATACACATGGTTACCTAATTTTATTTTTAGTTCTTAATCATGTAAATGCCGCCATAACTATACTCTCCTTTTGGGAGTCTATCTAAAAAGCCAGCGAAAAGCTTGTTGAGGGTAAATTCACTATTAAGCAACTTTAAAATATTTCTAACACTTATAATCTCAAGTAAGCTTCCATCTTGGTATCTCTCGCTTTCGGGTTCCCAATATGAGTATAGGCGATAAGCTTTATTATCTCGAACTTCGAAAACGTAGGTCGTTCCGTCAAATCCTTGCGGGTAGTTCTCTATTTCTTCGGAGTCAGGCAAGGTTTCAATGTTGAAAGTCTGCAGAGTGTCCATGAGCAATGATGCCGATTGGGCTGAAATCTTGATTTTGTGTACAAGTAACTCACTCTTTGGTTTTCTTTTACTCCCAGAATGTTTGGTCACAAAATTTACAATTTGCCCGTCAAAAGTAGAATCGTTGTATTGCAGTAACTCTATCACCTGATAGTCTCTCCATATTCGATACGCCTTCTGGTAATCAGTGGAATCTAGTTTGGCCATTCCCAACTCTTTTACATCTTTATCACGAATGGATTTCCAATAGAATTGGGTTTCAGTTAGCTGTCCGAATGCTGAGCTACTTATGAAAAGGCTAAGAATAAGTACGAGCAACTTCATGACTTATAATGTTAGGTATCGTACTCGTGCATACAGAGTCCTTAGCGTCAGCAAGGGTTATGTATGAACCTTGTTTTAGGATGTTATTTTTTGTTTTTATACTTCCTGTAGTTCAGTAAACTAATGAAGCTGATGAATACAAAGAAGAAAGGTATAGCTATATTTTTTTCCAGTTTATCTGTCTTAATTGCTTCTTCAGCACTTAAAAATGATTCAGTACCAGAGCGCAATTCATACACAGTGATGTGTCCATTGAGACTATTTGGTAATTGGTCTATTAATAAAGCTACTGTGTCGCCAATTTCAACTTGTTGCTCAAAACTTCCCTTGTTAAAATTATCTACAAACTTAGCTGGTATTCTGTATTGGCTACCATCCCCGTACAAACTAAACAAGTACTGGTAGTTTTTACCGCCACGACCATCAGATTCAGTTGTGAAAGAGTAGTCTCTGATAACACCAGTTGTTTCAATTAATCTATCAGGGTAGCCCCAAAATCTGTAGGACAGAATTAAAGTTGCTACTAAGAACAGAGAAATACTTATTATTAGGTTCTTCATTATTTTAATAACCTACAACTATCGGGAAAGCGTAAACATAAGGTTATTGGCACTATGTGCGAAGGTATAAACTACCCTATTTTCAATTTTGGTGGCGAATAGACAAACAGACTAAAGCCAACTCTAATATTATTATAATACAATATAGAAACAAAATACTGTTTAGCCAGACTTTTCAATAAGTAATTAACTCAAGTTGTAATAAACGATAAACCAAGCAAGTGTAAACACACCCCTGCGCCCCTCTCAAGAGGGGATTTCAAGCAGGAGCAAAATTCCCCTCCTCGGAGGGGTTAGGGGTGGGTTAATCGCAACTTGAGTTAATTAAGCAAAAAATCGCAGGCAGGTATTCATGTTGGTGAGAACACGCAGCAAGGGCAAGCGCTGCACATGATAGTCATATTAAGCAGGCCCACATATTTCACACGGTATAATGTAAAGTCGCAATTGTAATCAGCTTCAGCTCTGAACGAGTTTACAAAGGCATGTAAAACAACCCTCTTCTCCCCTTTCACGTCCATATCAGGAAAAATCTTTCATATAGGTATCTTCTGATATGTCTGCAAAAAGACTACTACATAAAATTGTTTACCCGCTGCAGGAGTTTATCCGCGCCGAGGCCTTTAGCGGTGTGCTCCTGATGCTGATCACGCTGCTGGCGCTGGCTTGGGCTAACTCGCCCTGGGCCGAAACTTACCTGAACACCTGGAACACCACCCTTACGCTGCAACTCGGCGACTACGGCATTTCCAAAGCTGCCATACTTTGGATCAACGATGGCCTAATGGCAATTTTCTTTTTTGTGGTGGGGCTGGAGATAAAACGCGAGATGCTTACCGGCGAGTTGTCGAGTTTTAGGAGTGCGGCTTTTCCGGTGATGGGGGCCATTGGGGGCATGGTGGTGCCTGCCGGAATTTTCATGCTGCTAAACCAGCAACTCGACACCCTCGATGGCTGGGGCATACCCATGGCCACCGACATTGCCTTTGCCATTGGCATACTTGCCCTATTAGGCAAGCGCATCCCACTATCTCTTAAACTGTTTCTGGTAGCCTACGCTATTGTAGATGATATTGGCGCTGTGCTCGTGATTGCGCTGTTTTATACTTCGAAGCTTAACCTCCTTAGCCTTTGGGTAGCGCTGCTGGTGTTTGGGGTGCTGCTAATACTTAGTGCCGTCCGTAACCGCAGCATTCTCATTTATACTTTGCTGGGCATCATTATGTGGGTAGCGTTCCTTAAATCCGGTGTACATGCTACGGTGGCTGGCATTCTGCTGGCGGTTACCATACCGGCCCGGTCAAAGCTTTCGGAAAGGGAGTTTATCGACAGCACCGACACGATACTTGGCGAATTGCATGCAGCGCACCATGCTAAGCACTTAGGAGATGTACCAGATAATGAAGAAAATTTTCAGGCTGCTGTGCATACCATAGAGGCTAATTGCGAGGAGGTCATGTCACCGTTGCATCGCCTGGAGCATGCGCTGCACCCCTGGGTAGCCTACGCCATTATGCCGGTTTTTGCGCTGGCTAATGCCGGTATTCTTATCAATGCCGAGTTAACAGATGGCTTCAGTAATCCGCTTACATGGGGTATTATACTTGGCCTGGTAGTAGGTAAACCTGTAGGTATAGTTTTGTTTACCGTGTTAGCCTCTGTAACCCGCATTGCCCGTAAACCAGCTGCTTATAGTTGGGTTCAGTTGATCGGGGTAACGTTTCTGGGGGGTATTGGCTTTACCATGGCCATCTTTATCGCCAACCTTGCCTTCGCTGAGTCACCTTTCCTGCCGCAGGCCAAGCTGGCAATACTTTGCGCTTCGTTGGTTGCGGGGGTTCTGGGGTATTTGTTGCTGCGGTTTTCTGGGGATAAGAAGGTTGGGTAGTGTAGTTCAGAATCAGGATTTGCAGGATTTTTAGATGGACAGGATTTATGCATTACCGGGTCGAACCAACCCTGCCTCTCAGAGCTACGCTCGCAATCTTCAAACTCTCGTTCTCGATTGTCCAAGGAGGGGATTTTATTAAGCGATTAACACACCCCTTGCCCCTCTCAAGAGGGGAATTTCGGAATACCGGGTCAAACCATCCCTAGCCCCTCCTTGTCCAAGGCGGGGAATTTTCTGCTAATGCCAATTTATACTTGCTTCGGTTGCAGCAGCCTTTAGCTAAGAAGTGTCAATCCCAGCCTTTGGGTTGAGCGCCTTGTGAGATCCGGTGCCGCGGATGCGGCAGCGCGCAAGCGCAGGAGGGAACACAGCGCGATGCCCAAAGGCGAGGCCACGCGGCCTTGAGCGCACCAAAGCCAGGAGTGAAACTATGCCGTTAATGATGCTGTGGATGAACAGCGACTAGATAGAAAGGCGGGGAAACGTCTGCCAATAGCCATTAAAATTGATTTATTGGACTTAGCAGGCCTTAATTTATAACATGAAGTGCATAGGGCATACTACACCGCAATACCCAATATCCTGTTCATCTAAAAATCCTGCAAATCCTGATTCTGAATTAAGAAAGAATGGCATCCAAAAAGCCAACCTCATCCTTTTCTCTTTTGAATACAAGCAACGGAATATCCATGTCCTTGCGCAATACCTTTTCTGTAACGCTGCCAAGCACAAAGTGCGCAGCAGCAGTTAAACCCTTGGCGCCGATCACCAGCATGTCGGCTCGCACACGCTTGGCCTCGATTACCACTAATTCCCCAATGTCATCGTTATGCCCCTGTTTCACAAGTACAAGCTCTGCCCTGTCTTTTAGTTCCGGGAAACGGCTGAGCAGTTTGTTATACTTCTCCTGAGCAAAACCACGCATACGTTCTTCAAACGCCTCGTAGGTCATGCCCAATGTACGATAACCTGTTGGTACCTGGTATACATGCAAACAATACACATGGGTACCCGGTCTGTTCAGGGCCGAATGTAAAACTCTGTCCAGGGCCATTTCACTGTACTCTGAAAAATCAACGCTTACCATAATGTTGTTCAGGCGCGGATCGGCTGTTTCGGGTACAAACAATACACCCAACTTGCCTGTGCGCAGCAGCTTCTGTGCCAGCACGCCACTGCCCCGCAAACGCAGTTTCCTGCCAACCAGCATCAGGTCTACCTGTTTTATTTTAGACCAATGTAGCAATCCTTTTAAAGGCACCCCCTCCTCTACCAGAATTTCCACTTCTGTCTGGTTATCAGCAAAGGATGGGCCTACCAGTAAGCCGATTTTCTGCCTCAGGCTTTCATCTGCAGGCATGCGTTCATGGCCGATGCCTTGTAACATCTCAGCCGGAAGATCAAGGGATTTCTCTATATGGATGAAGTATACTTTCTCCAGTTGCAGTTCCTTGCTCAGAAAAGCGGCATAAGCAACAAGCCTCTCATCCATCGGGGTCAGGTCCAGGCCTACCATTATTCGTTTTAGCGTATCCATGGTGTGTCGGTGTGGTTTGCAGTAAAATGTTCAATAAGTGCGGCGCAGGCGGCATTATGCAACCAATTGGCCGTAACGGTGTACTACTGTCTAACTACATACGGAACATAACAGAAATATGTAGAAAAATATATTTATTATGCTGTTGGTCCTGTCCATATGCCTGCTTATTGCCTTATCTGCGCCCTGGCTATACAGGTTGCTGGGCAGGTATGTAGTTGTGCCCATGGTGGCGCTGCCGGTAGGCGTGTTTGCCTACTTCTGCACCCTGCTGCCGCCTGTACTGTCCGGGAAGTATGTTAGTTTTCTGTATGCCTGGGTACCTGCATTGGAGGTAAACCTGCAGTTCAGGCTGGATGGGCTTTCTCTGTTCTTCGGCCTGCTGGTTTCTTTTTTTGGGGCCCTGATCATGTTTTACGCGGCTGGTTACCTGAAAGGGCATCCGTTACTTGGCCGCTTTTACCTGTACCTTACCCTGTTCATGACGGCCATGCTGGGCCTAGTTACTTCAGATAACTTCTTCTGCCTGTTCGTTTTCTGGGAGCTTACAAGTATAAGCTCATACCTGTTGATCGGCTTTGATAACAAACAGGAGAAATCGCGGGTAGCTGCATGGCAGGCGCTGCTGGTTACCGGCCTGGGAGGACTGGCATTGCTCGGCGGCCTCATCCTGATCACGATCATCACGGGCAGCATTACATTCAGCGAGCTGCTTACTTTAGAGGACGGCTTTATCAGGCACCCATACTTCTTACCCGCGCTTATACTTATACTTTTAGGCTGCTTTACAAAGTCGGCGCAGTTTCCATTCCATTTCTGGTTGCCCAACGCTATGGCCGCACCCACGCCTGTTAGTGCCTACCTGCATTCTGCCACCATGGTAAAGGCCGGTATTTATTTGCTGGCCCGCTTATCGCCTGTGCTGGCCGGGACAGATGTATGGCAGTATACTCTGGTGGCGGCCGGTGGCTTTACAGCATTGCTTGGGGCTTTCCTGGCCTTGCAACACACCGACATGAAAGCCATACTTGCCTACACCACTATCAGCGCACTAGGGCTAATGGTGACCATGATCGGGCTTGGCACTACGGTAGCGCTAAAGGCAATGCTGGTGTTTTTGCTGGCGCACGCACTTTATAAAGGTACCATGTTTCTGGCAGCCGGCGCCGTAGATCACAGCACAGGCACCCGCGACATTGGCAAGCTGCATGGATTGGCCCGCTATATGCCGGTAACGGCCATGGGCACTACGCTTGCCGCTTTGTCTATGGCTGGACTAATGCCCTTTTTTGGTTTTATCGGGAAGGAGTTACTATACGAGGCGTCTCTTAATATCAGAGCTTATGTGTGGCTGGTTTTCGGCCTTACATTTTTAACTGGTATCGCCTACGTAGCCGTGGCTATAGCACTGAGTTTCGGTATTTTCTGGCGCAAAGCCAGAAGATCAAAAAAAATTATCCATTCACCTTCTTTTTACCTATACATACCCACCTTTACGCTTGGTTTACTAGGTGTAGCCTTGGGCCTGGCACCTACACAAATCATTGAGCCCGTATTAACACATGCTATCCAAAGTGTAAACGGAACAGCCATAGAACTTAGGCTAAAACTGTGGCATGGTGTAACTAAAGAACTTGGATTAAGCGTGCTTACCATTATTCTGGGCACGGTTTTATACCAATACCTGCGCATGCTGCGCACCCATGTCCGCATACTTATACCTGTGTATAACATTGGCCCCAACCGCCTTTACCATCTCCTTTTTCAAGGCTTCCTGCATTACGCCAAAAAATTCATCAGCGTGATCCAGAACGGAAACCTGAGGCGGTACACCATTTACATCATACTTTTCTACTCGGTACTGGTTATGATAGTATTATGGCAGAAAGCGCCTCACATACAGTTCGAGAAAAGAACGGAGTGGCTGTTGCAGATGCCTTTTCATGATGTGGTGATCTTTGTGCTGGTAAGTGCCGCTTTGCTCTATTTACTGGGAACAAGATCGCGGCTTACCTCTATTGTGGTAATGGGCCTGGTGGGTTATTCTGCGGCGCTGATCTATGTGCTGTTTGGAGCACCGGATGTGGCAGCCACGCAATTCCTGATCGAGACACTGACGGTGGTGATATTTGTGTTGCTGTTGCATAAGCTGCCCGCTTTTATTTACCTGTCTCATCAGTTTAAAAAGTATAAGTACCTGGCCGTATCGCTGCTGTTCGGGTCCGTAATGACCTATACCATGCTGGTAGTGCAGGACCGTAAGGTTGTATCTGAGCTGAAGCAATATTACGGCGACCACAGCGTAACGCTTGCCCACGGACGCAATATCGTGAACGTGATACTCGTAGACTTCAGGGCACTGGATACGCTGGGTGAGATAACCGTGCTGGCCGTAGCGGCACTCGGTATCTTCGCTTTGCTGCGTATGCGTAATGAGAAAGGAGATAAGCCATGAAAACGCTCATATTCGCCACCGCCATCCGAATCCTGACACCGGTATTCCTGGTCTTCTCGGTATACATCCTGTTCAGGGGGCACAACCACCCTGGCGGCGGCTTCATCGGCGGACTGATGGGATCTATCGCCTTCGTTTTTCATACGCTGGCATATGGTACCAAAGAAACCGCCAAATCATACTTCAGCCTGACGTTTTACAAGTATGACAGAAAGCCACACCACAACAACATACGGCACGCCCTGCGCCTGCTGCGCAAAAACATTACCCGCAACAAAAAAGAGAAACCGACCTATATATGGAATTACTACCTGTTGCGGCTCAGGCCCACCTACCTGATGGCTTTCGGACTGCTGATCGCCGTTGGCAGTGGTGTGGTTGGTCTGGTGGCTGGCAAACCATTCCTGACAGGTTACTGGCTGGATGCGAAACTTCCCCTGATCGGATCTCTGGGCACACCACTCTTGTTTGACACCGGCGTATACCTGTTGGTTTTGGGCATGGTGCTGAAAATGGTTTTTACGATGTCAAAAGATTAAGCTATGGAAATACTACTGCCTTTTCTGACTGGACTTCTTTTCTCGGTGAGCATATACTTTATACTTCACCGGCACCTGTTCAAGCTTATACTTGGCCTTATCTTGTTTGGGCTGGCCACCAACCTGTTTCTGTTTGTGGTAGGTGGTATAAAGCGCGGCAGCATCGCCATTATCAGCCAGGGCAAGGAACTCCCAACAGAACCATACGCCGACCCGGTGCCGCAGGCGCTTCTGCTTACAGCCATCGTTATTGGATTTGGCATACAAGCATTTGCCATTGTGCTGATAAGGCGCGTATACCAAGCCTTCAGATCAAACAACCTGGATAACCTTAACGGTAACGAAGTTATCTGAAACTGCTTATGGATGCCGCTCACCTGCTCATAACGCCCCTGCTGTTGCCCCTGTTGGGTGCAATAGCCTGTGTGTTTTTATGGCGGCACATTAAATGGCAGACAGTAGTCGTATCGCTTGCCCAACTGACCTTTATAGGAATAACCGGGCTGATGCTGCAAACAGTGCTGCAAAGCGGGATACAGGTAACCCAGGTTGGCTCCTGGCCCGCCCCTTTTGGCATAACCCTGGTGGCCGATGTGCTGAGCAGCCTGTTGCTCCTGACCACCGGACTAGTAGGACTGGCCGTTTTCATGTTCTCCCTGAGCTCTCTCGACAATGCAAGAAAACGATTTGGCTTTTTTCCGCTTTTCCTGCTGTTGCAAATGGGCATTAGTGGCGTGTGCCTTACAGGCGATATCTTTAACCTGTATGTCTGGTTTGAGGTGATACTGATCTGCTGCTTTGCCATGATCGCGCTGGGGAACAAAAAATCGCAGCTGGAGGGCGCTTTAAAGTATGTAACCATCAATTTTGTGGCCTCAGGGCTATTGCTTTGCGGCACCGGTATCATGTATGCCTTGTTCGGGGCCCTGAACCTGGCTGAGCTGGCACGGCTGGTACGCGAGCCTCACATCAACAACAGTCTGCTTGCGCTGCCTGCAGCCTTCTTCCTGACAGGCTTTGGGATAAAAGCGGCTATTTTCCCGCTGTTTTTCTGGCTGCCGGCCTCCTACCATGCCCCACCCATCGGGGTATCGGCGTTTATTGCCGGCATAGTCACCAAAATTGGCATTTATACCATGATCAGGCTTTACAGCCTTATTTTTTCAGTTGATCTGGACTATTCTCAACCTTTGCTGCTGGTACTGGCAGGGCTTACTATGGCCATAGGGGTTGCAGGCGCTGCCGCACAAGTGGATTTCAGAAAGATCCTGTCGTTTCATATCATCAGTCAGATCGGCTATATGTTGATGGGCCTGGCTATTTATACGCCACTGGCTATTGCCGGAAGCGTGTTCTTCATCATCCACAACATGCTGGTAAAGACCAACCTGTTTTTGGTAAGTGGCGTGGTGGCTTACCGGCACCATTCTTTTGCGCTGGCAAGACTGGGAGGTATTTACCTGAAGCATCCGGTGCTGTCCATACTTTTTTTCATTTCGGCCATGTCGCTGGCCGGTTTGCCGCCCTTGTCCGGGTTCTGGGGAAAGTTCATGCTGGCCAAAGGCGGTTTTGAAGCAGGCAACTACATTCTGGTGGGCACCTCGCTGTGTGTTAGCCTGATCACGCTGCTATCCATGACAAAGATCTGGAATGAGGTTTTCTGGAAGCCCAGGCCCACCCGCCTGAAAGAGCCTGCACGCGAAACACCTGCTGCCTATACGTTGTACCTGCCTGCCTTTTTCCTGCTCTTCTTTATACTGCTGCTGGGCCTGTTTCCGGAGTGGGTCATCGAACTCAGCATGGCTTCTGCGGAGCAGCTGTTTAACAGCGAAATATACATTAATGCCGTACTAAGAAAGTGACGGAAAAAACCGCCTGTAGCATATGCGCACATTTTACCTGCATACGGCCATCGCTTTTATAGCATCTTACCTGATCACGCACCAGGACCCGCCGCTGTTGCCCTATAACGCGTTTACGGCAGCCTTTGTGTTTCTGGCCATATTCTGGAGCCTGTGGTCAACCACCTGGTTTTACAACAAGCCATACTTCCGTAAGATGCCGAAGGCCATCAGCTTCGCCGCATACTTCCTGAAAGAGCTGCTGATTGCCAACCTGAAGATAGCCTATGACATAGTAACGCCGCGCTACCACATGCAGCCTACCATTATAGCGCTGCCGCTTAGTGTAAAAACAGACTTCGAGATCACGCTGCTTGCCTGCATCATAACGCTTACGCCAGGCACACTGAGCATCGACGTAAGCAGCGACCGCAAAGTGCTGTATGTGCACTCACTTTACATCAGGCACAACGACATCGAGAACTTAAAGCAATACATTAAACAGGGATTTGAAAGACGCATACTTGAACTGAACGCATGAACCTGTTCCAGATAACACTTACAATTGCCATGGCCACGCTAAGTATCTGCCTGATGCTGACGGCGGTGCGCTTTGCTATTGGCCCCACCCTGCCCGACCGCATTACGGCCTTCGACCTGATCGTGGCTAACGCCATTGGAATCATAGCCATCTACACAGAGTTTACCAACAACGAGGACTTTATCGATGTGGCTATCATACTTTCGGTGTTCGGCTTCCTGGGCTCGGTAACATTTGCTTTTTACATCCTCAAGATCAACCGCTGACATGTTTGATAACCTGGACTTACAGCTTGTAAAGGAGATCATCAGTTGTGTGCTGATCCTGATGGGTGTGATCTTTATGTTCATTGCCACGATAGGCCTGCTGCGCTTCCCGGATTTTTACATCCGCATGTCGGCCATTACCAAGGGTGCCACGTTGGGTGTTGGGCTTATACTGCTTGGCCTTGGCATCTACTTTAACCAACCCGACATTATGTTGAAGGTGCTGGCGATAATTACGTTCACGTTTATAACAGCACCTGTTGCCGCGCACGTTATCGGCAGGACAGCCGTGCGTAACAAATCGCCGTTCTGGTCTAAAACAAATTTAACGGAGTTTGAGGATTACCTGAAAAAGGAAGAACTGGAGAAGCTTAAAAGCCATGACAAGTACAGAGAGGAAGCGGCTAAAAAGCAAATGCCTAATGGTGGTGATGGTACTTTATAAACGGCCTTACGGCCTTGGCATAGGTATCGTATGAGTCTACGGAGGAAAGGATGTGGTCCGGGTAGGTAAGTGCGGTTAAACGACCTCCGAAAACGCAGCCGGTGTCGATGTTAATGGTGTTGTTTCGCCAGAGCGGTTCATGCACTGGTGTATGCCCGTAAACCACGATCGCTTTGCCGCAGTACTCAGCAGCCCAGTCCAGGCGTATGGGCAGACCCAGGTCATCCGTTTCACCGGTGGTGGGTCCATACAGGCATAGTTCCCGCACGCCTTTGGTGTTCAGTCCGTGTAGCTTTTCCTGTAGGCCGGCATGGGCCACAACCAAACGCCCTTCGTCAAAAATAATGTGGTGTGGCAGCTGTAACAGAAACTCCTTCATGCGGTCTTTAAAGGCTGCGTTATAGCCCTTCAGCTGCTCTACGGTATGCTCCAGGCCATGCCGCACGCGCACGTTGCGCCCCAGCAATAAACGCAGAAGCTTGTCATCATGGTTGCCACTTACGCAATAGGCCAGGCCATCTTCTGCCATGTCCATCACCAGCCGCATCACTTCCGGGGAGTTTGGGCCACGGTCTACCAGGTCGCCGACAAACACAAGTATACTTTTATCCGGCCGGGTAACCTTGTAGCGTTTTTGACTCTCACCAAACACTACCTTATACTTTAACAGCTCCAGCAATTCCACCAACTCGCCAAAGCAGCCATGCACATCCCCGATAATATGAAAGGGGCCATGCAGCGCAGGCAGCTCCAGTACATGATGCACGATGGCGGTATGTTTTGTCATGGCTTAAATTGGGTAACTTATTTACGTCCGTGCAAGTATAGCTTAGACCTTATATTATATATAACAGGCTATAGCTGCTTTGGGTTGGGCTTTTCAGATTATTTTACTGTAAATCTAATGCAATTTTTAAAATTTGATTGGCCTTCGGAATGCTTCTGTTAAATTTGCAGTCTAAACACTGATACTACCCTTTTCAGGCTAACTATCTGAAATGCCATACTTTAAAAAAGCCAAAATACCGCTTCTCTGGCTTCGCCGCCATACCTCCGACCGGGAATTTATGCTGGTATCCAGTGTACTGGTCGGTTTAACTGCCGGACTCGCCGCTGTGGTGCTCAAGAGCATGGTGCACTACATACACCTGATGCTCGCATATGGCAACCGCCTTCTTAACCAACCTTACTGGCTGGTTGTTTTTCCGCTTATAGGTATTCTGCTGACGGTGTTCCTGGTGCGGGTACTGTTTAACGGTAAGATCGGACGCGGTACAGCCAACATACTTTTCAATATCTCTCAGAAGTCAAGTATGGTGGAGCGGCACAAGATGTTCTCGCATGTGCTTACCAGCGGCATTACGGCTGGCTTTGGCGGCTCTGCCGGACTGGAGTCTCCGATCGTGGTTACAGGCTCTGCCATCGGTTCCAATTTTGGCCGCGATTACCACCTTAACTACCGCGACCGCACCCTGTTACTGGCCGCAGGGGCAGCTGCAGGTATCGCTGCCGTGTTTAACGCTCCCATTGCCGGTGTACTGTTTGCCATAGAGGTGCTGCTGGTAGATGTCAGCATAACGGCATTTATACCGATCATACTTGCTGCTGTGGTTGGCGCCCTTTGCTCCAAGCTTATACTTAACGAGGACATCCTTTTTAACCTGGGTCAACGTGAGTTCTTTGAGGCTGGGCACCTGCCCTTTTATGTGCTGCTGGGTCTGCTGGCCGGTATGCTATCGGTATACTATACCCGCATGGCCATTCGTGTCGAGGAGGTTTTTGAAGCATACCAGTACAAAGTATACCAGCGTGCCATTGTAGGTGGTATTTTGCTGGGCCTGCTTATCATGCTCTTTCCGCCCTTGTTTGGCGAAGGCTACGGAAGTATAAGACTGCTGGAAGCCAACAAAGCTGAACTCCTGCTGCAAGACAGCTGGCTGTCCTTTTTTGGCACCAACGAGTGGCTTATACTTGGCTTTGTTGGCGCGCTGGCACTTGTAAAGGTATTTGCCACCACCATCACGATCGCCTCCGGGGGTAACGGCGGCAACTTTGCCCCCTCCATGTTTGTAGGCGCCAGCACTGGTTACTTTTTTGCCAGACTGGTCAATCTGCTGCATATCGGTAACCTGCCCATAAACAGTTTTTCTATGGTAGGCATGGCCGGTATCCTGAGCGGGGTAATGCACGCGCCCTTAACAGCAGTTTTCCTGATTGCCGAAATTACCGGGGGCTATACGTTAATGATCCCGCTGATGCTGGTGGCTGCCTCGTCATTTGCCCTGGTCAAGTATTTTGAGCCTTACTCTCTCGACACCAAAAAACTGGCACAAAAGGGGCAGCTGCTCACACACAACAAAGACAGAACCATCCTGCGCATCATGCAGATCCGCCATCTCATCGAAACAGATTTTCAGGAGATTTCGCCAGATGCTACGCTGGGTGAACTGGTACAGGTAATTGCCCACTCGCGCCGTAACCTGTTCCCGGTAATTAACGAGCGGCAGCAACTGGTTGGGGTTATACTTTTGGAGAACGTGCGCGAGATCATGTTTAAAACTGAGAAGTATGACACCGTGAAGGTAAAGGAACTGATGCAAAAGCCGCCTGCCGTGGTGCAGCACGACGATAGCATGGCCGACGTGATGAAACGTTTTGATGAATCGGGAGCCTGGAACCTGCCTGTTCTGGAGGGTGATTTATACCTGGGCTTTGTGTCCAAGTCGAGCATCTTTACAAAGTATAGAAAACTGCTGATCAAAACCACCAACGTATAAGCCATAGTGCCAGCAAACGATTCTATCCTATAGCGCCTAAAACTTGGACTCGGCCATTTTCTCAAGTCCCATGCTGGACATCAGTCCCATGGCAATGCAGTCTTTCCAGTACGTGATCACGGATCTTTCCTTTTTACGGGTAACTGAGATTCTGGCAATGCGTGGCTTCTCCCCTTTCTTATCCGGGTTACTGTTCTCTATCAAAAACCAGTCTGCCACTTTGGAGAGTAACTTTTTTCCAAATCCCTGGTCTTTACCCGATTTCGCACCCGTAGAGAGCAATTCAATCTCAAGGTTCTGGTAAATGGCGCGCATGGTACCGGTGGCCCTCCGTCGGTTCAGCGTCACATCGAACCGTATACTTTGCACATAACCTTTATCCACTTTTATAAAATTGGTGGGCACAAGTATAGGGTTCAGCATCTGTGGGCCACCCGACCCGATATTGCCCTGCAGCGTGTGATACCCGCTTTTATCCAGCAGCGGTAAGCGTATGGTAACCTGCATGGGTGTTTTGCCCATCAGCATGGCCCTGGCTTTAACCACAGCAGGGTTCTTGCGCGACATCCTGCCGGGCACATTGGTAACGTTTTGCATCGTGCTGTTGAAACCAGAAAAATAGATCAAGCCGGTTTTGTTGGCCTGCGGAGCCAGTTCTTCATACCTTCCGTAGCCGTTTCTGATCTCTATCGTTTTAATCCCGAAAAGTCCTTTTGCATTTCGGGCCAGGTCGTGTGGCATAGGCTGTGACCCACCTTCAGAAAAATGCTGCTTGTCTTTAAACGCGCTGAGCCTGGGTTTGCTGATAAGTATGTGTTGGGCAAAGATATTGTTGGATCTGGAATGCTCCGGATAATCTACGCCTGTGATCTGTGCAAAGGGAACGTCTAATTTTATATAGGTAGTGGCCCTGCCTTTTGCCCTTGCCATCGCCGATGGACCGATGGTTGGCTTAAAATTAATTTTATAGGCTGAGAGCGTTTTTTCGCGTGTACTCAGGCTAAGGGAGTCGGTGGTTAACCGATAATGGTCGTTTGGTATGTTGTAGTAGGCGCTTCCAGCGGAGAGTTCAATATTGCTGGCATAATAGGCTTTCTCCTTGTTATAAAAGGAAGCACTGTCCAGGGTGAAGTCTTCTACGGTAAGGTCAAAGTTCTGCAGTGTCAGTACATCCTGCTTATCCTTGATAGCCTCCTGGTAACTGAAATTAGCTTTGTTAGCCCTGAGCTTGCCAATATGCAGGTCTTTAAGCAGGCCGCTTGCAGTTTCGTGCATGGGTTTGTGCTGCGAGGTGGTGTCTTTCTGGGTAGCGGTAACCTGCAGGTCAAGCTCCTCAACCCAAAGGCTTCCCAGGTCCACGTTTCTCTTGAAGATCATTTTATAGAAGCTGAGCCGGTTTAGCTGTATGGCCTTGCTTTTGAAACTAAGCAACGAACGGGGCACTTCCTCTCCCTGGCTGCTCAGTTCCTCCCACCTGGCGTAGTCCGGCTGCAGTGAAAGGCTGTCCACGGATACGGCCCCGACAAACGGTGATGTTTCAAAACCATACAGGTCCAGGGTATAGATCCCCTTCGATTGTTCATGCACGGTGGTTTCCAGCTTTCTCTGAAACCACAATGTGAATACATGCAGCCCTACAAATAACAGTATACTTATGCCAACTACAATTGCCCCTGCAATCAGCCACTTCTTCGCTTTGTTGTTTTCTTTCCGCTTCACAGAATCAAGTATAAATACATTAAGCACTCATACGTTGAAATGCTGCTAAACGAATGTGAAATAATAAAGTGTGCTATTTTTTTGGGATAAGTATAAATACTTACCTAAGTATAAATAACTATCCGGCCGAAATTTAGTACCTTGTAACAAGCGCACCAAAACCCGCAACTATGAGATCACCTAAATGGCTAGACCGTATACTTTACCCCTTTCACCACCACACAACAGAACTGGAGCACGGCACCCTGCATTATGTAGACGAAGGCGATGGCGAGCCGATCGTGTTTGTGCACGGCACCCCAACCTGGTCTTTTGTATGGCGTCAGCAGATCAAATCTCTTAGACGCACACACCGCTGCATTGCCCCGGACCACCTTGGCTTCGGATTATCTGACAAACCCCAGGATTTCGCTTATACCCCAGAGGCACATGCCGATAACTTAGAGCAGTTGATTGACAGGCTAAAGCTCAAAAACATCACGCTGGTAGTGCATGATTTCGGTGGCCCAATTGGTTTACGCTACGCCATCAGGCACCCGGAAAACGTAAAAAAACTTGTGATATTGAATACCTGGATGTGGAGCCTGGAACCTGAGGTGCAGATGATGAAGATAAGTAAGTTTCTGAGTGGTGGCATTGGCAGGTTCCTGTACTTAAAGCTGGGGTTCTCGGCCAGGTTTTTACTCCCAAAAGGCTACAGTCAGCGAAAATACCTTACCAAAGATATCTACCAGCATTACCTGAAACCACTCTCCGGCGCAGGCAGCCGCCTGGGTACCTGGCACTTTGCAAAGGCGCTTTCTGCATCCAACTCATACTTTGCAGCGCTCTGGAACCAACACGAAAATATAAGGCAAATACCGAAACTTATACTTTGGGGTGAGAAAGATGCGCTGCTCCCGATCCACTTCCTGGGTAAGTGGGAATCAGCTTTTCCGGAGGCAGAGATACATAAAATTAAGGCCGGGCATTTTTTACAGGAAGAAAAAGGCAGCGAAGTAACCGAGGCGATCAAAAACTTTATATAAGAAATACTTAATATTGGCACGGTAATGGCAATAAGGTTCAGCATTTTAGACCAAACAAAATAAAACCATGAAAAACCTATTACCGCTTTTTGCCCTGCTACTGCTTACCCTGACAGCTTGTGACACCGACAGAGAACCGGAAGCTGTGCTGATCGCAGAGGCTACCCTGCACCGTTCGTTTATCTCTGAGCGCAATGGCCCTGCAGAACCCGTAGGTATGGCTACCTATCTGAAGGAAGAGGTAACGCCTTCTGCAACTATAACTTTTGATGGGCTTAGGGTTACGTTGCAGGTTCCCTACCCGGTAGGCCGCGACGCCATCAGCTTTTTAATTGCCCGAAACCAGTTACTCCCAGACTACATTGGTGTCTACAACGTTCAGCCATTCAATCCTGTGTACATGAAAGAAGCCACCTTCAGGTATGCATATATACGTGAACAAAGCCCCTCTTCTACTGTCATCGCCATCATCGACAGCGACAGAGTTGATGTCAATCAGTTTAATTACTTCACAATCACCGAGTATAGCCCACGTACGCAAACAATAAGCGGTGACTTTGAACTGAGAATGCTGGACGCAACAGACCCAAGACTAGATCAATCAACCCTGCCGCAACCGCAAAGATGTGATATTATACTTAGAGGCTCATTCAAGAATGTTAAGATGAGCAGGTAACCGGACCACAGATTAATGGGGGTTTTAGGGATTAGAGGGATTACTTCAATTCATAAAATAGTCGTACATCATTGTTAGTTTCTTTCACCAACTAGCAAAGTGCAATGAAAATTGTGCTTACTGGTGCGAACAAACAGCAAGGGCTGGCATTACATGCTTTGATAAGCGCAAAGCAGTCTCACTTTAGTAAATCAAAAATCCTTCTAATCCCAAAAATCCCCATTAATCTGCGGTTAAGACTTACTATGCCGAGCCTCCAGCACAGCCACCACATCTTTTAACTCCAGATCGGTAGCAGCCAGTAATACCAACAGGTGGTAAAGCAGGTCGGCTGCTTCGCGTTTCATGGTATCCAGCTTTCCGGCCACGGCATCGATCACCGTTTCCACGGCTTCCTCTCCTACTTTCTGGGCTATTTTGTTTACGCCTTTATCAAACAGGAAATTGGTGTAGGAACCTTCGGCAGGATTGGTTTTTCTTTGCTGGATCACTTCTTCCAACTGCGCAATGAACTGAATGGCCTTTATACGGTTGGAGATTGATTCTTCTCCGAAACAACTGGTGCTTCCAGTGTGGCAGGTAGGCCCGTTCGGGTTCACTTTTATCAGCAGCGAATCAGAGTCACAATCCTGGGCTATACTTACTACCTGCAGTGTGTTGCCGGAAGTTTCACCTTTGGTCCAGAGGCGGTTTTTGGAACGTGAGAAGAAAGTAACCAACCCTTCCTGCTTGGTTTTCTCCAGTGCCTCCTGGTTCATGTAGCCAAGCATCAGCACTTGTCCAGAAATATTATCCTGTATAACGGCAGGTACCAGCCCACCGGCTTTTTCAAAATCTAAGTTCACTTTGTGAAAGTTAAGAGTTAAAAGTTTTGAGTTGAGAGGTTATACTTTGCTCAAACTCTTTTCTGGTGCGAAAGTCATTTTCGGTCCTTTCAATAGATGCGAATCTGAGATTCGCTTTTTATACTTTGACACAGAAAATACTTCCGCGCCAGTAGTTTTGTAGTATAAATCCTGTCCATCAATTATTCCTGAAAATCCTGATTCAGACGTACCGCAATCCCCTGCTGTTTCAGGAACTGCTTCAGTTCGTCTACTCCCATCTCCCGGAAGTGGAACAGGCTGGCGGCCAGAGCAGCATCGGCATTCGCTTTCAGGAAGGCATCTGCGAAATGCTCCATACTTCCGGCCCCACCAGAGGCAATCACGGGTACTGACACCGCTTCTGCCACCTCTTTGGTTATATCCAGGGCGAAGCCTGCTTTGGTACCGTCGTTGTTCATACTTGTGAGCAGAATCTCACCAGCGCCCAGTTCAACCACCTGCTTTGCCCAATCTACGGTTTGGTACTCCGTTTCAATGGTGCCGGCACGGGTGTATACTTTCCAGCCGGTATCGGGTTTATACTTTGTATCGATAGCTACGGTAACGCATTGGCTACCAAAGTGGCTCGCCAGTTCTGCTACTAGTTGCGGATTTTTAATAGCCGATGAGTTGATGGACACTTTATCAGCACCATTCTGCAACAGCACCTCCACATCTGCTACGGAGCCAATGCCACCACCCACGGTAAACGGAATATCGATGTGGCGGGCAATATCACGAACCAACTGGGCAAAGGTTTTACGGCCTTCGTTGGTCGCGGTAATATCCAGGAAAACCAGCTCATCGGCGCCTTGCTCAGCATACCATTTAGCCAGTTCCACCGGGTCGCCGGCATCGCGTATGTTCTCGAACTGCACACCTTTTACCGTGCGGCCGTCTTTAATATCCAGACAAGGAATAATGCGTTTGGTTAGCATACAAATCGTTCTAAGTCTTTTAAACTGATCGTACCTTCATAGATCGCTTTGCCTATAATAGCACCCTTCACGCCAATCTCCTGCAGTTGCTCCAAGTCATCGATGGTTGTAACGCCACCGCTGGCAATGATCTCGGCTTCGGGTAAGGTTAACTTTAAATGGCGGTATGTGTTCGTGGATGGCCCCTGTAGTTTACCGTCCTTGCTCACATCGGTGCAGATAAATAGTTTGGCACCTGTTTTAACATAACCCGAGATAAAGTCTTGAAGTGGGTACTTGCTTTCTTCGGTCCAGGCTGAAATGGCAATGTTGGTTCCTTTAAAATCTGCCCCGATGATGATCTTTTCAGCGCCATACTTCAGTAACCAGCCTTTTAACGTGTCAGGCTCACGAACAGCTATACTTCCGGCAGTGATCTGTGCGGCACCTGCGTTAAAAGCCTGCTGTATGGCCTCCTCCGATTGTATACCTCCCCCAAAGTCTATGGTCAGGTTGGTGTTGGCGGCTATACTTTCGAGCACGGAAAGGTTTACCGGCTGCTTCGCTCTGGCACCGTCCAGGTCCACGAGGTGCAGGCGCTTGATGCCGTGGCTTTCGAACTGTTTGGCTACCTCAAGTGGGTTGCTATTGTAAGTAGTTTGCTGGGCAAAGTCGCCTTCGGTCAGGCGCACGCACTGGCCTCCGATAATGTCAATGGCAGGGATGATCTCCATCATAGGGCTAAGAAGTTTTTGAGTATCTGTGAACCGGCTGCCCCACTTTTTTCGGGGTGAAACTGCGCGGCGTAAAAGTTTTTATACTGTAGGGCTGCCGAAAATGGCTCCGGGTACGATGTCTGGGCAATGGTATACGCGCTAAGCGGTACATAGTAACTGTGTACATAGTATACATAGTCCTTCTCCTGCAGGCCATCAAATAGCGGCGATTGCAGGTTCTCCAACTGGTTCCAGCCCATGTGCGGCACCTTCAGGTCGGTTTCGAAATGCTTAACGGGCAGCGGTATGATGTTTAGCAGGTCGGTGTCGCCTTCTTCGGAGTGTTGGCAAAGCAACTGCATGCCCAGGCACACCCCAAAAAATGGCTGCTCTAGTGTTGGCAACAGTTTGTCGAGGTTACGGACCTTTAATTGCGCCATGGCAGCCGACGCCTGACCTACTCCCGGAAAAATAACCTTGTCGGCAGCCTTTATGGTTTCGGCATCGGAACTCAGCGTGGCCTGTACACCCAGCCGCTCCAGCGCAAACTGCACCGACTGCACGTTGCCGGCTTTGTAATCAACTATAACTAAGTTCATTTGTATAGTTAAGAGTTAAGAGTTAAAAGTTTAGAGTTTAGAGTTAAGACCGGTGATTAAAGGGATTAGGATAGATTTAAAGGATTCGATTATCAGGTTCATCAGCTTAAATCTCTCTTCATCAATTGTAAACAACCTTGTTAAAATCATTATGACAGATTGTAGAGTCTATGTTAATCAATCAAATCTATCCTAATCTCCTTAATCACCGGTAAAAAAAAAGCCTGACTCGTTTCGGAGTCAGGCTTTTGAAAATGTATAGTAAGTATACTACTGGCAAATCCATAGGCAGGCGGCTCCGAAACTGATGCTTCGTGCATGATGATGGTGCATATGAGCCATTGTGCCTTTCATTGTTGCAAATATACAAACCCATACCCGAATATCAAGAAATAGTGGGTACAAATCTCTTTAAAGCAATGATAGGGTATTTTAGATATCAGGTTTTCGCTTATTTTTGGAGTATGAAAAAGATATTTATACTAGCTGGTGTGTTTGCTGCAACCATGGCACACGCACAACAGCGCATGACACCCGAACTGCTCTGGAAACTAGGCCGGGTATCTGCCGAAACAGTTACACCAGACGGAAAGTCGGTGATATATGGCGTGAGCTACGTTAACATGGAGGAGAACGGTAGCGAGCGTAACCTGTACGCTATCCCGGTTAGCGGTGGCCAAGCTACTCAGCTTACCACAACCAAAGGAAGTGAAAGTGTCGTGCACATAGATAAAGCTACTGGCACTATAGTATACCTACACAAAGGCCAGTTGTGGCAGCTAGCCAATGGCAAAGGTGAACCTAAGCAGTTGACTAATGTTGAGGGCGGCCTGAGCAATGTACGCTTCTCTCCGGATGGAAAACACCTGCTGTTTACCCGTGAGGTGCAGATAAAGCCTATGCACAGCAATGAGCGCCACCCGGAACTGAAGAAAGCCAACGCATACGTGTACGACGACCTGAACTACCGCCACTGGGATACTTGGGAAGACGGCAAGTTTCAACATGTATTCTTTGCAACTTACGATAATGGTAAAGTAGGCAATGCTACTGATATTATGCCGGGTGAGCCTTACGATTCGCCGCAGATGCCTTTTGGCGGAAGCGAAGACGTGGTCTGGAGCCCAGACAGCAAAAGTATACTTTATGTGAGCAAGAAGAAGTTCGGAAAGAATTACGCTGTTAGCACCAACACCGACATATACCGCTACGATATCGCCTCTGGCAAAACAACCAACCTTACCGAGGGTAACTTAGGTTACGACACTTCCCCTGCCTTTGCACCAAACACCGCCAGACTTGCCTGGTTAAGTATGGACGAGGACGGCAACGAAGCTGACCAGAATGAACTAATCGTACTAGATAGCAAGACTGGCAAAAAGTATAACCTGACCAAAGACTGGGACGAAACGATAAACTCGTTTACCTGGAGCAACGACGGCAGCAAGATATGGTTTGTAGCGCCTACCAAAGGTACTATCCAGCTTTATGAAATCGCGTTACCAAAAGACCTGGGCAAGTTCTCGGCTAAAAGTATAAAGCAGGTTACCAAAGGCCAGTTCGATGTGAACGGTATCGTGGGCCAGTCTGGCAATAACCTGATTGTGTCGCGCACCGACATGAACCATGCTGCTGAATTGTACCGCCTCGATACTAAAACCGGCCAGTTGACACAGCTTACTACTGTTAACAACGAAGTATACGACAAGCTGGCCCTAAGCAAAGTGGAGCCACGCGTTACAAAAGCCAGCGATGGCAAAGACCTGTTCTCGTGGATAGTATACCCTCCGGACTTCGACCCGAACAAAAAATATCCGACACTGCTTTACTGCCAGGGTGGTCCGCAGTCTGCGCTTACGCAGTCATACTCTTACCGCTGGAACATGCAGTTGATGGCTGCAAACGGTTACATCGTAGTGGCACCTAACAGACGCGGTATGCCAGGTCATGGCGAAGAGTGGAACCGCCAGATCAGCGGCGACTGGGGTGGCCAGCCTATCCGTGACTATTTAGCAGCTATCGATGATGTTGCCAAAGAAGCTTATGTAGACAAAGACCGCCTGGGTGCCGTGGGTGCCAGTTACGGCGGTTACTCAGTGTTTATGCTGGCGGGTGTGCACGAAGGCCGTTTCAAGAGCTTTATCTCGCACAACGGTTTGTTTGACATGCGCAGCTGGTATGGCACCACCGAGGAAATGTTCTTTGCTAACAACGAACTAAAAGGCCCTTACTGGGAAACCAAATCGCCGCAGACTTACAAGGAGTTTAACCCAATTGAGCATGCCAACAAATGGAACACCCCCATCCTAATCGTACAGGGTGGCCGAGATTACCGTGTAAGCATTGAGCAAGGCTTACAGGCTTTCCAATTGGCGCAGTTAAAAGGCATCAAGAGCAGGTTATTATACTTGCCGGAAGAAAACCACTGGGTATTAAAACCACAGAATGCCATTGTTTGGCAGCGTGAGTTCTTCAACTGGTTAGATGAAACCCTGAAGCCAAAAGTAAACTAAAGTATAAAAGCCCGGTACAGTTTTGTATCGGGCTTTTGTTTTTTGGGACCTCGCAGCGTGCGCAGCTCCTGCGAGCGTCTAAGAGTTTCCAATAGGTGAATTTTGAATGAGCGGATGAGTGAATGAGCGAATCTTATATTATAAGCTCTCTATCTCTCTAACTCAAAAGACGCTCGCAGGACCTTCGGACGCTGCGAGGTCTAATTCAGGCTAAGATTAACCCACCCCTAGCCCCTCCCAAGAGGGGATTTTTGTAGGTGTAAATAGATTCCCCTCTTGGGAGGGGTTAGGGGTGGGTTTACATAATATTTCGAACAACGAATAACGAATAACGAATAACGACCAACCAACAGCGAAACCTAAAAGCTTTCCCTTAACTCATAAGCCTGCCGCATTCTCTTGATCATCCGTTCTGATTCCCAGAAGTTAACGGTTTGCTGTGCATCCGAAAATGCTTTTTCTGGCGTTTGGTGCGTTTCGTAGATAACGCCATCTGCCCCGGCCATTACAGCGGCCAACGACATTTGCTCCACATAATCGCGTAGTCCAATGCCATGCGATGGGTCCACGATTACCGGCAGGTGAGTTTTCTCTTTCAGCACAGGCACGGCATTCAGGTCCAGCACGTTGCGGTAGGCGCCTTCGTAAGAGCGGATGCCGCGCTCACAAAGCATGATCTTTTCGTTGCCATGCGAGAAAATATACTCTGCGGCTTGTAGCAATTCTTCCAATGTGCCAGAAATCCCGCGTTTCAAGAGCACAGGTTTTTGGGCTTCTCCAAGAGCATCCAGCAAGTTAAAGTTCTGGCTGTTGCGTGCCCCCACCTGGAACACATCCACGTACTCCATCATCTCCTCAATCTGCGACACCTGCATCACCTCGGTTATGATTTTGATGTCGTTTTCGCGACAGATGCGGTGAAACATCTTTAGGCCATCCATTCCCATCCCTCTGAAAGCATAAGGAGAACTGCGCGGTTTAAAAACACCACCCCGCATAATACGCACATTGTTTTCCTTCAGGTGTGCCACCACGCTTTCGATCTGAGCCTCGCTTTCGATAGAGCACGGGCCTGCCATAATACTAAAGCTGCCCTCGCCTACCAATACGCCATCGCCAAGGTCGATGTGGGTAGGCGCTACGCGCCACTTGCGCGAGATCAGTTTATACTCTTCTGATACCCGGTGAATATCTGCCACTCCGGGCAATTGACCAATGTGGCGAATGTCGAACTCCTTTTTGCCGATGGCTACCAGGTAATGCGCTTCCTGTGTGATGACCTCGTTGGCCTTGTAACCTATTTCCTGCACCTGTTTCAGGATATTCTCCTTCAGGTCTGCCGGAATGCCTTGCTGCAGTTGTATGATCATGTTAGTTTTTGATGCTTTGGATGAATGATGAAATATTTTGCTGCAGGCTTCCCTCCTGCTTCAGCGCTTTTACAAAAGCACTGCCGATAATGGCTCCGCTGGCGTGGTTGCAGGCTTGTTCAAATGTGTCGCGGTTGTGGATGCCGAAGCCAATGATACCCGGATTTTGCAACTGCATGTTGGTTACCCGTTCAAAGTATACCTGGCTCTGCTCTGCTAAGCCTACTGTTTTGCCTGTGGTAGATGCCGATGACACCATGTAGATAAAACCATTGGTATGGCTGTCAATCTCACGGATGCGAGCCTCAGGTGTTTGCGGTGTGATCAGGAAAATCTTGCTAAGGTTATACTTCTCGAATAGCTCCTTATATTCCTCTACATACTCCCGCAAGGGCAGGTCCGGAAGTATGATGCCGTCAATGCCCACCTCGGCGGCTTTATGGCAAAATCGCTCCACGCCATACTGCATTACAGGGTTCAGGTAGCCCATCAACACCAGCGGTATCTGCGTTTTCTGACGAATATCTTTCAGTTGCTCGAACAGTTTGGAGATAGTCATTCCATTCTGTAGGGCCACGGTACTGCTGGCTTGTATGGTAGGTCCGTCGGCCAATGGGTCTGAAAAGGGCATGCCCACTTCGATCAGGTCAACGCCGTTTTTCTCCAGTTCAAGTATAATTTCCTCGGTATCGTCGAGACTCGGGAAACCGGCCGTGAAGTATACCGAAAGTATATCCTCTGGCTTTCGGGCAAATAGGTTTTTGATTCTGTTATTCATCGAAATGGAAGTGCTTGAGGTAAGTAGAAAGGTCTTTGTCGCCACGGCCGGACAGGTTAATGATCACAATCTCGTCGGGTTTGGCCTGTAGACGCTCCAGAACCGCCAGTGCATGTGCTGTTTCCAGTGCCGGAATAATGCCCTCTAGTCGGGTAAGTTCCAGTACCGCCTGCAGCGCCTCGTCGTCCGTTGCACTTTCGAAACGGGCTCGCTTACTTTCGAATAAATGTGCGTGCAACGGCCCAACACCAGGGTAATCCAGACCTGCAGAGATGGAGTATGGTTCGGTTACCTGTCCGTCCTCAGTCTGCATTAGAAGCGTGCGGCTACCATGAATAATACCGTCACGACCAAGAATAGACGTAGCCGCCGACTCACCGGAATCAACACCTTTGCCAGCTGCTTCAACTGCTACCAGTTGCACATCAGGCTCATCCAGGAAATGGTAAAAAGCCCCAGCTGCATTGCTGCCACCACCCACGCAGGCCACCACATAGTTGGGTAACTCGGTGCCTTCCTTCTCAAACAACTGGGCCCTCATTTCTTCTGAAATTACCGCCTGGAAACGTGCCACCATATCCGGATAAGGGTGCGGGCCTACCACGGAACCGATGATGTAGTATGTGTCCTCCGGGTTGTTAATCCAGTCACGGATAGCCTCGTTGGTGGCATCTTTTAACGTTTTACTTCCACTAGTGGCGGGCACAACATGCGCGCCCAGCATTTTCATGCGGGCAACGTTCGGGGCCTGGCGCTCAATGTCCACCTCCCCCATGTATACAATACACTCCAGCCCCATCAAAGCGCAAACCGTAGCCGTAGCCACGCCATGCTGCCCGGCACCGGTTTCGGCTATGATGCGCTTTTTACCAAGACGCTTTGCCAGCAAAACCTGCCCAATGGTGTTGTTGATCTTGTGCGCGCCGGTATGATTCAGGTCTTCGCGCTTCAGGTATACTTTGGTGTTATATTTTTCGGATAGACGCGGCGCAAAGTATAGCGGTGTTGGCCTGCCCACATAGTCTTTCAGCAGCAACTGCAATTCCTCCTGAAAGCCCGGCTCCTGCATTATGCGCAGGTAGTTCTGGCGCAGTTCCTCTACATTCTGATACAGCATCTCCGGGATGTACGCCCCACCAAACTTGCCGTAAAATCCTTTTTCGTTAACGTGATAATTCATGTGTATTTAGTTAAAAGTTAAGAGTTATGAGTTAAAAGTGTTTTTCAAGTTGTACATCCAACTCGGTTCTTAACCTTTATTATTTAAAATTTCAAAAATTAATCTCTGCCGCAAGTTTAGCGGAGCGTAACTTGTGGCTGTGCTTGATGCAAGTTTGTAACTGGCTTTCTGCGAGAGCAGAAAAGGGTACTTTAGCAGAATGATACTTTATAGCATATTGCTAAAGCATGAAGTATAGTCTCTGCTACTACATCCCTTGCTTTTTCAAAGCAAAGCAGTTGAAAACTGCTGCCATACTTAGCCACAAGTTACGCTCTGCTAAACTTGCGGCATTAGCCTTCTTACTTATTCCTTACAAGCTCAAATAGCTTCTTAAGCTCCTCCACATCCTTCAACCCCGGCTCTAGCTCAAAGCCGCTGTTTACGTCTATGGCGTAGGGTTTGGGCTTAACCTTTTCAAGCTGTTTACTATTTTCGGTGTTGATGCCACCGCTCAGGAAGTATGGTTTTGGAGAGAGGTAGCCTTTTAGCAGTTCCCAGTCGAAGGGGAAGCCGTTGCCTCCATATTCCTGGCCTTTAGTGTCGAACAGAAAATAGTCGGCTACATTTTCATAGAGCAAAGTGTTCTCAAACACAAACCTGTCATCCACCGAAAACACTTTGATCACCTCAACTCCCAACTGCTTAACGTCATTGCAAACCTTCGGCGACTCACTGCCGTGGAGCTGCACCGCATCCAGTTTATACTTTGCAACAGTGGCTTTTATACTTTCAATGGGGGCATTCACAAACACGCCTGTCTTTTTGATGCCAGATGGCAATGCAGCCAGCAACTCAGGCGTAATATGCCCCTCAGCGTAGCGTTTAGAGCCCTCATAAAAAATAAAGCCCATGTAATCCGGTGAAAGCGCTGCCACCTTCCGAATATTCTCCGGGTCGCGCATGCCGCAAACTTTAATTTTCATCGTTTTTGAGCTTATACCTAAACCAGTTGTTGCTCCTGTTTCTCAATCAGTTGCTTAAACTCTTTTATAAAATTGGCAGCAGCGCGTTCCGGTCGGCTGTTGTACATAAAACTCTCCCCGATCAGGAAGCCGTTAAAGCCCGCCTCACGCAGTTCCAGCAATGTTTTAGGGTTACTGATGCCACTCTCTGATATTTTCGTGATTCCGCTAGGGATATACTTCGCCATTTCAAATGATGTGTTGATGTCAGTCACGAAGTCTTTCAGGTTGCGGTTGTTCACGCCTACCACGGTTACATCTTCGCTTAGGGAGGCATCCAGCTCTTCCTTATCCCGCACCTCGAGCAGTACTTCCAAACCAAAAGAGCGCGCAAATGTTGCCAGTTCTTTCAGGCGAGCCGGATCCAGGGCTGCGGCTATCAAAAGTATGGCATCTGCCCCGATCGATTTGGCTTCAATGATCTGGTACTCGTCCACGGTGAAGTCTTTGCGAAGAATGGGGCAATAGTTATACTTTCGGGCTGTGGTCAGGTCTTCGTTTTTGCCACCAAAGTATGGCCCATCGGTAAGAACAGACAATGCCGAAGCGCCCGCCTGCATGTAACCGATTGAGGTGCGCTCCACAGAAACATAAGGGTTGATGTCGCCGCGCGAAGGGGACTTACGCTTGATCTCGGCAATAATACCGCTTTTGTCGGGCCGCAGCAGGTATCGCTCCAGCGAGATGGTTGGTGTTTCAAAGTATAAACTCTTCTCAAGCAGTTTAGCCGGGTACATTTCTTTGCGTTCTGCTACTTCTTTGTATTTATTGGCGATGATTTCGTCTAAGATATTCATATTGTTGAATTTACTTCCCCCTAACCCCCTCCTAAAAACAGGAGAGGGTATTTTAAGGAGACTTTTGTATGGATAATTAAATTATAACTTCTGTAGGACTTTTATAAAGTAAATGATAGCAACCTTCTTGCATTCCCCCTCCTGTTTTTAGGAGGGAGCCAGGGGGAGGTCCACCAGTTTTTTGTCATTAATTAAGCTCTGGAACAAGGAATAAGCCTTGCCTGATTCGAGTGTTTCTTTGGCTATACTTACTGCCTCTTTTAGGTCTAATGCTGGGTTTGCGCAATGCAGGGCCATGCCAGCATTGGCTGCTATTACGGCTGTTTGTGCGGTTGTGCCCTCTCCTTTCAGCACCTGCACAAAAATCTTTGCTGATGATGCCACGTCCTGCCCTCCTCTGATTTGCTCGTGTTGTAGTGTAGGCAAGCCAAGTGCCGGTGCATCCAACAAGGCTTCGCGGTTATCCGAAATTACTTTAAACGGACTGGTAAGGGATATTTCGTCGTAGCCATCCAAGGTATGCAGTATAGTATAGCGCGTGTCAGTTTGTTGGTACAAATAGCCGTACATGCGGGCCAACTCCAGGCTGAACACGCCGACCAACTGCCTTTTCGGGAAGGCTGGGTTGACCATTGGCCCAAGCATGTTAAAGAAGGTTTTCACACCCAACTCTTTGCGGATAGGGCCAACGCTTTTCATGGCCGGATGGAACAGTGGTGCATGCAAGAAGCAAATGTTATACTTCTCGATGCTGCGCTCCAAGGCATCTGTATCGGTGGTAAAATTTATACCCAAGGCCTCCAGCACGTTAGACGATCCACAGGATGACGAAACGCCATAGTTGCCGTGCTTGGCCACAGCCACCCCGTTTGCAGCCACCACAAAAGAGGCCAGCGTCGAGATATTAAAAGTGTCCTTGCCATCGCCGCCAGTGCCACACAAGTCAATTGGGTTGTAGGCATCCAGGTCTACGCGGTGGCAAAGGGCCAGCAATGCATTTCTAAAGCCTTCCAGTTCCTCAACAGTAATGCTGCGCATCATAAACACCGTTAAAAAGCTGGAGATCTGGCTCGGATTATACTTGCCAGCCGCAATGTTTACCAGCACCTCCCGCGCCTGCGCTTTGCTCAGCGTTTTATGTTCGAATAAATGGTTTAGTATGTCTTTCATTCTTAAAAAGATTTAAGACTCAGGACACAAGACATAAGACTGGTTTTTGTGATTTGAATAGTCTTATGTCTTGCGTCTGACATCTTGTGTCTACATTTCCAGCCAGTTCCTTATCATTTCCTTACCATGCTCTGTCAGCACTGATTCGGGGTGGAACTGCACGCCGCGTACTTTGTGTTTTTTGTGACGCATGGCCATGATGTTGCCGTGATCGTCTATGGCGGTTGGCACCAGGCAATCGGGGAGATTACCCTCCACAAGCCAGGAGTGGTAACGTCCGGTGGAGAATTGCTTTGGCAGGTTTTTAAACAAGGACTCTTCTTCGCAAACTACCTGAACTGGCGTAGCCACACCATGCCATACTTCGTTGCTGTTAAGCAGTTTGCCACCGTATACTTCACCTATTGCCTGATGGCCGAGGCATACACCAAACAGGTCTTTGGTAGGCCCATAAGTATGAATGATCTCCTTCAGAAGGCCAGCCTCATCCGGAATACCCGGCCCGGGAGAAAGCATGATCTTATCATACTTGCCTACCTCATCCAGCGTCGTTTTGTCGTTTCGCCGAACGGTTACCGTGGTCCCAAGTTCCTGCAGCAGGTGTACCAGGTTATAGGTAAATGAGTCGTAGTTATCGATTACCAGAACGTCCATGTTAGTTTATCTCCTGTGCTAATTGTAAAGCGCGGCGCAGCGCCATTAATTTATTGTCTACTTCTTGCAGTTCGCTTTCCGGTTCTGATGCCGCCACAATGCCTGCACCCGCCTGAAAGTATAGTTTGTAGTCTTTGCTGAGGAAAGAGCGGATCATGATGGCGCTGTTGAAATTGCCGTTAAAGTCGAGGAAGCCAATGCAGCCACCGTAAAAGGCACGGTTGGTAGTTTCATACTTGTCTATCAGTTGCATGGCTTTGTGCTTGGGCGCACCGGAAAGCGTGCCTGCTGGAAAAGTGCTGGCTACCATTTTGAGCGCATCCTTCTGCGTGTGTAGCGTACCCGACACCTTGGATACCAGGTGGATCACATGCGAATAAAACTGTATTTCCCGGAAAGTCTCTACCTTAACGTTGTGGCCGTTGCGGCTCAGGTCATTGCGGGCCAGGTCTACGAGCATCACGTGTTCGGCGTTCTCTTTGGAGTCAGCTAAGAGCTTCTCTGCCAGCGCTGCGTCTGCGGCATCATCACCAGTCCGTTTAAATGTACCCGCAATCGGAAAAATGCTGGCCTTCTGATCTTTTATGACCAATTGCGCCTCCGGCGAAGAACCGAATATCTTAAAGCTGCCATAATCGAAGTAAAACAAGTATGGCGAGGGGTTTATGGAACGCAGGGCACGGTACACATTAAACTCATCTCCCTGAAAGCCCTGTGCAAAACGGCGCGACAGCACCAACTGAAACACATCGCCCCGGAAGCAGTGCTGCCTGGCCTTTGCAATATTCTCCAGAAAATCCTCCGCAGAGATGTTGTGCTCTTCTTCTCCGTCGGTTCTAAAAGTATAGCTCGGGATGTTGCGGCTGTTCAGCAGCGCCTCCAACTGGGCAATCCCATCATCATCGCCCTGGTTGTAGTTATGCGCAAAAATGTAGGCTTCGTTGGTGAAGTGGTTAATGGCAATAATGTGGCGATACACGGCATAGTACAGGTCCGGAATCTCGGTGCGTCCACTGCGCATAGTCAACTCCACGTCCTCGTAATAGCGCACGGCATCGTAACTCATGTAGCCAAACAACCCGTTATGGATAAAGTTGAAAGCCTTATTTTCCTGTACCTCGAAGCTGCCTGAAAAACGGCTTAGCAAGGTGGGCACATCGGTATCCTTTGTAATAGCTGTCGTTCTTACCTGTCCATCCGGAAACGACTCCGTCAGCAGTTCATCCTCTGCTTTTATACTTGCCATCGGGTTGCAGCAGATATAGGAGAAGCTGTTTTCGGCACCGTGGTAATCTGAGCTTTCGAGCAGGATGCTGTTCGGGAATTTGTCGCGCAGCTTCAGGTACACGCTTACCGGTGTAAGTGTATCGGCCAAAAGGCGTTTAAAAGTGGTGGTTAGTTTATACTTGTTCATGTTTGCAAATGGGATAAAACAAAAAGGCCTGCTGTTCGAAGTGAACAGCAGGCCTTTGATACCTTTGACTTAATGCTATAGTATTACTTCATACTGGGCATAAAATGGCTGTTCACGATACATTTTGTAACGTGCCACCACCATGCCATATGAAGATTTTGAATCATTGTTTTATATAAGTTGAGACATTTCTTGTTTGTCCTGTTGCAAAAGTAAGTGCTTAAACAACAACTGCAAATTTTTTTCTAACTTTATTTATTCCGAGGCTAATTCTGCCGGCACTAGTTTCGATTTACTTTTAAGTACCAGTTGCTCCTTAGCATCTTCACCACATGTATTTTTAATGAGCGCTTCATAAAACCAGACACACTTGTCTAAAACCTCCATCGACAGCTTCTCATTTACGTTGTGTATGAGTTTAGCTGACTCCCTGTTAACCACCTGTGGGGCAAATCGGAAAATATGCGTTGTTAAGTTGGTATAGTGCCTCGAATCTGTAGTTCCCGGAAAGAGTGCGGGCACAACATAAGCACCCGGAAAAACATCCTCGATAGAGTTTTGCAGTGCGGCAAACAACCACGTGTTGGTTGGGGTAACCGGCGAAGGCGGCGTATACTTTCCAAACACCTCTATCTCCACCCGCTCATCCGCAATGCTTTCCTGCACATGCTTTATAGCCGTGTTGATGTCCTCCCCATTAAGAATCCTGATATTTATGATAGCGGAGGCCACCCTGGGAAGCACATTATACTTCTCGCCGGCTTCCATCACGGTAGGCGTCATTTTGGTTCTGATAAGCGCATCCGTTGCCTGGTCCTTAGCCAGCATTTTCAGTATCCGGCCTTTAAACAAGCCATAATGGCGCACGGCAAATTTATACTTGCCCCCCATTTTATCAGCGAGTACGTCCAGCGTTTGCCTGGTGGTTGGAATCAAGCGGGGCTCGAAAGGGTGTTGATGCAGGTTTACCAGTGCCTGACTTAAAATATCAATGGGGGTTTGATTGGGCGGCACCGAAGAATGACCTCCCTCACCCCGCACCGATAAGCGAAGATTTAAATTGCCTTTTGCCGCTGTGCCTACCAATGCGAGTTGCTCATTCACGCCTGGCAACACATCTTCAGTTACGGACAAGCCTTCGTCAAACACGGCCTCTAACTTTACGCCTCTTGCCTTCAGCAATTCGCTAATCTTACCGGCTCCGTTATATCCCCCGATCTCTTCATCATGCCCAAAAGCCAATAATATTGTCCGGTCTGGCCTGTAACCGCGCTCTAATAATTGCTCCACAGCTTCCAGTATGGCAATCACCCTGTATTTGTCGTCCATAGACCCACGCCCCCAAACATAACCATCCTGCACCTGGCCCTCGAAAGGTTGCTGTTTCCATTCATGTCGGGTGGCCGCCTCTACAGGCACTACATCCAGGTGTGCACTTATCAGGATAGGTTTAAGCAATGTATTTTTACCGGCCCAGGTATAAAGCAGGCTGTATTCATTAACGGTTTCCTGTTGCAGGTGCTGGCTTACCAACGGAAAAACCTGCCCCAGATACTGGTGCAATGCCAGAAACTCTTTCCCGTTTTGGTCGTGCCCATTTGTAACCGAAATTGTTTGGTAAGAGATTGCGCCGGCCAGTTTTTCCGCAACCACTGCCTTTCGCACAGGAAACTCACTTGTAAATAAAAACTGCGCAAAAACACTCTTCATGGTTACCAACAAGCACAAGATCAAAAAAACGAGTAGTTTATGCAGCATAAGTATAACAGCTAACAGCAATAAAGGCAGGCTTAAACGAGGTAGTTATACTTTGGTTTTAAATGCCCTCTTGCAGATGAGAATTACATACAGTTATCCTTTATGATTACGTTTATAGTCTGTTATGGTTAAAAAGCAAAATGGCTATATAGCTCAGTATCTTAACCATACCAATGTTAAAACATTTTTTCAATAAAGAAACTCAGAAAACGGTTGCTTGCTAAGCGGTTAGATTTTAGATTTGTTCCCCATTCCATCAAAAAAAGTGTAGTTAATATTGATGAGAAACGAGCTATTATACCGCGACGATCACATTGCCATTGAGTATAACTCGATATGCGACTGGATCTATGTGAACTGGCGCGGATACCAAAACTATGATTCTGTGGTGGCAGGCTGTAACAAAATGCTGGAGCTGATGAAATCACATGCCTGTTACAAGATCCTGAACGACAACACGCATGTCGAGGGACAGTGGTCTGCTGCGTCTAAGTGGGGAGGTAATGTGTGGTTTCCGGAAATGCGACAGGCAGGACTGCAGTGGTTTGCCTGGGTTTACTCACCTAGCATGTTCAGTCGCCTATCTACGGATAAAATGGTGAAGTACACGCCAAACCCGGAGTTTCTGCAGGTATTCGATGACATTGACCTTGCAATGGACTGGCTGCGTTCCAAAGTATAAAGTGTAAGAATGTAAATAATTAAAAAGGGAGCCTACTAAAGCTCCCTTTTTAATTTTATAGTATACCCTTTGTACTTGGGATTGTCGTATCATGAATGTCCCGCTCAACAGCCATTTTAATGGCACGGGCAAAGGCCTTAAAGATCGCCTCTATCTTATGGTGCTCGTTATCTCCTTCAACTTTTACGTTCAGGTTAGCTTTGGCCGTATCTGAGAAAGACTTAAAGAAGTGGAAAAACATCTCGGTTGGCATATCCCCTACTTTCTCACGTTTAAATATAGCATTCCACACAGACCAAGGGCGTCCACTGAAATCTATTGCTACCTGGGCTAGCGTTTCGTCCATGGGAAGTATAAAAAAGCCATAGCGGCTAATGCCACGCTTATCACCGAGGGCCTGCAAAAATGCTTCGCCTAGTGCCAAACCGGTATCTTCTACAGTATGGTGTTCATCGATGTGCAGGTCGCCCTTTACCTGTATATTCAGATCAATTTTAGCGTGCTTTGCCACCTGCTCCAGCATATGGTCAAAAAAGCCAAGACCGGTGTGGATGCTCATTTTGCCAGAGCCATCTAAATTAAGATCAACCTGAATGTCTGTTTCGGAGGTGCTGCGGCGCACACTGGCCGTTCTTCCAGTGCGCTGCTGTTTCAGAAAAGTATAAATCTCATCCCAATCGGAAGTGCTAAGGGCTGCGCCCTCTGCTGCTTTGCCACCGATGAAGATGGCTTTGGCACCAAGGTTTTGCGCCAGTTTCACATCGGTTTGCCTGTCGCCGATCACGTAGCTGTTGGCAAGGTCGTACTCGCCAGCCAGGTAGTTCTTCATCATGCCGATGCCTGGCTTGCGTGTTTCCAAGCCTTCGTGCTCAAAACTACGGTCAATCAGGATCTCGTCGAACTTAATACCCTCACTTTCCAGAATCTCCAGCATCTTGTTCTGATACGGCCAGAAAGTATGCTCGGGGTAAGAATCTGTGCCAAGGCCATCCTGGTTGGTAACCATTACAAACTCATAATCCATTTCGCGGTAAATACGCGCCAGGTTAGTAATGGACTTCGGTAAAAAGGCAAACTTCTCAAAAGAGTCTACCTGAAAATCGGTCGGCGGCTCTACCAGTATGGTGCCGTCCCGGTCTATAAAAAGTGCTTTTTTCATATATTTAAGATAAAAGACATAAGACACAGGACACAAGACTCTTGATTAATAATCCTGTGAAAGTCTTACGTCTTGTGTCTTTACTCTTGTGTCTTATACTCTGCTATCGCTTTTAACAATTCCTGATTCTCTTCCAGGGTGCCAACCGATATGCGAAGGCAGCCTTCACAGCCTTTCAGGCCAGACCTGTTTCTAACTACTATTCCTTTGTCCAACAAGAATTTATAGAGCCCGTTTGCATCCTTTACTTTAACAAGTATAAAGTTGGCGTCAGAAGGATACACAGCCTCTACTGCTTGTAGCGTTGGTAGCGCCTGCATGAGTAGCGTACGCTCCTGCACGATCTCCTCCACCATGTCTTTCAACACTTCGGTCTTGTCGAGGGCTTGAAGTGCCAGTTCCTGCGTTACTTCATTCACGTTGTAAGGCGGCTTGATTTTATCCAAAACAGCAATTAGCTCAGGCGACCCATAGGCAACACCCAAGCGCAGGCCGGCCATCCCCCAGGCTTTGGAGAAAGTCTGCAAAATCACCAGGTTCGGGAATTCTTCCAACCGCGTGGTCCAGCTTGGCGAATCTGAAAAGTCAATGTATGCTTCATCAATAATCACCAATCCGTTAAAGCTTTCAAGTATGGCTTCAATGCTTTCCGGGGCGATGATGTTGCCGGTGGGATTGTTGGGAGAACAAATGAACAGCAGCTTTGTCTCTGATTTTATACTTTGCAGCACTTCTTGCACCGGTAACTGGAAATCCGCAGTAAGCTGTACCGTATCGATACGCACATCATTCAGGTTAGCAGAAACCTCGTACATGCCATAGGTAGGCGGAAAACAAAGCAGCGCATCTGTACCGGGAGTGCAAAATGCACGCAGCAGCAGGTCAATGGCCTCGTCGCTGCCATTTCCCAGGAAGATATTCGCGGGCTTTACGCCCTTTACTTCAGCCAGCAGTCTCTTGAGCATTTTCTGGTGAGGGTCCGGGTAACGGTTATAGTTCTCGCCGGCCATACTTCCCAGGCTGTTCTCATTTGCATCGAGGTAAATATTGGCTATCCCCTTAAACTCGTCCCGGGCAGAAGCATAAGGCTTCATTTTGAGCACATTCGGACGTATTATACTTTCTAACTTAAACATTGTTGATCTCCTTTAACCTGATAGAAACTGCATTTTTGTGTGCCTCCAGGCCTTCTGCGGCAGCCATTACCTCTACGGTTCTGCCAATCTGCTGCAAGCCTTGCTGGCTGATGTGCTGGAATGTGATCTTCTTCACAAAACTATCCAGGGAAACGCCACTATAAGAACGGGCATAACCATTGGTAGGCAAAGTATGATTGGTGCCAGAGGCATAATCGCCGGCAGATTCCGGGGTATAATTACCCATAAAAACAGACCCTGCATTCACAACCCCCTCGGCTATATTTTTAAAATCCTGAATGGCAAGTATAAGATGCTCAGGGGCATATAAGTTAGAGAATTCCAACATCTGCCTGGTATCCTGCAGCACTATGCCCATGCTGTTTTGCAGTGCCTGTGTAGCAAATGCCTCACGCGGAAGTTCAGAAAGTTGTTTCTCCAGCTCGCGTATAACGGCATCCAGCACCGCCTCAGAAGTAGTTAACAACACCACCTGCGAGTCGGCGCCGTGCTCTGCCTGCGAAAGAAGGTCTGCGGCCACAAAGGCAGGGTTGGCAGCTTCATCGGCCATTACCAAAACCTCCGAGGGACCAGCCGGCATATCTATGGCCACTCCTGCCCTGCTTACTAATTGCTTGGCCACAGTTACGTATTGGTTTCCCGGTCCGAAGATCTTACCAACTGCAGGCACGCTTTCTGTGCCGAATGCCATGGCGGCCACAGCCTGTGCACCGCCCGCTTTTACGATACGCTTTATACCCAGCAGATTTGCCGTGTAAAGTATGGCAGGGTGAATGCTTCCGTCTTTGGCCGGAGGTGTGCAAAGTATAATATCCTGGCAACCTGCCAGCTTAGCAGGCACACCCAGCATCAGTAAGGTAGAGAACAGTGGCGCGGTTCCACCCGGAATGTATAAGCCCACTTTCTCGATAGCCACGCTCTTACGCCAGCACAATACACCGGGCATGGTTTCCACTGGTTTTACAGTCTCGGCCTGTTGCGCATGGAAAAGCTGAATGTTACTGTAAGCCTGAAGTATAGCTTCTTTCAATTCCGGGGACACCAGTTTATCGGCGACCGCCCTTTCATCATCAGACACCAACAATTGCGTAAGCCGTACCCCGTCATACTTTTCGGTTAGCTGCAATAAGGCTGCGTCGCCCTGCTCCTGCACTAACTTAAAGGTTTGCTTAATGCCAGGCTCAAGGTCTTCCAGGTCTTTCACCGGACGCTTTACCAGCTCTTGCCAGGTACTGATATCAGGATTTATGAGTTTGCGTATCATTTGATCATTTTTTCTATCGGTACAACCAAAATACCTTCAGCTCCGGCATCCCGTAATTTTTCGATGATCTCCCAGAAGTCATCCTCGTTCACTACCGAGTGCAGCGAACACCAGCCTTCTTCGGCCAGTGGAAGTATAGTTGGCGATTTTATACCCGGCAATAATTTAGAGATGGTCTCGATCTTATTGTTTGGCGCATTTAGCAAGATATACTTGGCACGCTGGGCACGCTGCACCGCATGAATTCGGAACAACAGCTTCTCCAATACCTCCTTTTTCTCATCCGAAAGGTTCTGGTTGGCAATCAGCACTGCCTGCGACTTAAACACACGCTCCACTTCTTTCAGGCCGTTGCTGATAAGTGTGCTGCCAGAACTCACAATATCGCAGATCGCATCGGCCAGGCCTATACTTGGCGCTATCTCCACAGAACCGCTGATAGTATGAATATGTGCCTGTATGCCTTTTTCATCCAGAAAAGACTGCAATAAGTTTGGGTAAGACGTGGCGATGTTTTTTCCGGCCAGGTCAGAGATGTCGTCGTAATCCGCTGATTTAGGCACAGCCAGGGAAAGGCGGCATTTGGAAAAGCCAAGTTGCTCCACAGCCAGTTGTTGCATGCCTTCTTCTACCAGCACATTCTCCCCCACAATGCCAATATCGGCCACGCCATCAGCCACATACCCCGGAATATCATCGTCGCGGAGGTACAGTATCTCAAGCGGGAAGTTGGTGCACTCTGTCTTAAGTTTTAAGCTGCTGTTTATAAAGGAAATACCGCATTCCTTTATCAGTTTTAAAGATTCCTCACTAAGTCTGCCTGACTTTTGAATGGCAATACGAAGCATAAGTATAAGTTTTGTTGAAAAGATAAAACGGAAGTATGCCTTGCAGAGATGCAAAGTATAAACGGGCACAACACCCACGGGGGCCATATGGTTATTATATTCCTCTTACGAGGAATGATGGATGTGATGGAAATGCACAGTAGAGCCGTGAGCAACAGGCGTTGCGCAGGAAGAAAGTATGATATGGCTCTTTGTGATGTTCATTTCTCGGCTGTAAAGGTAATAGCTTTTTCTTGCAAACTAAAAATTCGCGAAAAAGTTTTTTGACCGGCAAAATTTGCCAGCCTTACAAGCAAAGCGCCGGCCCCTTTCAGGAACCGGCGCTTTGCTTGTAAGGCTGGCAATGAAACCCAAAGTTTATTTCTTCAGGATCATTTTTATACTTTGTGATCGAGAGCTTGTAACAAGTCTGGCAATATAAATACCCTCTGCCATACTTCTGCCATCCACCTCGAATTCATAAAGTTTGTTGGCCTCGGCCACCCCTGCACTCACCTTCTTCACCAAAGCACCCTTCACGTCATACACTTCCAACGCATAGCTTTCCTCTTTGTCAAAAGAGAAGGCAATGGTAGTTCTGTCGGAGAAGGCGTTCGGATAGTTGTAGAAGGTTGATGGTTTTTCAAGTTGTGGCTGAGATTCAGCAGTTAGCTTGCTGGTGGTTGAGCCACCTTTGATTGGCTTGTTAGGATCATGTACAACGATAGAACCACCTTCAATTAAAGTACCAGGTTCATATGTAGATAAATCTTCAGATCCTAATGTGCCATATTCATTGTCGTATACAACATTAGCTTCATTTGTACCTTGCCATATCTTGATCCTGAACTTATCTCCATTGGGTTTACCCTTAACTTCACCATCAGTGGCATAAATCATAAATCCAAAGTCTCCAACTACACCTTTGATTTTACCAACCCCCTTATATTTAGCTGTGGCTCCAGAAACTACTAACCATTCATAAGAAGTACTATTGAATTCCAGATTCCCAGCCTTGAATTGAAATTGAGTATCACCAGTAGGTTCAGACTTACCTTTAACGTATTTAGATACAAAACCAAAGTTAGCAGTACCGCCGTCTCTCATGTATGTACAGCTAGGACACTCAACTGTTGAAACAGCTGGGGATTTAATCCATCCTCCTCCAGTTACAAATGAACCGTTAGGATCATAAATTGGCAAATATTCTGTAATTGATGAGCAACTAGTATAGTCAACAGAAACTACAATAGGATAAACGGAAGTGTTGGCAAAACTTAAGTTAAACAGAGCAAATCCTCCATCATCAGTTACTGCTGTTTTTGAACCACCACTAAAAGAAGGATGGGTAATTCTAACTGTAACATTAGCAACAGGATCCGATCCATACATTACTTTTATTCTGACGCTAAATGGTGTATTAATCGACTTTGGAAATCTTAATTCAGATGCGTCAATTGTTGTACACGGTATAGGTAAAATCTCAAATGTAACTGGACTGCTTGTCCCACTATTGTAATTATTGTTACCAGCAAAATTAGCAGTTACACGATAGATACCGATTTCAACAGGCACAGAATTCATTGCCACCCAATTCAATCCATCTTTATGCTCATAAGTTAAAGTTACAGCAGGGCTTAGTACATCACTAGCTCCGCCAACACCGGTTGCAGAACCGCTACCTACTTTGGCTCTGCCATCAAACTCCAGGTTGCTGGCAGCCCGAGCCGTAACGTTTGGAGATGCCTTGTCGATGGTGATGGTACCGTTTGCTGCTGTAAAGCTGTAGTTAACTGAGCTCAGGCCAGTCACTACAGGAGTAATGATTACTCCGGATGTACCGGCCCCTGTGGTGGCAGTGTAGCTAGTGGTGTAGCTCACCGATCCGCTGATCACAGAAGCGCCCTCGCTATTCACGAAGCCTGATGGTGTATAGCTACCAGCACCGGTCACCGCACTTGCCAGTGTACCGTAAGCCACACTCTGGTTGCCGGCAGTAATAGTCAGCACCTTGGCCGTGATGGCACCAGAAGATGACAGGTCGGCCATGCTGTAGTTCGAAGCCTTGCCGCCGTTGGTGCCGTCAGCTAGGGCGTAAGAGATCATCGTGGCTTTGTCCGTGCCTACGTTGGCATTGCTATAGTTGCTGGCAGATGGCGTGATCACCAGCGTTTCAGTTCCCACAAGGCCTGTTACCGTGCCCAGTGTTACCGTGCCGGTAGCCTCAGAACCATCATACACCTTAGGTGCCACGGTGGAGGCAGCCGTCAGCGCCTTGGCCGTAATATCAGCTGTCGTAGTGGCTACTGAAGTCAAGGTGTAGTTGCCAGCATCAGTGCCAGCAAGAACTGCACTTGTCAGAGTCACTGTCTTGCCTGTACCCTTGTCTTTGGTGTCAAAAGAAGCTGTGCCGCCAGACAGGCTCACATTATCTGTGCTCACCGCACCTACCAACTGAAGGTTAGTAGCGGCGGCAGAAGTGTTGCCATCATATATTTTATTGGAAGCAGTGAAGGTTCCTGTGAGGGCTCTTGCCGTAATCGCACCGGTGTTGTTGGCTGCGTAGCTGATGCTGTAGTTATTGCCGTCGTTGCCGTCGTTGATCACAAGACCTGTTGCTGTCAACACTTTGGCTGTCCCTA